>CAYMLW010000492.1:0-2809 GCA_964391035.1 uncultured Gemmatimonadaceae bacterium
ACTCCCGCCACTGGTTCTTCAAGGGCCGCCTGATCATCGACGGGGAGGAAGCCCCCGAGCACCTGTTCTCGCTGATCCAGAGGCCGTGGAAGGCCAACCGGAACAACTCGACCATCGCCTTCCACGACAACTCCAGCGCCATCCGGGGCTACGGGATCCGGACCCTCACGCCGGCCCGGCCGGGTGAGCCCGGGCCTTTCGGCGAGGCGGATCTCGACTACGACATCATCTTCACCGCCGAGACCCACAACTTCCCGTCCGGCGTGGCCCCGTTCCCCGGGGCCGAGACGGGCACGGGCGGCCGGATCCGGGACGTCCACGCGCCACGGGGCGCGGCTCACTGGTGGTGGCCGGCACGGCGGCGTACTGCGTAGGCAACCTCCGGATCCCCGGCTGCCCGCTGCCCTGGGAGGCGCCGGAGTTCCGCTACCCGGACAACCTGGCATCGCCGCTCCAGATCGAGATCGAAGCGTCCAACGGCGCTTCCGACTACGGCAACAAGTTCGGCGAGCCCGTAATCACTGGCCCAGCGGGAGCGGGCGGCGGCGCCGGTGAGGGTGTCGGCGGAATCCTCGTTGGTTGCCGCTGCTTCGCCGCCGTGGTATCGGTGGCGGTGGACCCGGGGTGGCGGGATCAGGCGGGAGAGGGCGTCGAGAAACTCGAGGGGCGAGAGGGCGAGGAGGGTGCGGCCATCAGGGGTGGGCCGCGCGGGCTGGTACAAGACCCGGCGGACGCCGACGGGCTTGGACGTGCTCTGGGTGGAACCGGGTCCGGACCACCGATCAGCGTTCCTCGCTCGGGCTGGGCGGTCCCGAGCTCCCGGTTCGTGCTCGACGCGGAGGCGGTCGAGGGCGAAGGGCGGCCGGGCGCAGTAGCGGAGGAGTCGCTCCCGGCCGGCGCGGTCAGAGCCGTGGATACGGACGGAGGCGTCCAGGCTGAAGCCGCCGGTGCCCTGCCAGGTGAGCATGTCGTCCACGGTGTGGGCTTCGAGGAGGCCGCGGCGGTGGAAGAGGCGGAGGATGCGGCGCTGGAGGACGGGCGTGAGGGCGCGGGCGTCGTCGGCGGAGAAGTGGGTGGCCTCGTCGAAGCGGACCTCGCCGCCCTCGGCTTGGGTGAAGACGCCGTCGAGGACCACGACGTGGAAGTGGAAGTGGGGGTTGAGGGAGGCGCCGAAGCGGTGGAGGAAGGAGACGGCGCCGATCTGAGCGTCGGGGCCGGCGCCGGGACTGTCATGCCGAAGGCGGGTGCGGATAGCGCGGAGCAGGACCCGGAGCACTGCGCTGGCAAGGGCGGGGTCGTGATGGAAGAAGGGGCGGATCCGCTTGGGCACCGAGAGCACCCACTGGCGGATCGGCAGCGGCGGCAGGACGACGAGGGAAACGGGGGAGCGCGTTAGTCCCCGAGCTTCCGTTCGCCCGACCCTCAGGGGACAGACACCTCCGCACTCTCCAGCATGCTCCCCGTGGCCTCCAGATTCCGGTACAGCTCGAAGCAGCGGCTCAGGTCGTGGCGGGTGTGGCCCATGGGCGCGTTCCGGACGTACTCGCGCAGGTAGTCCCGGTAGGCCGGGTGGGCGCACTTGTCGATGATGACCTTGGCCCGCTCGGCCGGGCCCTTGCCGCGAAGGTCCGCCAGCCCGTGCTCCGTGACCAGCACCTGGATCGAGTGCTCGTTGTGGTCGACGTGGGAGACCATGGGCACGATGGTCGAGATCTTCCCGCCCCGGACCGCGCTCGGACAGACCATGATGGACAGGTAGGCGTTGCGCGTGAAATCGCCGGAGCCGCCGATCCCGTTGACCAGCTGCGTCCCCGCCACGTGGGTCGAGTTGACGTTGCCGTAGATGTCGGCCTCGATGGCCGTGTTGATGGCGATGACGCCCAGGCGACGGATCAGGCCGGGGTTGTTCGACAGCTCCTGGGGCCGCATGACGATGCGCGGCGCGAAGTAGTCCATGCCGCGGTAGAGTCGCTGCATCTCGAGCTCGCTGAGCCGGAGCGCGCACGTCGATGCGCCGAGCAGCCGACCCTCCACCAGCAGGTCCATCTGCGAGTCCTGGAGCACCTCCGTGAACATGTGGAAGTCCGGGACCTCGCTGTCCCCCAGTCGGGCCATGACCGCGTTCCCCACCGCGCCCACACCCGCCTGGATCGGCAGGAACTTCTCCGGGATCCGACCGGCCCAGAGCTCATCGAGGAGGAACTTCACCACGTGACCGGCAATCGCGTCGCTCACCGGGTCCGTATCCGGATTCGGCGGGATCCGGTCCGGCGCGTTGGTCTCCACGATGCCGAGGATCCTGTCCGGGTCCGCCGCCACGTAGGGGACCCCCATGCGCGAGAGCGGGTGGAAGATCGGGATCGGGTTGCGGTGCGGCGGCGGCGCCGGCATGGCGATGTCGTGCATCTCCCACAGCCGCTTCGAGGCGTGCCGGTTCACCTCCACGATGATCTTCTGGGCCCGCCGAATGAACGTCGGCGTCGCGCCGATGGACGTGGACAGGTAGATACGGCCGTCGGGCGTCACCTCCGTCGCCTCCACCACCGCCACGTCGATGGCGCCGAAGAACCCGAAATCCACCGCCTGCGGCACGTGCGACAGGTGCATGTCGACGAACTGGGTCTCCTGCCCGTTGATCCGCTCACGGAGCGGCCGCGACGACTGGTACGGCGTCCGCCACGAGATCGCGTCCGCCTCCGCCAGCACGTCGTCGATCTCCTCGCCCGTCGATGCGCCCGTCAGAACCCGCACACGAAACGCCTCCCCACGCCCGTGGTGCTCCTCGGCACGGGCCGCCAGCGCCCCCGGC
>CAYMLW010000493.1:0-2808 GCA_964391035.1 uncultured Gemmatimonadaceae bacterium
ATCGATGGACTCCGGCGCATCCTGTTCGATGTCGCGCAGCTGTCGGACGAGCTTCTCCTGCTCGGACGAGAGGTCCCTCGGGACCCATACGACGACCCGGACCAGCTGGTCCCCGCGCCCGGCCGCCTGCAGGTGCGGCAGCCCTTCCCCGCGCAGCCGAAGCATGGTGCCCGACTGGGTCCCCCGCGGGATCTCGATCTCGGCCTCGCCCAGGACCGTCGGGACCGTGACCGTATCGCCCAGGACGGCCTGGGAGTACGTGATCGGCAGCTCGTAGAAGACGTCGGCGCCCTCCCGGACGAACCGGTCGTCCTCCTGCACGTCCAGGACCACGTAGACGTCGCCCCTCGGCCCGCCCCGCTTCCCCACGCTGCCCCGTCCGCGCAGCGTGATGTAATCGCCGGACGACACGCCCGCCGGCACCTTGACCTCGAGTTCCGCCTGGCCATTCTCCGTACCGCGACCCCGGCACGAGGGGCACTCGTCCTCGATGATACGACCCTCGCCGCCACACCGGGGACAGGGCGTGACGCTCATGAGCTGGCCCAGCATCGACCGCTGGACCCGCCGCACCTCGCCGTTGCCGCCGCAGGTCTCGCAGACTACCGGCTCCGCACCTTCGGTCGCGCCCGTGCCGTCGCAGCGGCCGCACGGGTCCAGCACGTTGACCCGGAGCGTCTTGTCGACGCCCTCGGCCACCTCGGCCAGGGTCACGGGGAGACGCAGTCGCGTGTCCGGGCCCTTCTGCGGACCGCCACCACGTCGGCCGCGGCCTCGACCGCCTCCACCGAAGAAGTCCTCGAAACCGAAGCCGCCGAAATCCCGCATGAAGATCTCGAGGGCGTCGGAGAAGTTGAAGCCGCCGAAGCCCTGGCCACCGCCGCCGGCGCCCTTCAGGCCCGCGTGTCCGAAACGGTCGTAGGTGGCGCGCTTGTCCCTGTCCCGCAGGACCTCGTACGCCTCCGTGGCTTCCTTGAACTTCTCTTCGGCCTCGCTCGCCCCCCCGTTGCGATCGGGGTGGTACTTCAGCGCCAGCTTGCGGTAGGCCTTCTTGATGGCGTCGGCATCGGCGTTCCGGTCGACGCCCAGGATCTCGTAGTAGTCGCGCATTCCGTGACGTTCAGTCCCGCTGTCGTTTCTTTCCCAGCGATCCGACGCCGTAGAGCTCGGAGACCAGCCGGCTCGTGCTGTCCACAATGGCGATCACCCGGTCGTACGGCATCCTCGTGGGACCGATTACCCCGATCACGCCCGAGAGGTCGCCCACCTCGTACTCGCCGGTCACGAGCGTGAACCCGTACAGCTCCGGCTCCTCGTTCTCGGAGCCGATCCGGATCTGGAGGCCCGGGTCGCCGCCGCGACGGGACAGGACACTCGCCAGCAGGTCCCGCCGCTCCGTCAGCTCGATCAGGCCCCGCAGGTCCTGCCCCGACTCGAACTCGGGCTGGCTCGCCAGCACGCTCGTGTTCCCGAGGTGCACCTCGTCGCCCTTAAGGTCGAACAGCTCGTCGCCGGACTGGAGGAAGATGTTGAGCAGCTCCGAGGCCGACGCGTCGTCGGAAGGCGCGGCGTCGCGCAGCCGCTCCGCCAGCGACTGACGGATCTCGCCCATGCTCTGGCCGGCCAGCCGCTCGTTCAGCACCACCGTGACGGACAGCAGCGTCTCCCGCGGGATCGACAGGGGCAGGTCGACGTAGACGGTGCGGATCAGCCCGTCCCGGAGCGTGAGTACGAGGAGCACCTTGTCGCTGGACAGGGCGAGGAGCTCGAGCCGCTCGAGGACCACGTCGTCGACGGAGGGGGCGATGGCCACGCCGAGCTCGCCGGTGAGCAGGCCCATGGCCTGGGTCGCCCGACGGACCAGCCGCTCGAGGGGACCGTACTCCTCGCCCAGCTCCTGGCGAAGCCTCGACCGCTGGGCCTGGGTCAGCTTCCGCGGCCGCATGAGCGTGTCCACGTAGTAGCGGTACGCCAGGTCGGTCGGGATCCGGCCGGCCGACGTGTGCGGGTGGTAGAGGAAGCCCTTGTCCTCCAGGTCCGACATCGTGTTGCGGACCGTCGCCGGCGACACGCCCAGATGGTGCCGCTTGGCCACCGTCCGGCTGCCCGCCGGTTCCGCCGTCTCCACGTATGTACGGATGACGGCATCGAGGACCGCGCGCTCGCGTTCCGTCAGCGACTCGTCACGCTTCATCGGTGTCCGGGCCATCCTTCGATAGTCTGTATCGTGGTGCACGGTGTAATGTCGTGGTCGGCGACCGCGTTCTCAAGGCGTCGGCTTTCGCCGCCTCGGCGGCGTCACCGGTGGCGTCCAGCTCCACGGCCAGGCGATCCAGCAGGAGCCAGCCGTCCGGAGTCAGCCGTACCCGGACGGGGTCCGGCACGGCCCAGCCGCGGCGCTCCCACTCCGCGACTCGATCGGCCTGGGCCGGCGCCAGCCCGCGCCGGGGCAGACCCTCGGCCGTGCGCAGCCCGAGCCAGATCCGCTCCAGCTTCGCCGCCTCGGGGCCCACCTCTTCCGACTCCGCCCGGCCGTGGCCGCGGGCCGCCACCGCCTGTCGATACGCGGCCCAGTCCCTGTGGTTCCACCACCGTTCGGGGGCCATGAACGAGTGGGCGCCATTGCCGAGACCCAGGTACGGGACGCCCCGCCAGTACGCCGCGTTGTGCTTCGCCTCCCACCCGGGCCGGGCGAAGTTCGAGACCTCGTAGTGGACGTATCCTTCGCCCCTCAGCCGGTCCGCCACGCGCAGGTACTCCTCGCCGTAGCGGTCCGGGTCCGGAGCGGTCTCCCGGCCCTCCGCCACC
>CAYMLW010000494.1:0-2799 GCA_964391035.1 uncultured Gemmatimonadaceae bacterium
GTCAGGTCCTCGAACTTGCCGTTCGGGTCGTAGGTGTGGCTGCCGTCCTCCTGCTCCACGACCTCCACACGGTCTCCCACCACCACCGCGTCTCCCGTCCGCTGCTCGCGCTTCAGGCGGCCCCGGAGCGACGCCTCCACCACCATGTCGGTGCCCCCCGGATGCACTTCGACCTCGTACGTCCCGCCAATGACGGAGCGTACGAGGCCGTTCGGCTCTCCGGGGGACATCAGGCGGCGAAGCTCTCCAGGGCCGGACCCATGTCTCCCTCCCGCAGTCGCTTCAGCGCACGATCACGGAGCTGGCGCACCCGCTCCCGCGTCACGCCCAGCATGGTGCCGATCTCCTCCAGCGTGTGCGTCTCCCCGCCATCGAGACCGAAATACAGGCGCACCACACGGGCGTCCCGGGGATTCAGCGCCTCCAGCGCCCGGTCGATCTGCTCCGCCAGAAGACGGTCTTCCACGTCTTCCTCCGGCTCGTCCGCCTCGTCCAGGACGAAACGCTCCACCAGGTAGCTGTCGTCCGAATCCCCGATCGGCGCGTCCAGACGGACCTCCGACGAGTTCAGCGTCTGCAGCTGACGGACCACGCTCGGCTTCAGCTTCGCCGCCTCCGCCACCTCCTCCAGCGTCGGGTCGCGACCCAGCTCCTGCTTCAGCCGCTCCCGCTCCCGGAAGATCCGGGCGAGGTCGCTCGCACGATTCAGCGGGACCCGCACGCTCCGGCCGTGATTCGCCAGCGCGGCCAGGATCGCCTGCCGGATCCACCACACCGCGTACGAGATGAACTTCACGCCCTGGTCCGGGTCGAACTTCCGCGCGGCCGTCACCAGCCCCACGTTGCCCTCCTGGATCAGGTCGGCCAGGGAAACGCCCCGATTCTGGTACTTCTTCGCCACGCTGATCACGAACCGGAGATTGGCCCGGGCCAGCTCCTCGACCGCTTCCTCGTCACCGGCCTGCGCACGACGACCCAACTCGATCTCCCGCTCCGGAGTGATCAGCTCGTGCTTGCTGACATCCCCGAGGTACTGATCGAGGGCGCTGTTGTCCTCGTACGTCGGCCGGAACGCGCCCGTATGACGCCGCTTCTCTTTTGTCTTAGTCGCTGCCATCTCGACCACCGTATATCGATTGCGGAGGTTGCTACCTCGAGTATCGGCAGCTCCCTCGCCCATTGTATTCCTCGCAAGGTCTAAGCCTTCGCGGGACATGCGGGTTCCTGTCCCACCCGGGACGAAGCTCGAATCCCGCGGCGTGTACTAACCCGCTGTGCGGGCGGTGTTCCCGGTATCCGCCGGGACCCGGATCCCGGTGCTGCGACGGCCGTGCGACGGGTCAGTGTACCGTTGCCGAGATGCCGTATACATCGAGAACGTGGAAGCGCCCGCCTCGGTAGGCGCGAGGGTGAGGCATGGCAGGGCTACGGCGATCCCGAGCAACGACGCGAGACGGGATGCAGCCGCGTTCGAATGTCACGCGACTTCGACATCAGTACACTAGCGGCGGGGACGTGGCGAGGTGTCGGGCAGTACCTCGACGGGCCGGCCGACGGGCCCCTGGGACTGGACTGGTGCGATATGCGGCTCGATGTCGGGAAGGGGCCCGCGATCGGCCGCCGCGCTGTCCCGTGCGGCCACCACGGCGTCGAGAGATGCCGACTGTACGTCGCGCAGCGGATCCTGGGCGAGGAGCGAGTCCAGGGTGGGTGGCGCGGGCCCGCCGCCCTCCGCGGCCAGCTGGGACCGCAGGTCCTGCACGGCCATGCGCAGGGTGTGGATGTCCTCGGCCACGGCGGCCAGCCCGGCCCCGCGACGGAGCCGGGCCACGATCCTGTCGGCCATGACCTGGATCTGACGGAGCCGGGCCTCGACGTCGTAGTCGGAGGCGAGCCAGTCCACGGGGCGGTCGGCGTGGATGAGCCGGTCGGTGATCGCCTCGGCTCGCAGCAGCCCGTCCGCGTCTCCCGCCTCGGCCTCCACCAGCTCCGCCTCGAGGACCCGGAGCTGGTCGCTCAGGCTGACGCCCTCCAGCCCGGGCGCGACCATGGCGGCGGGCAGCACGTCCCGGGCCACACGCAGCGACTCGTCCGGGTCGCCGCAGCCGGCGATGAGGATCGCTGTCATGACGAGAGGCGGGAATCGAGGCATCGTCGGATACCGGGGCAAGCGGCGTGCCGACCCCGTCCCGTCTCTTGCCAGCCGGGGCCGACCGTCCTTACCCTGGCGCATGGCTCTGCGAATCGTGGGACGAACGGATGTCGGGCGGACCCGTGCCCAGAACGAGGACGCGCTGCTTCAGCGGCCGGATCGCGGGCTGGTGGCCGTGGCCGACGGGATGGGCGGACACGCCGCCGGGGACATCGCGAGCCGCATCGCCGTGGATGTCGTGGACGACCGGACGGCTCACTTCCCGGACGAGGGAGCCGGGGCCTTCCTCCGGGAGACCGTGCTCGCCGCCCACGACGCCATCCTCAAGGCCGCCCGGGCCGACGCGGACCTCGAGGGCATGGGCACGACGCTCACCGTGCTCCGGATCGATCCGGCCACCGGGCAGGGCCATGTGGTTCATGTCGGTGACTCCCGCGCCTACCGGTGGCGCGATGGACGCCTCGAACAGCTCACCCGGGATCAGACCTGGGTCCAGGACCAGGTGGACGCCGGACTCATATCGCCCGGACAGGCCCACGGCCACCCCTTCTCGGCCATGCTGACCGGCGCCCTCGGGATCCAGGACATCGACCTCGAGATCCAGACCCTCGCCATCGAGCCCGGACCCGACGACCTCTTCCTCCTCT
>CAYMLW010000495.1:0-2793 GCA_964391035.1 uncultured Gemmatimonadaceae bacterium
CAGTCGGGACGGGCCGACCGCCATTGGTCCTCGAGGCCGAGCTCGAAGACCCAGCGCTCGACGGGACGTGGGGACACGCCACAATGTTGCGCGGCGGGCCACGGCGCAGCAACAGTCGGGTCGGCGACGGGACGGGCCGCCGGGTCAGACGGCGCAGGCAAATGGGCGCCAGACGGCCGGGGGGGGGAAGGATCGTCCCCTCGTGTTGCCATACGGATCCGGCCGGCCTATCCTGAGCATCTGAGATTGAGGCGTGCGGGGGTGTGGGTTCGTTCCCCTGGTGAGGAGGATCTCCCCATGAGCCTCAGACCTCTCTTCCCGGCATGCGGCATTGCCTTCCTCGCCGGGTCGTGCGGCGACCCGGCCGAACCCGCGAACGTACCCCCGACGGCCGAGATCAACACGCCCGGGCAGGACACCACGGTGATCTGGCCGTATTCGGTGACCTTCGAGACTGGCAACCGTTCCTGGACGTTTCGGACGTGGTGGTCGTGAAGCCAGCGGGGCATCGGCCCGTCGAAGCCCACCACGACCATCGACGTCACCACGGATCCGCAGCCCGCCGACCAGCCGTACGACGACGCGGCGGCGGTGGCGGAGTTCCGGCGGGTCCTCGATCGAGAGAAGACCTTCTGGGAGAGCCAGGGACTCGACCTGAAGGGCTTCACGGTGGTGGAGGGCCGAGCAGACGCCCGAGCTCGGGCCCCTCGTCCCCGAAGGAGGCTTGATCGAGGCTCTGAGCCGCGTCATCGAGGGCGCCGAGGCCGAGCCGTTCACCGTCCGCGCCTTCGGTCGGGACGTGCTCCTCGACGGGCAGTCGGTTCGACGCCTGTCCCGGGGCTACTCCGGCGGGCTCGAGGCCTGGCCCGCCGATGTCATCCGCCTGGCCCGGGGCGACTTCCAGGAGGCTGCGGCGGCCCTCCTCCCGCCCTTTGCCTCGCGTCGCGAGTTCCGGACGGCCAGCTACTTCATGCTCGACTGCGGCTCCGGGATCACGGCCGAGCGCCTGGCCGAGATGGAGGCCGACCCCGCTCTCCACTTCCTCGGCCGCATGAACTGGGGCTATCAGGCGGGCTGCCCGGTCTGGGACAGCGACCTGGGGGACGACTTTCGCCAGAACTTCGAGACCGCCATCCCGACCGTCATCGTCCACGGCACCTGGGACACGTCGACCCCGTACGAGAACGCCCTCGAGCTCGTCCCGTACTTCACGAACAGCACGTTCGTCACCGTGAAGCGGGGGCCGCACGGGGCCATCCGGGCGGCCATGGGGGCCGCGGAAACGTTCCGCGAGGCGATCCTGCACTTCGCGGCCACCGGGGACATGTCCCTGCTGCCCGACACCGTGGAAATCCCTTCCCCCGATTGGAGGGTCCCGGAGTGAGACGAAGGACCGGCAGGAGCGCCTGCATGGGCATACCGGGTCTGAGTCGGGCCGAGGTCGAGGGCTTGTCGGCCACGGCGTGAGCATCTTCGCCGAGTACCCGTATCTGTGGGCCACGATGACCGCGATCGTCATTTTGTTGCCCCTTACCGCGATCCAACGGCGGCACGGGCGGACGCTCCTCTTCAGTGGGCTGATCCTGGCACCCACCGGCCTGTTCGCGTATTCCTTCGATGACTACTGGGCCCCCCTGAGGCTGGGTAGCCTGCCGAGCGGGATCGAGGACGTGGCGTTCTGCTTCGCGTCCGGACTGGCGGCCTGGCTGATCGTCCTCGCCTCACCGTTCGCGCGGCGACTCTCCCTCGACTGGCATGCCCGTCGGATCGCCTTCCGAGTCGGCGGTATTGCCCTCGTCATCCCGGCCTTCTACTTCCTTCTCCTGGGCCTGGGGGCCAACCCGATGACGGCCCTGCTGGCGGGACTCATGGCGGCCGCGTCGGTGGCGCTCGTCCACCGGCCGACCCTGTGGCCCCTGACGATCCCGGGAGCCCTGGGATACCCCGTCCTGCATGTTTCGGCCACCGCGTTGGCCGCCCGAGTGTGGCCGGACCTCTTCTCAGTATGGAACCCGGATCATCTCTGGGGCGCCTCCGTCCTCATCGGGATTCCGCTCGGCGAGGTCGTCTGGGCCGCCGTATTCGGCGCGTGCTGGCCGCCGGTCGTGGCGATGTTCCTCGACGCTAAGCCACGCTAAGCCCGGACGAACACGCTGACGTGCCGCCGGCCGGCCTGGCCAGGCCGCCGCATGGGAAGGGCGCCGAGCCGCAGCCGCCGAACCGCGACCGGCGACGCCGCCGGGGGGACGCGGCGGGGACTCGGGTCTCAACTCTCAGATCTCAGATGTCGACAGTGGCGACGCCACGCGGGGCTCCCTACGTTCCGGCACCATGAGCCTCCTCCACTACTACCGGGCGCCCGGCCTCGACGAGGCGACCCGCCTGGCACTGCTCCGACGCGTCCGTCGGGACGTCTCGGATCAGATTCGCGACATCCATACCGAATACTGCTTCAACCTGGACACCGACGGCCCCCTCGGGCCGGAGGCCCAACAGGTCCTGCAGTGGCTGCTGGCGGAGACCTTCGAGCCCGACGGGTTTGGGCCCGGCAGCTTCATGGCGGGTCGCGACGGCACCCTGGTGGAGGTGGGCCCCCGGCTCAGCTTCTCCACCGCCTGGTCCACCAATGCGCTGGCCATCTTTCGGGCCTGCGGGCTGAGGAGCATCCGCCGGGTCGAGCGGTCCCGTCGCTACCTGCTGGAGACGGACCGACCCCTCGGCGAGCCCGAGCTGCGGGCATTCCTCGAGGCCGTCCACGACCGGATGACGGAGACGCCGTATCCCGAGCAGCTG
>CAYMLW010000496.1:0-2787 GCA_964391035.1 uncultured Gemmatimonadaceae bacterium
GCGACGCCGAGGGTCCGGTGCGCCACACGGTGCGCCTCCTCGATCGCCACGACCCCGAGACGGGCGTGTCGTCCATGGCCCGAACCACCGGGTATACGGCCACGGGCCTGGCCCGCTTCGTCCTGGCGGGCCGGTACCGCGAGGCCGGCGTGTCACCGCCCGAGCGGCTCGGTGGGACCACCGCCCTGCCGTGGATCCTCGACCACCTGGCCGCCCGCGGCGTGCGGATCCAGCGGGACACGGAGCGGATCCAGAGCTAACATGGCCAGACAGACGCGTACCCCCAGGGAAGTGCTTGGCCTCGCCCGGCAGGGCCGGGGGCTCGGCACGTTCGGTGGCGTCTTCACCCCGACGCTGCTGACGATCCTGGGCGTGATCATGTTCCTCCGGGAAGGCTGGGTGATCGGAAACGCCGGCCTGCTCGGGGGCGTGTTGGTCATCTTGCTGGCGTTCGTGATCACCGGGATCACGGGCCTGTCGATGTCCTCCATCACCACGAACATCCGGATCGGCGCGGGCGGCGCGTACGCGATCGTGGCCCAGTCCCTCGGCCTCGAGGTGGGCGGCAGTCTCGGCATTCCCCGCTACATCTCGCAGGCCCTGGCCGTAACCATGTATGTTTTCGGGTTCCGGGAGGGTTGGCTCTGGATCTTCCCCGACCACCCGGCCCTGCTCGTGGACATCCTGGTGTTCCTGGGCCTCTACGGGATCGCCTACGTCAGCCTGGACCTGGCCATCCGGGTTCAGTACGTGATCATGGCCATCATCCTGGCCGCCCTCGCGTCCATAGCCGTCGGGGCGTTCCAGGGCTCCATGGTGATCCCCTTCGAGGACGTCCAGCTCTGGGGTGGTTTTCCGGGCTCGCCGGAGAACGGCTTTTCCGGCTCGAGCTTCTGGATCGTCTTCGCCGTCTTCTTCCCGGCATCGACGGGGATCATGGCTGGAGCCAACCTGTCGGGTGACCTCCGGAATCCACGCCGGTCGATCCCTCTGGGCACCATGGCGGCCATCGGCGTCAGCCTCGTGATCTACCTCGCCCTGGCCGTCTGGCTGGCCCGCTCGGCCACGCCGGAAGAGCTTGCCTCGAACTACACCATCATGATAGAAAAGGCCGCGTGGGGCCCGGCCGTCCTGGCCGGTCTGCTCGGGGCCACCTTCTCCTCCGGGCTGGCCTCCCTCGTCGGCTCCGCCCGGATCCTCCAGGCCATGGGAGAGCACCGCGTCCTGCCACGGGCCGGCTGGATCTCACGCCTCACGGACAAGGCCGAGCCCCGGAACGCCATGGTGGTCACCGGTGGACTGATCCTCGCCAGTACGCTGCTTCGAGATCTGAATGTGGTGGCGCCGCTCATCACCATGTTCTACCTGATCACGTACGGGATGATCAATGCCGTCGTGCTCATCGAGCAGACCATGGGCCTGGTCAGCTTCCGGCCGCTGCTCCGGCTGCCCCGGTGGGTCTCCGCGGCGGGCCTGGCCCTCAGCCTGTTCGCCATGTTCGTGGTGCACCCACTCTTCAGCCTGATCGCGATTGCCACCGTCGTGGTGTTCTACGTGGTCCTGCTGCGGCGCCGGCTCGAGGCGCCGTTTGGCGACATGCGCAGCGGCCTGTTCGTCAGCGTGGCCGAGTGGGCGGCCAAGAAGACGGCGGAGCTGCCGGACATGCAGGAGCGGGCGTGGAAGCCGAACATGCTCGTGCCGGTGGAGGACCCGCAGGACCTGCGTGGGTCGTTCCTCATGATCCACGACCTGGCGCATCCCCGGGGCTCGGTCAAGCTGATGGGACTGGCCACGGCGCAGGCGGACGACCGGCTTCGGGCTCGGATCTACGCCCTATCCAACGCGTTCAGGGACCAGGGCGTGTTCGCGTCCTGGACCGTGGTCGAGAGCCCGGGCGGCTTCACGTCCGGCGTGGTGGCCGGGCTCCAGACGCTGCGCGGGGCGTTCTTCAAGCCCAATATGGTCTTCCTCAACCTCCCGGGCACCGACGCGCGGCAGGAGGAGTACGCGCGCATCATGGCGGAAGCCCAGCGGGAGGAGGTCGGGCTGTTGGTCCATGCGTCGCACCCGCGCTCGGGGGTTGGCGAGCGACGAACCATCAACGTCTGGATCCGAGACCGGAGCCCGGACTGGAGCCTGTCCATGCACGTGGGCAACCTCGATCTCCCGCTTCTGGCCGGGTACAAGCTCCTCAAGGCGTGGGACGCACGCATGCGCCTGATCAGCGTGGTCGAGGACGAGGCCAACGTCGAAGAAGCGCGTCAGTTCCTGGACGCCGTGATCGAGGTCGGCCGCATCCCCAGCACCCGCATCATGGCCGTCACCCAGCCGTTCGACGACTACCTGCCCCAGGCTCCCCAGGCGGATGTCAGCATCTTCGGGCTCGGCGAGACCCTCGATCTCGCCTTCATGCGGCGTATGGTGGAACAGACCCGGAGCACTTGTCTGTTCGCCCGGGATTCCGGTCGTGAGAGCGCTCTGGCGTAGCGCCGCCGATCCGGCCCCCGGACCGTTGCTTGACCCCCGGGAGCCGCCTTGCAATATTGCACCCCGTTCGTCCCGGCAGCCGCCGGTCCGGACCGCCAAGCCGCGGGGCGTGACAACCGCGGACACTAGGTGATCGATCGAGTGGTACGGAGATACCGGGCTCGATAGCACCAAGAACATCAGAGGGAGTACGGTAGGATGCGTACCACCGGGACCGTGAAATGGTTCAATGATCAGAAGGGCTTCGGCTTCATCGAGCCTGAGGGCCGCGGCAAGGACTGCTTCGTCCACCACAGCGCC
>CAYMLW010000497.1:0-2775 GCA_964391035.1 uncultured Gemmatimonadaceae bacterium
GTTCTTAGTTCTTAGTTCTTAGTTCTTAGTTCTTAGTTCTTAGTTCTTAGTTCTTAGTTCTTGAGGGGAGGATCCGATGAACCTGGAGTGGCTGTGACCGCCGTCGCTGCCGTAATCCAGGCCGAGCAGCCTGGATCGCTGGCCGGGGGGCTGGCGCGGACCCGCGAGCTGGCAGAGAAGGTGGCGAAGGACGGGGCGGGCCTGGTCGTCTTCCCGGAGACGTGGGTCCCGGGGTACCCGACGTGGGTGGATTACTGCCGGGACACGGGGCTGTGGGACCACCCGCCGGTGAAAGCGGAGTACCGGCAGCTGGCCGAGAACAGCGTCGTCGTGGACGGGGAGTCGGGCGCCGAGCTGGCCGCCGTGGCCCGGGACCTGGACATCACGCTGGTGGTGGGCGTGAGCGAGCGGGTGACGGCGGGCCCCGGGCGGGCGACGCTGTACAACTCGCTCCTGGTCTACGGCCCCGACGGCTCGCTGCTCAACCATCATCGCAAGCTGACGCCGACGCACACCGAGCGGCTCCTCTGGGGACCGGGCGACACGGCGGGGCTGCGGCCTGTGGACACCCCGGCCGGCCGGCTGGGCGGGCTGATCTGCTGGGAGCACTGGAACCCGCTGGCGCGGCAGGCGCTCCACGACGCCGGCGAGGACGTCCACGTGGCGGTCTGGTCGGCGGTGGTCGGCGTGAACGGGATGCACCAGCAGGCCAGTCGGTGCTACGCCTTCGAAGCCCGCTGCCATGTCCTGGCCGCCGGCCAGCTCATGCGGGCCTCGGCGCTGCCGGAATCACTGGAGCCGAGCCCCGACAAGGTCGGGGCGCCCGATGAGTGGCTGCTGGCCGGTGGCAGCGCCATCATCGCCCCCGACGGCTCGTACCTGGCGGGACCGCTGTACGAGGACCCGGGCGTGCTGGTGGCGGAGCTCGACTACCGCCGGAACATCGAGGAGGCGATGACGCTGGACGTCGCGGGCCACTACCAGCGACCGGAGCTCTTCGACTTCGGGGTGCGGGCGGCGAAGCGGAGGGTGGAGTGAGGGCTGCGGGGTCGCCGCTTGGGAACAGCTTTCACGCGAAGTCGCGGGGAAGGGCGGCCGCGGGTCTCGCTGCTGGCCGCGAGTCTCGCAGCTGGCCGCGGGCTTCGTCGTGGGGCGCGGGCTTGGTCGTGAGAGGCAGGCTTCGTCATGAGACGCGAGCTTCATCGTCGGATGCGAGCTTCGATATGGGGCCAGAAGTCCGCCGTAGAGCAGGCTTCGCGACTTCGCGGCTTCGCGTGCGAACGAACGAGTGTTGGGGACGTAGATCGAGCGACGAACGCCGAAGAACGAACGTTGAACAGGGACGAACCATGAATACGAGAAAGACCAGGCCCTTCCTCGTCGTCGCCACCTTCGCGGCAGTGGGAGTGACGGGCTGCACGATCGAGCGGAACGAGGTGGAGATGGCGCTGGCAGAGGGCATGACGGAGGCGGAGCTGGAGGAGCGGATCGCCAATTTCGCGCCCGCCGAGATCGAGTTCGACGAAACGGTGCTGGACGACTGGGAGAAGGCGGTCCTGGCGAAGCTGATCGAGGCGTCGGACATCATGCACGAGCTCTTCGCCCGGCAGGTGGCGCGTCAGAACCCGGAGTGGGCCGACGCCGTCGCCCTCCGCGGGGAGGACGACCCTGCTGCGGTCTACTACGACATCATGGTGGGCCCGTGGGACCGGCAGGCGGACCACGATCCATTCCTGGACGTGGGCGAGAAGCCGGCGGGCGCGGGCTACTACCCCGAAGACCTGACGCGGGAGGAGTTCGAGTCGTACCTGGAGGCGCACCCGGACCGGCGGGAGGCGCTGACCGGAACGTTCACGCGGGTCGAGCGGGAGGGCGACGCCCTCGTGGCCGTGCCCTACTCGGAGGCCTACGCCCCCGAGCTCGAGCGGGCGGCCGGGCTGCTGCGGGAGGCGGCGGCGCTGTCCCAGAACGCGTCGCTCTCGGCGTACCTGGAGAGTCGGGCGTCGTCGTTCCTGAGCAACGACTACTACCCGAGCGACGTGGCGTGGATGGACATCGAGGGGACGAAGATCGAGCCGACCATCGGCCCGTACGAGGTCTACGAGGACGCGCTCATGGGCGCGAAGGCGGCCTTCGAGAGCTTCGTGACCGTGGCCGATGCGGAGGCGAGCGCGGAGCTGGACACGCTGAAGAGTGCGCTCCGGTCCCTCGAGGGGCACCTGCCGATCCCGGACCGCTACAAGAACCTGGACCGGGGCTTCGAGAGCCCGATGCGGGTCGTGGACGTGGTCTACACGGCCGGTGACACGCGTGCGGGCGTCCAGACCATCGCGTTCAACCTGCCGAACGACGAGCGGGTCCGGGCCGAGAAGGGCTCGAAGAAGGTGATGCTCCGGAATGTCAGCCAGGCCAAGTTCGACCGGATCCTGACGCCCATTGCCGAGGCGATCCTCGACCCGGACATGCTGGATGAGCTGGCGTTCCAGCCGTGGTTCACGAGCGTGCTGATGCACGAGCTCGCGCACGGTCTCGGCCCCGGCTTCATCGAGCGGGAGGGGGAGCGGATCACCGTGAACCAGGCGCTCCAGGACCGCTACAGCGCCATCGAGGAGGCCAAGGCCGACGTGGTCGGGCTCCACAATCTGACCGTGCTCCGGGACCGGGGGCTCTATTCCGACGACTTCGTTCGGGCCGCCTTCGTCGGCGAGCTCCCCGACCTCTTCCGGTCGATCCGGTTCGGCGCCACCGAGGCCCACGGCCAGGCCAACCTGATCC
>CAYMLW010000498.1:0-2773 GCA_964391035.1 uncultured Gemmatimonadaceae bacterium
CGTATTGATGGCCGATCTCGGGGGTCTCTCCGAACGCCCTTCTCGACCGTTGCCCACACGATGGGACGGGTGCGTACACGGATCCCGGGCGGCGGCTTTTTGTGTCAGAACTCCACCGACGCCCGCACGTACCCGCTACGCCCGGGGCGCAGCAGGCGCACGGGATCCAGGTGCCCCCGGTACGCGGTGTCCAGCACGTTGTCGACGCCCAGGACCAAGTCCACGCCGGCGAGCCGGGTGCCGGAGCGGACGTTCAGGAGCAGATACGCCGGGGTCTCCGGCTCGTTCATCCACTCGGCGTGCCGGGTCTGGGCGGCCGCGCCGTTGGTCTCGAGCTCCAGCCACGGCCCGTCGGACGACGTCATCCCGCGGATCGCGAGCCCGCCCTCCAACGGCGGGACGGCCTGGAGCGGCCGGTGGTCGATCCGGTCCTGCCCGCGGGTGTAGCTGGCGTGGCCCCGGAGCCGGAGCCGGTTGGCGGGCTTCCATTGCAGCGACCCGGTCACCCCGTCGAGGCGGGCTCGGTCGACGTTGGCGTAGCTGCGGACGGGGTAGCCGCTGATGCTGTCGCCGGGGCTGGGGACCGGGGCGATTAGACCGTCGAGATCGTTGCGGAAAACTGTAATCGAAGTCGAGACCCCGTCGTCTTCGAACGTCAGGCCGAGCTCCAGGTTCCGGTTGGTCTCGGTGCGGAGCTCCGGGTTCCCGCGGTAGATGAAGCCGTCGGGTCGCAGGGCGATGCCGAACAGCTCGGTGGGGTCGGGGGTGCGGTAACCGTAGCCGAGGCTGACCCGGGCGCCGAGGCCGGCGGGGAGCCGCACGGCGAAGCCGAGATTACCGGTCCGAACCCACTCCCCGGCCGACGGCCAGCCGTCGGCCGTCCGGTCGATCCGGTCGAGTCGGAGGCCGCCGCTGAGCGTGACGCTCGCGGGCAGCCGGATCTGGCCCTGGGCGAACGCGCCGAGGTCCGCGAGGCGGACGTTGGGCCAGGTATGGAGCGATAGCTCGCTGGGCGGGTTGCTGCCCATCGTCCGCTCCGTGGTCCGGGTCGCCTCGGCGGCCCAGCCGGTGGCCTCGAGCCCGGCGTCGACGTGCACGGCCGGGTGCGGCACCAGCCGGGTCTGGACCCGGGCGCCGCCGGTGGTACTGTGGGAGAGCTGCGTGGTCACGGAGGTCATGGGCATGGCGGCGTCCATGCGCATGGTCACCTCCATCTCGTGGTCGAGGCGCTGCACGTACGCCCGCCCGGCGAGCCCGTCGAGCCAGCCCGCCGAGAGCTGATGGCCGTAGTCAAGCGACAGCGACCGTCGGCTCTCCGACGGAATCTCCGCGCCCGGCATGGCCGGCCACCCGATGTCGCGGCCCTCGAACAGCTGCCCCCGGAGCGACAGCTCGCGGCCCGGGCCCAGCCCGAGGCCGGCGCCAAGCTCGGCGGTGACGTGGCCGAACCCCGAGCCGTCCACCGGGCCCGCCGGCGTCCGGTAGTCGTCGTGCCGGGTGCCGTCCACGGAGAGCGTGAGCTCCAGCGGGCCGCGGTCCGACCGTACCGTCGCCCCGACGGTGCCGCCCGCCGCGCCGGTGGACGCACGAACCCGGGCCTCGCCCGAGAGCCCCCCGCCGGCCGCGGTCGCCGACGACCCGGGCCCCTCGGTCACCACGTTGATCACGCCGCCGATGCTGCCCGAGCCGTACAGCGCGGTGCCCGGTCCGGCCACCACCTCGATCCGCTCGACCGTGGCCGGGTCCACCGTCGCCAGCCCCTGGTCCATGCCGAACGCGCACGCCCGCTCGACCCGGCTGCCGTTCACCATCACCACCACCCGCTGGCCCGACAGCCCCCGGAGCACGGGGCGCGACCCCCACGCGCCCATGCGGGACATCGAGACGCCCTCCAGCCCGTCCAGTGCCTCCGCCACGGTGGTGTGAGCACCGTGGCTCATTCGCTCGGCGTCGACCGACGCCACCGTCAGCGCCGTGCCCCGGGCCAGACGGCTCGCGGACGCGGAGCGCACCGCGAGCGTGGTCAGCAGCACCGGCTCCGGCGCGAGCCGGATCGTCGCCCCGAACGCCCCCGCCTCGAGACGGACGGGGCGGTAGCCGAGTCGTGTCACCTCCACCGTCGAACCCGTCGGGACGCCCCGCAGCACGAACCGGCCGGCCGCGTCGGTCTCGGCCACACGGCCCAACACGCGCACCTCCGCCGCCGGCAGCGGCGACCCCGTCACCGAGTCCACCACCACCGCGGTGACCGTCCGGCCACCCTGCCCGGCAACCGCCTCCTGGCCCTGCGCCGCTGCGGGCCACAGCCCACCACTCATAAACACCAGTCCCAGGACGAGCGCCAGCCGGCGCACGCCCGTACGCAAACGTACTGTCATCGGAAGATCTCCTGTCCTCGCTCTCCAGTCGCGGATACCCGACCGGGCGACCGCCGTGATCAGCTCCGGAGCGAGACGGGAGGCGCCGTGGAAAACGGCAGAAGATAGGCGATCGGAGAAAGCAGCGGCGCTTCCCGGTCGATGAGGCGGGGCAGTGCAGCGGGGATCACCGCCACCGAGGGCGGCGCCGCCGTCCGCAGCATCAGGGCGATGGCCGCGTCGGGGACGCAGATGCCCAGACACTGGCAGTCGGACCCGTCCGGCGCGCCCTCGTCGGCGTGGGCCCCGTGGTCTGCGTGGCCGCCGTGACCCCCGTGGGCCATCGCGGCGGCCGAGCCGGCCTCCGACCCCGGTGCCGCCCGATGATACGGGCAGCCGGGATCCTCCAACCCCAG
>CAYMLW010000499.1:0-2770 GCA_964391035.1 uncultured Gemmatimonadaceae bacterium
CCATGCCAAAGCGCCCTGCATCGTGTTCATCGACGAGCTGGACGCGCTGGGCAAGGCCCGGGGCGCGGGCGGGCCCATGGGTGGCCACGACGAGCGGGAGCAGACGCTGAACCAGCTCCTGGTCGAGATGGACGGATTCGACCCGAAGACCGGCGTGATCATCATGGCGGCGACCAACCGGCCGGAGATCCTGGACCCGGCGCTGCTCCGGCCCGGCCGCTTCGATCGGCAGGTGGTGGTGGACCGGCCGGACCGGAGGGGCCGGGAGGCGATCCTCCGGGTCCACGCCACGGGCATCAAGCTGGCGAAGGACGTGGACCTCGAGGTGATCGCCCGCCGCACGCCCGGATTCGTGGGCGCGGACCTGGCCAACCTGCTGAACGAGGGCGCGCTGCTGGCGGCGAGGAAGAACAAGAACGAGGTCGGGATGGACGACCTGGACGCCGCCATCGACCGGGTCATCGCCGGGCTCGAGAAGAAGAACCGTCTGGTGAACGAGAAGGAGCGCCGGATCGTGGCGTTCCACGAGGCGGGCCACGCCGTCATCGCGGAACGGGTCGAGAACGCCGACCCGGTCCACAAGATCAGCATCATCCCCCGGGGCGTCGGCGCGCTGGGCTACACGCAGCAGCTCCCCGAGGACGAGCGCTACCTGCTCCAGAAGCAGGAGCTGCTGGACCGGATGGCCGTGCTGCTCGGCGGCCGGGTGGCCGAGGAGATCGTGTTCGACGAGATCTCGACGGGGGCGTCGAACGACCTGGAGCGGGTCGGCGAGATGGCCCGCAACATGGTGCGCCAGTACGGGATGTCCGACGAGCTGGGGCCCGTGGGCTACGAGAAGCCGCGGCAGACGTTCCTGGGCAGCGGCGATATGGGCTGGCCGAACCAGCGGAGCTACAGCGAGGACACGGCCCGGACCATGGACGACGAGGTCCGCTCCATCGTCGCGGCCGTCCGCAACCGCGCCCGGAACATCCTCACCGATGACCGGGAGCTGCTGGACCGGGTGGCCGAGGCGCTCCTCGAGAACGAGGTGGTCACCCGGGAGGAGCTGCGGGAGATCATGGGCGAGGCGCCGGAGCAGGCGGGGGACGAGGAGCGGACGGAGGTGGGGCACGGCGGTGTGGAGGGGTAGGCTCCGGCCCTGGCCGCCGGAAGGGCCCGGGAGCGGCGGGTCCGCGCCGCTGTCCGCAGGGCGCGGCCGGAGGGGGGAGCGTGTGGCGTATCGCAAGCCTCGCGGAACCCGGGAGGCGGCCCTATTGTTGACCCACGCTCTACGACCCCGATGGCGCTCGAGGCCGGGCAGCGCCCCGCCACCCGGGCGGGACGGGCAGGCACGGGACCGAGCCATGGCTGAGCGCCGCCGGACAGACCACGCGGGGGACCATTGAAGATATCGAGGAACCAGCCGTGCCCGTGCGGGTCCGGTCTCAAGTACAAGCGCTGCTGCATGAAGCGGGAGCAGGGGGAGCCGGCGTCCCGGGCAGGGCCCATCCCCGAGGACGTGATCCGGGAGGCGAGACGCCAGCCGGAGTGGGAGGTCGACGTCATCCCGCTGCCGGCGGCGGTCGAAACCGTCCGCGACGGGTATCCGACCCTCACGCTCGTGTGCGCGGGCCCGCTGGTGGTGCACGTGCGGGAGGGAGTAGCGCAGGGCGCCGAACCGGAGCAGGTGGCCGGCGCACTGGCTAGCGCGCTCGAGGAAGCGGCCGAGACGGTCGGGGTGTGGCCGGAGGCGCTCCTGGTCCGAAACGCCGAGGTCGCCGACGCGCTGAACGAGCGGTTCGAGGGCGGGCTGGGAGAGCTCGGCCGGGGGGACTTGCCTGCGGTCGAGCCGTCCCGACTGGTACGACTCGACGAGGCCGCCCGGTCCCTGCTGGAGCACCTCCACGGGGAGCCGGTCTGGCCGGCGGTGGCGATGGTCTCCGCCTGGGCGGCATGGGGGCTCCCGGACGCGGACGTGGCGGCGCTCTTCCGGGCCGCCGCGACCTACTGCCGGGCGGCGCCCTGGGAGCTGCTCGACGACCACCCGCCGCTGCGGGCGGCCTGGCCGGACGACGCGTGGACGCTGGCGGTGCTCGGCGCGGCCGGCGAGACCCGGGGGCTGGCCGTGTACGACGACGAGGCGGACTACGACGCGGCGACCGGGGCCGCGTCGCCCGAGGAGGCCATGGACGACCCGTCGAGCTGGGTCATCGGCCTGACCTTCGTCCCCCGGCGCCAGCTGCCGCGACCGATGCAGCGGGAGGTGGCCCGATCCGGCTGGGAGGTGGCGGACCCCGACTCGTACCCGTTCCTGTTCCCCATGCTCACCCCCGCCGGCGGGATCCCCCGGAAAGTGGTCCGGCGGCTGGCCGCCGTGCTGGAAGCGACGGCGACGCTGGCCCGGGAGGAACGGGGCCGGCTGCGCAGGGGCGACCCCGCGGAGGTCACGGAGGCCGGGGGGCTCCGGGTCGTCTATCCGGGGGAGGATCCGGACGACCGACCTCCCCATGTACCCCCGGAGCTCGAGGACGTCTTCGACGAGATCCGCTCCGGGCGCTTCGCCACCTTCGAGGAGGCCGAGGAGTACGTGGCCCAACGGGTGGCGGCGTACAACGTCGCGCCCCGGGACGACCTGTCGGGGCTCACACCGGACCAGGCCCAGGCGCTGCTCGAAGGAGGACTCGACGAGGAGGCGCCGATCCGCCTGATGGACGACCTCGACCCCGCGGACCTCGCCGGCGCCGACTTCCTCCACAACGCACGCACCCTCCTCCTCGCCATCGAC
>CAYMLW010000500.1:0-2756 GCA_964391035.1 uncultured Gemmatimonadaceae bacterium
GTCCAGGTTGTCGGTCAGGTCCCCGAGGATGAAGAGGACCGGCGCCGCGATCAGGAACACGATGAAGAGCCGGACGAACTCGCCGACCACGAGACGATCCAGGATCCTCATCGGGCCTCACCCCGCCGCAGCCGGCGCAGCGGCGCCCTGACCAGGCCCCGGACCAGCGACCCGACGGAGTGCCGGAGGTCGTCCCAGCCGCCGCCCCGGTTCGTGGCCGCCTCCTTCCCGATCCGGGACAGCCCCCAGAGCGCGATGAAGAAGAAGAGGATGTTCGGCGCCCACATGACGAGCCACGGAGAGACGTTCCGCTCGTCGGCCAGGTTCTCGCCGCCGATCAGGCCGGCGTAGTAGACGGAGAAGATCCCGATGGAGGCGGCGATGACCAGCCCGACGCCGCCCCGGGGGAACCGGACGGCGAGGGGCGCGCCGAGGAGGATGAAGATGATGACGGCCCACGAGATCGCGTACTTCTTGTGGTACTCGACCATGTGGACGTTGGACTGGCGCTCGAGGGCCCGGATCCGGCCGGCCAGCGTGCCGATCTCGAGGGCGGTCCGGCGGGCGAGCATGTCATACGCCGAGTCGCGGCCCGCCGGGTAGGTCTCGGGCGAGAACCGGATCCGCTGGCCGGGCGCCGCGCCGACGGCGGCCGCCACGGCGCTGTCCTGTCCGGCGACGAACCGCTCCAGCGTTTCCATGGAGAGGCGGGCGGCCTCGCCGCGGAGCGAGTCGGCCCGCTCGGCGGCCTGCCGGGCGGCGTCGCTCAGCATGTCGAGGGACATCTCCCGGTCGGAGCGGGTGCCGCCCTCGGCCTCGGTGCGCGCCAGCTCGTTGCCGACCCCCCGGATCTGGATCCGGTACTGGTCGAAGAAGCTGCGGACGAAGCGCTGCGGTGTCTCGGCCTCGATCTGGTTGATCCAGCCGTCATGGAGGGTCAGGAACAGGTCCGTCCGGGCCTCGTTGAACGCCATCTCGCCGCTGTCGGCGTAGATGGTCCGGGTCTGCTCCCGGTCGCTGTAGTCGTAGATGACGATGTCGGTCAGCTCGTTGGTCGCGGACCGGATCTTCGCCGCCTGGAGGTAGTACTGAGGACGGGAGCTCCGGCCGGTCCGGATCGGGTTGATGGTCTGCTCCTTGAGCTGCAGCGTGGGGGCCTTACGCTGGACGTCCAGGAGCCGGAGCTTGAGGATGTGGTTGGTCTCGGGCAGCAGGTAGTCGTTGAACCAGAGCATCCCGCCGCCGAAGAGGGTGGCCACAATGAGCAGCGGGATCAGGAGCCGGTTCAGGTTGATGCCGCTGGCCTTGAGGGCCGTGATCTCGTTGTCGGCGGCGAGCCGGCTGAACGCGAAGAGCGTGGCGACGAGCACGCTCATGGGCAGCGTGAGGGCGAGGATATGGGGGAGCGAGAGGACAAAGACCTCGGCCATGACGGACCACGGCAGCCCCTTGCCCGCGAGGCTCTCGAGCCGGCGCGCCACCGTATTGATCATGAGGATCCCGGTCAGCACGCTGAGCGCGAAGAAGAAGGGCGCGACGTGGGCCCGAAGGATGTAGCGAGTCAGGATTCCCATTGGCCGCGCGTTGTCCCCCGTTTCCGTAACTCGTTATACTACTGGGTGATTCGTAGTCCTACAACCGGTTCCGCGACCCCCGGGCCACGACCATCCGAGGGCATTCCCGGCGCACTGGCATGCGGTTGAGGATCGTCTGGCCCCTGATGCTGGTACTGGCGTCCGCGTCACACGCGGGCGCCCAGGACCCCGGCGGTCCCGACCCCGGGGGCGGGACCGGGCTGCGGATCACCGCCGCCGAGCTCCTCGCCCCTCCCCGGCAGGGCCCGGGCCTCGGCCTGGCGCCGCTGCCATCGGCGTACCGCCTGCCGATCCCGGACTGGTCGGGGCCCGCGACCTCCCCCGGCGACCTCGGGACCCGGGACGCCGTCGCCGCGCGCATCGCCCGTGCGACACCGGACCTCCCCTGGCCCGATGGCCGACTCGTCCCGCCGGCGGAGACACCGGCCCCGGTGGCGGCTGATACGGCCGAGGGGGGCAGAGTGTTCCCGGAGCTGGAGCTGCCGGCGGTGGTTCAGGAGCTGGCGGACCTGGCGCTCACGGTCGAAGGGCGGGGGGAGCTGGGCGGCTCGTGGAACCAGTACCGGCCGTGCGAGCCGGGGCTGGACCTGAGCTGCCGACCGGACCTGCTGCCGCGGCTGCGGCCCGACATCCAGTTCGGGATCCAGGTGGGCGGGTCGATCACGGACCGGATCCACGTGGACGTGGACTACGACCAGCGTCGCGAGTTCGACGCGGCGAACAACATCAACGTCTACTACCAGGGCGCGCCGGGCGAGCTGCTCCAGCGGGTGGAGATGGGGGACGTGAGCATCGATCTGCCGGCGTCGCGCTACCTGACCCAGGGGATCCCGGCCGGGAACTTCGGCTTCAAGGCCACGGGCCAGGTCGGGGCCACGACGGTCGAGGCGCTCTGGGCCCAGCAGAAGGGCGACATCGCGACCCGGGAGTTCCGGCTGGGCGGTACCGGCCAGGAGGGGCTGGTCCAGGACCAGGAGCTGGTCCTGGACGATGCGAGCTACGCCTCCGGCCAGTTCTTCTTCCTGGTCGACCCCGAGCAGCTCTCCGGCTGGCCCCACATCGACGTCCTGACCCTCGACCACACGGACGCGCCGACGGCGATCCGGCCCCGGGCCGACCGGCTGGCCGTGTACCGGGACGACGGGGTCAGCCTCCAGCGGT
>CAYMLW010000501.1:0-2729 GCA_964391035.1 uncultured Gemmatimonadaceae bacterium
GCCGGTGCGAAGTCGGATGAGGACATCGCCGATGAGGAGTGTCGGGTACCAGGCGAGCTGGTAGTACCAGGTCGCGAACGGATCGACCTCCGCCAGCATCCCGGCGGTGGCGGCGGCCAGGACGAGGGCGGCGAGGAGGATCACGGCGGTGGGGGAGACGGGTCCGGCTGGCATGCCGGGAATCTACGGAGGCGCGGCGTCGGACGGGAGTCGGCCCCGTTGGCCGGGTCCGTGTAGAACCTGGGATCGGTACCGGCGGTTCTCAGGGGAACGAGGCGCGGCGCACGGCCAGCGACTCGATCCGGTCGAGGTCCGGCTCGACGCCGATGCCGGGGGCGTCCGGGAGCGTCAACGTGCCGTGGTCGAGCTCGAACTCGGGAGTGACGAGGTCGCGATCCCAGTAGCGGGCGCTGGCGGAAATGTCGCCGGGGAGGGTGAACCCGGGGAGCGTGGCCAGCGCCACGTTGTGGGCCCGGCCGATGCCGGACTCGAGCATGCCGCCGCACCAGACGGGGACGCCGCGGGCCACGCACAGCTCATGGACCGCCCGGGCGCTCCCGTGGCCGCCGACGCGTCCGGGCTTGATGTTGATGATCCGGCAGGCCTCGAGATCGAGGGCGAGGGCGGCGTCGCCGGGGGATCGGATGGACTCGTCGAGGCAGACGGGGGTCCGGATCCGCCGCTGGAGCCGGGCGTGGTCCCGGAGGTCGTCGTGGCCGAGGGGCTGCTCGATCATCATCAGGTCGAGGGCGTCGAGCCCGGCCAGCCGGTCCGTATCGGCCAGGGTGTAGGCGCTGTTGGCGTCGGCCAGGATCGGGGTGTCCGGGAACCGCTCCCGCACGGCCCCGAGCATGGCTACATCCCTCCCGGGCTTGATCTTGATCTTCACCCGACGGTAGCCCTCGTCGAGGTAGCGCCCGACCCGCTCGATCAGGGCGTCATCCGACGGCTGGAGCCCGACGCTCACCCCGACCTCGACGGACCGGCGCCCGCCGCCCACCACGTCGGCCAGGCTCCGGCCCAGCCGCTTGGCGTGCAGGTCCCACGCGGCCATCTCGATGGCCGCCTTCGCCATGCGATGGCCCCGGACCCAGGCCACCGGCGCCAGCACGTCGTCGGGCCTGGCGGCCTGCCGGCCCACCACGCCGGGCAGCAGGAAGTCGGTCAGGACGTGCCAGGCGGTCCCGGTGGTCTCGTACGAGTAGCCGGGGTCCTCGCCGGCCACGCACTCGCCCCAGCCCACGTGGTCGTGGCCGTGGAGGGCGAGGAGCATGATGCGCCGGTCCTGGCGGCCGCCGGACGAGATCTCGAACCGCTCCCGGAGGCGGAGCGGGATCAGGTAGAGCTCGGCGCGACGGATGGTGAGGGGCGTGCCGACGGTGTCGGACGGTGCGTCGGGATCCGGCGAGGTCTCGCGCTCCATGGCGGCGTCGGGTTCCGGGGACATGTTCAGCGCTCCAGACGTCTCGTGAGGAGCGTGAGGAGATAGTATGACACGGGCCCGGGCGCGCGCACGAACTCACGGACCTCCCAGCCCCTGGCCAGCCGCGGGACGAGGGACCCGCGGGTGGCTTCCCGCCAGGCGAGGGCGGCGGCCGGGTCGTCGGCCTTGAGCGACTGGATGTCCACGGGGATGGGGACGAGGAGGGCGTCCGCCTCCCGCCGACCGGTCGCCCCCGGGGGGGTCGAGGCCCCCGACGGGTGCCCGCCGGCCAGCGCATCGCCGGGGCCACCGCTGGCGACGGCCGGCCGCGGGACCGGTCCCTCCACGTCCACGGGGAACGCCAGCGGCAGGTCCCAGACGTCCTCCCAGGCGGGAGGGGCGGACTCGCGGTCGCGGGCCGGGGGCTGGCGGTCGCGGGCCGTGGGCTGGCGGGCCAGCCGTGCCTGGACCCGGCGGCTGTCCAGCTCCCAGGTCACGATCAGCCGGTCGGTGCCGATCCCGCTGTGGAGGGGCGAGTCGCCGGCGCCGTACATGTCGGGGACGTACTCCCGGGCCACCGCGCCGAGCCGTCCGAGGTTCAGCCAGGCGTTGCGGGATTCGAGGGGGTCGTAGCTCCAGTACATGCGGGTGACGCCCCGCTCGAGGCAGCGGTCCCGCTGCCAGCATTTCAGGCGACGCCCCAGCCCCGACCCCCGTCGCTCCGGCCGGACCGCCAGCATGTCCGACCAGTGGATCGGCTCCCCGTCCTCGATGCCGGCGAGCCCGAAGACGAACCCGACGAGTCGGCCTTCCGGGTCGAAGGCGCCGCCGGCGGTGCCGCCGGTCCGCTCCGTGATCCGGAGGATCGAGGGGGGGACGGCCTCGGTGAAGTCCGGCCCCCAGGTCCGCTCCTGGAGGGCGAGGCACTGCTCGAAGTCGGCGGAGCTGGCGAGGGCCCGGATGGTGACCGGGACCGGATCGCCACGACGCCCGCTCACGGACCCGCCTCCCGGCGCCCCGGCAGGATGCCGCTGACGGACGCGGCCGCCCACGCGACGGTCGCTCTCCTCACAGCGTCTCCAGGAGCCGGCCGTAGAGAGCGACCCGGCGGGCCAGGTCCGCGATCCGTACGTGCTCGTCCTCGGCGTGGGCGCCGCCGCCGTCGGGGCCGATGCCGTCGAGGGTGGGGATGCCCAGCGCCGCGGCCAGGGAGCCGTCGCTCGCGCCCCCCGACTCGCCCTCGCCGAGACGCCAGCCGTCCCGCTCCGCCAGGGCCCGGGCCCGCTGGTACAGCCCGGCGATCTCC
>CAYMLW010000502.1:0-2727 GCA_964391035.1 uncultured Gemmatimonadaceae bacterium
ACGCATCCGAAACGCCACTGGGGTTCGGCCCCGGGAAGGTGGATGTGCCGGCCTCGAGCCAGGAGACGAGGCCCCGTTCGAGCCCGATGTTGATCCTTCGAGGGGAAGAGGATCGGGGCGAGCGGACTCTCTTCTGCCAAGATTCTCCGCATCCGTTCCGTTCCTCTGAAAGAGGAGCGAGCGGACCGGATGCCCTTTCGAGTTTCGCACCCCAGCGGCCGCATCGCGTGCCTCCCGGCCGCGGGACTCGCGGCCTGGCTTTCCGTCTCCTGCAGCTCGCCGGAAGCCGCATCCAGAACGCCTGCCGACAATACGCCGTCCGACAATACGCCGTCCGACGATACGCTCGCCGTCGAGGTGACGGACGACCGGGGGGCCTCCGTCCGTCTCGAGGCCCCCGCCCGTCGGATTGTGTCGGTGCTTCCCTCCATGACCGAGATCGTGGTGGCACTGGGCACCGCGGACCGCCTCGTGGCCCGCACCCGGTATGACCGGGCTCCGTCCCTCGAGGACCTTCCCTCTCTCGGGAGCACGATCCGACCGAGCCTCGAGGCCATCGCTGCCCTCGCTCCTGATCTGGTGCTGGCGTGGGACGACGACGAGGGAGCCATCGGGGACCGTATGGCGGCAATCGGCATTCCCGTATATCACGCTTCGGTCTCCACGCTGGCGGAGCTGGATGACGCGATTCGAAAGCTCGGGATCCTTCTGGGGCGGGAGGCGGCGGCCGAGCATCTTCGAGCATCCATCCGGCAGCGGCTGGCCGCGGTGCGGGCTTCGATTCCTCCCGGGCCCCGGCCCGATGTCTTCTACGTGGTTTGGCACGATCCCCCCCAGACCGCGGGGCCCGGCACGTTTCTCGACGATCTGATCGAGATCGCCGGGGGGACCAACGCGTTTTCGGACACCCGGACGCCCTGGCCCCGGGTTTCCCTGGAGGAGGTGGTACGGCGCGATCCGGACGTGCTGGTCGTCGCCGGTCATCACGATGGGAGCGCCGCGGAGACGACATGGCTGCGGCGCCCCGGATGGCGCCAGCTGACCGCGGTGCGGGAGGAAAGGGTTCTTCTGGTCGACGCGGACCTCTTCAACCGACCGGGGCCCCGGGTGGCGGAGGCCGCCGAAATCCTGGCGGAGTTCCTCGCCGACGTGCGGGAGTGACGATGACCGCGGTCCTTCCTCGTCTTCTCCTTCTTGGGGGACTCCTTTCCACGGTGGCACTCCTCAGCCTGTCGGTGGGGGCGGCCCGGATTCCGCTGGCCGGGATCTTCGACGTGGTGATGGGACGGGCCGACGCTTCGACCGAGGCGATCCTGACGCAGCTTCGGCTTCCGCGTGTCGTGCTGGCCGCGCTCGTGGGCGGCGGGCTGGCGCTTAGCGGATCCGCCTTTCAGGCGCTCCTCCGAAATCCCTTGGCCGAGCCCTACGTGCTGGGCATTTCCGGTGGGGCCGCGGTCGGGGCCGTAGGGGTGCTGGTGACCGGGGTCGGGACCCGGTTTCCCTGGGCCCTGTCCCTCGGGGCCTTCGTGGGCGCGCTGGGTGCGATGGCCCTCGTGCTCCGGATCGCTCTGGCGGCGGGAGGACGCCGGCTGGACCCGCGTGTCCTGATCCTGGCCGGGGTGGTCGTCGGCGCCTTTTTCAACGCGGTGATCCTTCTTCTCCTTTCCCTCGCCGATGTCGAGTCCTTCCGCTCGGCGATCTTCTGGATGATGGGCAATCTGTCCGGCGCCACCTGGCCCACGAACGGCATGCTCGCCCTCTACATGCTCCCGGCGGTGGCGATCCTCCTCTCCCTGGCCCGTCCGTTCGATCTCCTTTCGCGGGGGGAGGACGTCGCCTTCCACCTGGGAGTCCGGGTGGACCGGGTGAAGCTTCTGGCCTACCTGGTGGCTTCTCTCCTGGTGGCCGTGGGCGTGGCGGCGGCGGGGGTCATCGGATTCGTCGGGCTCATCGTTCCTCACGCGGTCCGGCTTCTCTGGGGTCCCGGGCACCGGCTGCTCCTGCCGGCCTCCTTTCTCGCCGGCGCCGCCTTTCTCCTTCTGGCGGACACCATGGCCCGGGTCGTGGTCGCCCCGGCGGAGCTGCCGACGGGGGTGGTGACCGCCCTGGTCGGCGTCCCGCTCTTCGCCGTGCTCCTGGTGCGTCGGGGGGGACGATGACGGCTCCCGGCGAGGAGAGGAGCCTCCGAGGGCGGGACCTTCGCTTCCGGTACGCCGCGGCTTCCGCTCCGGCGGTCGACGGGATCTCCCTCGAGGTGAGGCCGGGAGCCGTCACCGCCGTGCTCGGCCCGAACGGATGCGGAAAATCCACCTTGTTGAAGCTCCTCTCGGGGGCGCTCGTGCCGGAGGGGGGCCAGATCACGTTCGGGGGGCGGCCGCTCGGCTCCTGGACGGACCGGGAACGAGCCCGCTCCGTCGGCGTGGTCCCGCAATCCGAGCCCGCACCTTTTCCCGTTACGGTGCGGGAGCTCGTCTTCATGGGGCGCTACCCCCACCTGGGCGCGTGGGCCGAACCCGGACCATCGGATGTGGAGGCGGTGGATGGGGCCATGGCCCGGTGCGCGGTGACCGAGCTCGCGGAACGCGATTTCTCCACCCTTTCCGGCGGAGAAGCGCAGCGAGCCCGCGTAGCCCGCGCCCTGGCCCAGGCACCGGGGCTCCTCCTACTGGACGAGCCCACCGCCGGCCTCGACCTCCAGTACCAGATGGAGCTCTTCCACCTGTTGAC
>CAYMLW010000503.1:0-2724 GCA_964391035.1 uncultured Gemmatimonadaceae bacterium
TGCAGATCACCCAGACCGTGGAGGGCCGGGAGCGCTACGGCGTCCGGCTCCGCTATCCCCAGGAGCTGCGGGACCAGCCGGAGAAGCTGGCCGAGCTGCTGATCCCTGTGGGCATGCGCCGCGGCGGCACGCGCGGGTCCGGAGGCACCGCCATGGCCGGGATGGACATGGGCGGCATGGATATGGGCAGCACCCGGATGGGCTCGCCCGGGACCGCCCAGGTCCCGCTGGGCCAGGTCGCCGACATCCGGATGACCAGCGGCCCCATGGTGATCAAGACCGAGGGTGCGTTCCCCACGGCGTGGGTCTTCCTCGACGTGGTGGACCGGGACATCGGGAGCTATGTGGCCGACGCCAAGGCCATGGTGGACGAGATGGTGGAGCTGCCCGCCGGCTACACGCTCCAGTGGTCCGGCCAGTACGAGTACATGCAGCGGGCGAAGCAGAAGCTCCAGTACGTGGTCCCGGCCACGCTCCTGATCATCTTCCTGCTCCTGTACTTCAACTTCAAGAGCGTGGGCGAGTCGCTGATCGTCATGCTTTCCCTGCCCTTTGCCATGGTCGGCGGCGTGCTCCTGATGTGGCTGGCCGGCTACAACTGGTCGGTGGCATCGGTGATCGGGCTCATCGCCCTGGCCGGCGTTGCGGCGGAGATCGGGGTGGTGATGCTGGTCTACCTCGACCAGGCCTACCACAAGCGACGGCGCGAGGGCCGGCTCCGGGGCCGACTCGAGCTCCTCGAGGCCGTACGCGAGGGCGCCGGCCAGCGGCTCCGGCCGGTGATCATGACGGCCAGCGCCGTCATCGGCGGGCTGCTGCCCATCCTCTGGGGGCACGGCACCGGCGCCAGCGTCATGAAGCGGATCGCCGCGCCCATGGTCGGCGGGATGATCACCGCCACGCTCCTGACCATGCTCGTGATCCCCGTCGTCTACTCCATGTGGCGCGAGTGGCAGATCGATCGGATCGAGACCGCCCCGGCGCCCGAAGCGACGTCGGCAGACGGCGAGGCCCGGACCGCTTCCGGGACCGGCAGCTGACGGAACAACCGTGGGAGGCACGATGGAACGGAGTCGCAACGGACGCCCCGAGGTTCTGGTCCTCGCGCAGGATGAGGCCCTCGCTGAGGGTCTGCGGACCGAGCTGGAGTCCGCCGGCTTCGTCCCGGACGTCACCACGGATGCGGACCGGGCGGAGCGTGAGGCAACCCGTGGATCCCACGAAGCCTACGTAGTGGATGTGTCCATGGCGGAGGGCGCGGGGTATCGGTTCGCGGCGACACTGCGCGAGATCGGCCGCGACGAGCCGATCCTGCTCCTCACCTCGCCGCATGCCGGGGAGGACATGCTCCCGGTCCAGCGGGGCTGGGCCGGGTTCCAGCCCGTGGTCTGGGAGGGCCTTCACGACGCCCCCCAGGCCCTCCGGGCGCTGCTGCGCCACGAGCAGCCCCGTGCCGCCCGGCGGCTCCGCTACGCGGGGATCGTGCTCGACCGGGTCGAGCGCCGCCTGTGCGTGGACGACCGCGAGGTCCGCCTCACGCCGGCCGAATGGGACATCCTCGACCACCTGGTCTCCCACGCCGAGCACGTGGTGGAGCGCGAGGACCTGATGCGCGCTGTCTGGGGACCGGACCCGGACCTCTCCTCCAACGCGCTGGATGTCCACATGGGACATCTGCGCAAGAAGCTGGCGGGGGCCGGATACCCGGACGTCCTCGAGACGATCCGGGGCCGCGGCTACCTGCTGCGGGTGGATGCCGGGCCCGGGGAGTAGCGATCAGCGGCGTCCGAAACCATCATCGGCCCGGCACCGGGGCGGGCCGGGCCACGATCTCCCGCCAGATCCCGTCCCGCCGGACCTCCACGATCTCCAGCCCGGCGGCCTCCACGTTCTCTTCGGTCCGCCGGTTGATCTCGGGACCCATGAGCCGACGGGTCAGGGGCGTCAGCCAGTCGAAGACCTTCCCCAGCACGGGGTTCCGGGGCCGCACGTGCTCCAGGAGCCGGACCTCGCCGTCGGACTTCACCACCCGCCGGATCTCTTCGAGCCCCCGGACCGGGTCCTCCACGGAGCAGAAAACGCAGGTGGCGGTCACGGTGTCGAAGCGGTCGTCGTCGAACGGGAGCGACTCGGCGTCGGCGACGCGCAGCTCCGGGCTCCGCTCCAGGTGCGACGCACGCCTCCGGGCCCGCTCCAGCATCCGCTCCGAGATGTCGATCCCCGTCACCTCGGCGTCCGGCGGGTAGAGCGCCAGGTTCCGGCCCGTCCCGACGCCCACCTCCAGGACCTCGCCGCAGGCGCCGCCGATGACCCGCTCCCGGCGGCTGCGACCGCCGAGCCACTCCATGGGAGCTTCCATGAGGTCGTAGATCGGTGCGATCCGGTCGTAGACCCGGGCGTCGCCGGTGCTCACGGGCCCCGCACCGCCCGTCTCACAGTTCCGCCCGCCGCAGCAGCTGTGCGTTCGCCGCCACGATCACCGTACTCGCCGACATCAGGACCGCGCCCACCGCCGGGTGCAGCAGGATCCCCCACGAGTACAGGACGCCCGCGGCCAGCGGGATTGCCACGATGTTGTAGCCCGCCGCCCACCACAGGTTCTGGATCATCTTCCGGTAGGTGGCCCGGCTGAGCGCCACGATCCGGGGCACGTCCCTGGGGTCGCTCCGGACCAGCACCACGTCGCCGCTCTCCACGGCCACGTCGGTCCCGGCGCCGATGGCG
>CAYMLW010000504.1:0-2712 GCA_964391035.1 uncultured Gemmatimonadaceae bacterium
GCGCCAAACGGTAATTATCAACTGGGTTATATGAAGTGGTGGTTTGGTCGCCATGATCCGCAGCACCGTCGACTTCCCGGCACCGTTCGGCCCTACCACCCCGATCTTCGCACCCGGGTAGAACGACAGCCAGATCCCCTTCAGCACCTCCCGCTTCGGCGGCACCACCTTCCGCAGATCCTTCATCACGTAGATGAACTTCGATGTATCCAGCGCCATCTCTTCTTCCGTGCCCCCTGTCCGTGTCCGTCTGGCGTGTCCGCCGTGTCCCTGCCCGTGCCCGCCGTGCCCCGTGTCCGTGTCCGTCTGGCGTGTCCGCCGTGTCCCTGTCCGTGTCCGCCGTGTCCGTGCCCCTGTCCGTGTCCGTGTCCGGCCGGCCCGAATCTAATCGCCCTCATTCCTCCCGCGAAGTGCCGTCACGAATCCGTCGAACGATCCGGGAAGGAAGCCACGACGAGCCCGGGACGTCACGAGATGAGGACAGCCTCCGGGTGAAAGTCGCCCCCCGCGGCCCAGGCGCCACCCACCGGGGACACACCGCTGGTTCTGCCCGACTCCGCGCCGTCGTCTGATCAGGCGGGGTCTTCAGGCCGGACCCGGGCCACCAGCCAGTCCCGGGCGGGCTCCAGTTCCGTGAAGGACCGCACCGGCAGATCCTCCCCCGCCAGCTGGTCCACCACCCGGGCCGATCCGAACTGGGCACCCGGCCGTGCGACCAGGGCGACCGCACTGAACCGCGACGCCGCGATGCGGACCAGCTCCCGGCCCGTGCGCCGCGCGAGCTCGGGGGACGGGACGTCGTCACGGGGACGAACATCGATGAGCAGCCCCAGCGACCCGCCCGCGGCCTGCACGTCCGGGTGGTCCTGGAGCCCGTACCAGTCTTCCAGATTCGCGGACCCCGTGGCATGGACCACCACGATACGGTCCGACTGGGACAGGCGGATGTCAAATGGCATGGCGGTCCCTGCCGATCAACCGGGTCGTGGGGGTTGTCAGGACGATAGCGGGGGCCCGGCCCCTACCGCAACGCCCCCCGGGCGAACAGGCCGCCGCGCAGCGCGGGCCCCGGCCATCCAACCATTCGACCCCCTGCACCATCATACATCAGTGTCTTATGGATACCCGCCGATCTACTCGCACACCGGGCCGGTACCACCATGGAGCTGATCAAGGGCACCCTCGACATTCTGATCCTGAAGACGCTGAGCTGGGGGCCGATGCACGGCTACGCCATCTCGCGCTGGATCCGCGACACGAGCGAAGAGGAGCTGACGGTGGAGGAGGGCGCGTTGTACCCGGCGCTGCGTCGTCTGGAGAAGAAGGGCTGGTTGATGGCGGAGTGGGGGGAGACGGAGACGGGTCGGGAAGCGCGGTTCTACACGCTGACGTCGGAAGGGCGCGAGCAGCTTCGAGCGGAGGTCGGCACGTGGCAGCGGTACGTGGCGGCCATGGCCCGGGTCCTCGAGGCGCCGGCTCCGGCATGACCCGGGGCCCGGCGCGGCGGTCTCGTCGCATCCATCGGTCGAGCGTCCGGGAGGACGTCGATCGGGAGCTGGAGAGCCATATCGTCCTCCGGGCGGAGGAGCTGGAGGCGGAGGGTTGGAGCCCGGGGGAGGCGCGGCAGGAGGCGGAGCGCCGATTCGGCGACCGGGGCGCGGTCGCCGCGGCGGCGCGTGCGGAAGCGGAAGTCATCAGAAAGCGAAAGGACCGAGCGAGCATGTGGGAAGCGGTGTGGCGTGATGTCCGGATCGGAGCGCGATCTCTGGCGCGGACGCCGGGGTTCGTGGTGGTGGCGGTGCTGACGCTGGCGCTGGGCATCGGCGCGAACACGGCGGTGTTCACGGTGGTCTCGGGGGTGGGCGGGCGATGCCGGCTCCCCGCTCCTAGCTCCTGCTGGGCGCCGCGGGATTCGTGCTCCTGATCGCCTGCGCCAACATCGCCAGCGCGCTGCTGGCCCGGGGCACGGGTCGCGTCCGGGAGGCGGCGGTCCGGACCGCGCTCGGCGCCGGCTCGGGCCGCATCATCCGACAGCTGATCACGGAAAACCTGCTGCTCGCCGGAGCCGGCGGCCTGGCAGGGGTGGTGGTCGGCTGGGTCCTCGTCCGGGCCATTGTCGGGCTGAACCCCGACGCGCTGCCCGCCGGCACGACGCTCGGCCTCGACCCGCTGGTGCTGACCTTCGCCGTGCTGCTCTCGGGGCTCACCGCGGTGATCTTCGGCCTCGGCCCCTCGCTGCGCCTCGCCCGTACGCCGCCGGCGACCCTGATCCGTGCCGGCGACCCCCGGGCCGCCGGCGGTCGCCGCGGCACGTGGTCCGCCCTCATCGCAGCGGAAGTGGCCATGGCGTTGATCCTGCTCATGGGGTTCGGGCTGCTGATCCGCAGCTTCCGGGCGATGCTCCAGGTCGACCCCGGCTACGACACCGAGGACGTGCTCACCGCCCGCATCTCGTTACCCTCCACGGTCTATCCCGACGAGCCGGCCGTGGCCCGGGCCCTGGAAGAGATCCAGGCGGCCACCGTCATGCTGCCCGGGGTCGAGGCGGTCGGCGGCGCGATCCAGATCCCGCTGGCCGACGACGGCATGGACGGCGCCATGCAGGTCGAGGGCGTCCACTCCGGCGAGATGGGGCCCGGGTCCGACTACGGATACGCCGAGTACCGCGTGGTGCTTCCCGGCTACTTCGAGGCCATCGACATTCCCGTTGTC
>CAYMLW010000505.1:0-2712 GCA_964391035.1 uncultured Gemmatimonadaceae bacterium
GTCGTACTCGGCCATGATCTCCTCATGGGCCTCGACAGCCTCTCCAAGCTCCTCGGAATGAGGGACCACCCGGAAGCCGCCCAGTCCATCTTCGATCCAGTCCAGCCTCTGACCCGCGGGAATGCCGAGTCGCCGGACCACCTCTGCGGGGAGGGTCGTCACGATCGACGCCCCCTGGCTCCGCGTGGTGCTCGAGAGTGTACCCATATCGCCTCCTGACCCGTTCAGTGTCACATAAGTTACACTGACAGGATGGGAGGGTTCCGCTTTCTGAGTCAAGCGAGAGCACATCGCCGTGGCCATCGCGCGACGCGCCACGTGCAGGACTGTCGCTTCCGACGTATTGTCTCCTTCGTGAGCGTACACCACTCCGCCCCCGACCTCCAACCCGACTCCCCCATGCGACCCCCCACGATCCGCCTCACCGGCCTCTCCCGTACCCTCCTCCTCTCCGCCGCCCTCGCCGCCGCCCTCGCCGTGGCCCAACCCCACCCCGTCCCTGCCCAGGCCCCCGCGGCCGGATCCGCCGGGGCCCATGCCGCTGCAACGCTCCCGGCGCCCGGTTCGGCGGGCGGCGCCACCGCGTCCCCCGCCCAGGATCCCACCCCCGCCGCCGTCCGCGCCTGGGTCGACGCCCACGGGGCCGAGCTGGTGGACCGGCTGGTCGAGTTCCTGAGCCTGCCGAACGTGGCGGCGGACCTGCCGGCCATCCGCCGCAACGTGAGCTGGCTGACCCGGGAGCTCGAGGCCCGCGGCGTCGACACGCGGGTGCTGGAGACGGGCGGCGCGCCCATGGTCTTCGGCTCGCTCCCGGCCCGCGGCGTCCCTGGCGCGGGCGGCGCCGGCGCCCCCGCCGATGACGCCACGACCACGATCCTCTTCTACTGCCACTACGATGGCCAGCCGGCGGACGCCGACGCGTGGGTCGGGCACGCGCCGTGGGAGCCGGTGCTCCGGGACGGCAGCCTGGTCGATGGCGCGGCGATCATCGACTGGCCGGCGGACGGGGCGTACGCGGACGACTGGCGGGTCTACGCCCGGTCGTCGTCGGACGACAAGTCGCCCATCGTGATGCTGCTGTCGGCGCTGGACGCGCTGGCGGCCGCGGACGCGCCGCCGAACGTGCACCTCAAGTTCCTGTTCGAGGGCGACGAGGAGGCGGGCTCGCCCCACATGCGGGAGCTGATCCGGCGCCACGCCGCCCTGCTGGCGGCGGACCTGGTGGTCATGGCCGACGGCCCGGAGCACGGCTCGCTCCGGCCGACGCTGGTCTACGGCGCCCGGGGCATCACCACCACCCGGCTCATCGTCTACGGCCCCGAGCGGCCGCTCCACTCGGGCCACTTCGGCAACTGGGCGCCGAACCCGGCCATGCGGCTGGCCCAGCTGCTGGCCACCATGAAGGACGACGAGGGCCGGGTCCTGGTCGACGGCTTCTACGACGACGTCGTCCCGCTGAGCCCGGCGGAGCGGGCGGCCATCCGGTCGATCCCGCCGGACTCGCCGAGCGACTACGGCTTCGCCGCGCCCGAGGGGTGGGCCGGGGAGCTGCGCCTCGAGGCCACGTCGCTGCCGTCGCTGAACGTCCGGGGTTTGGGCTCGGGCTGGATCGGCGGCGAGACCCGGACCATCGTGCCCGACTCGGCGGTGGCGGAGATCGACCTGCGGCTGGTGCCGGACATCCAGCCGGCGGACCAGGTCGAGCGGGTCCGGCGCCACGTTCGGGCCCGGGGCTACCACCTGGCCGACGGCCCGCCCACTCCCGAGGAGCGCGCCACACACCCGCGGCTGGCCCGGCTGGTGGAGTTGGAGGACGGCTACCCGGGCATGAAGACGCCCATGGACCACCCGCTGGCCCGGGACATCGCCCGGGCCGTCGAGCGGTTCACCGGCGCCGAGCCGGTCCACATCCCCATGCTGGGCGGCTCCGTGCCCGCCGTCTGGTTCCCCATCGAGACCGGCACGCCCGTGCTCCTGTTGCCCGTCGTGAACCCGGACAACAACCAGCACTCGCCCAACGAGAACCTGCGGCTCGGCAACTACTTCGAGGGGATCCGGACGCTGGCGGCGGTCATGCGGATCGGGGCCATGTAGCCGTGGCTGGTGACGACGTGCCCGGCGCGGCTCCCGGCGAGCGCGGCCCGCGGGGCGGCGCGCCGGACCCGGGCCCCGGCTTCGTCGCCGACGCCATGCTGGGCCGGCTCGCCCGCTGGCTCCGGGCGCTGGGCCACGATGTGGTCTTCGACGAGACCCTGGACGACGCCGGCCTCGCCCGACTCGCCCGGCGCGAGGGCCGGCTCCTCCTCACCCGGGACCGCCGGTTGTGCGAGACGCGTGGCTCGCCGGCGTGGTGCCTCCTGATCGAGGCCGAGCGGCCGGCCGCTCAGCTCCGGGAGGTGGACCGGCGGCGTGGGGTGTTCGGCGCCGGCTGGCGGGACCGGGCGTTCACGCGCTGCATGGTCTGCAACACCCCGCTGGTGCCCGCGTCGTTCGAGGCGGCGCGGGAGCGGCTGCCACGGGAGGTCCGGGCCGACCCGCGGGTCCGGTCCGCCGGGTTCCGGCGCTGTCCGGAATGCGAGCGGGTGTACTGGGAGGGGAGCCACACCCGCAGGATGCGACGCTGGCTGGAAGCGGCCACGGGCTGAGTCGAGTCGTACAGTTGTTGCATCGACGGGATCGACCCTACCCCCTCACAAAAGGAGGCACTTTGGC
>CAYMLW010000506.1:0-2685 GCA_964391035.1 uncultured Gemmatimonadaceae bacterium
CTAGTTTCGGATTCGTGAAAGATGGACGACTGCATCATGGATGATAGCCGAAACCAACGAGCTGGAGCGGGAGCGGGGCATCACGATCAAGCTGCACGCCATCCGGATGGACTATCGGGCCCCCGACGGCGAGCAGTACGAGTTCAATCTGATCGACACGCCCGGCCACGTCGACTTCACCTACGAGGTCAGCCGTAGCCTGGCCGCCTGTGAGGGGGCCGTCCTGGTCGTGGACGCGGCGCAGGGGGTCCAGGCCCAGACCCTGTCCAACCTGTTCCTGGCCATGGAGGCCGGCCTCGAGATCATCCCGGTCCTGAACAAGATCGACCTGCCGGGCGCGGAGCCCGAGAAGCGCCGGGACGAGCTGGTCGACCTGCTGGGCTGTGAGCCCGAGGACGTGCTCCTGGTGAGTGCGAAGGAGGGGACCGGGATCGACGAGCTCCTCGAGTGGATCGTCCGGGAGGTGCCGCCCCCCACGGGCGATCCAGACGGCCCGCTCCGGGCCCTGATCTTCGACTCTTTCTACGACCAGTACCAGGGCGCAGTGCCCAGCATCCGCGTGGTGGACGGGACGATCCGGCCGGGCATGCGGATCGGGTTCGGCGCCACGGATGCGGAGTACGAGGTCGACGAGGTCGGCTACATGCGGCTGGGTCGGGTGAAGCAGAAGGAGCTGACACCGGGGGAGGTCGGCTACGTGATCGCCGCGATCAAGCGCGTGTCCGACACCAGGGTGGGCGACACGGTCCTGGATGCCGACAACCCGGCGGAGGAGCTGCTGCCGGGGTACCAGGACGTCAAGCCGATGGTCTTCAGCGGCCTGTACCCCACCGACGCCGATGACTACGAGGAGCTCCGGGACGCTCTCGAGCGGCTGCGGCTCAACGACGCGAGTCTGCACTACGAGCCGGAGACGTCCACGGCGCTGGGCTTCGGCTTCCGCTGCGGCTTCCTCGGGCTGCTGCACATGGAGATCGTGCAGGAGCGCCTCGAGCGGGAGTTCGACCTCGACCTGGTCACCACCGTGCCGAACGTCGAGTACCACGTGGTGCTCAGCGATGGCTCCACGAAGATGATCGAGAACCCGACGGCCATGCCGGACCGGGGACGGATCGACCGGGTCGAGGAGCCCTACGTGCGGACGCGGATCATGTGCCCGGCCGAGTACATCGGGAATGTACAGAAGCTGGTCCACGACCGGCGCGGCGAGTACGTCCACATGCACTACCTCGACCCGAACCGGGTCGAGTTCCTGTACGAGCTGCCGCTGGCCGAAGTGGTCCTCGACTTCTACGACAGGCTGAAGAGCGGGACCCGGGGCTACGCGTCCCTCGACTGGGAGTTCCTCGAGTACCGGCAGAACGACCTGGTCAAGCTGGACATGCTGATCAACGGCGACCCCATCGACGCGTTCAGCGTGATCATCCACGAGAGCAAGGCCTACGACTACGGCCGGAACATGGCCAGCAAGCTGAAGGAGCTGATCCCGCGGCAGCAGTTCCAGGTGGCGATCCAGGCGGCCATCGGGTCGAAGATCATCGCCCGGACCAACGTCAAGGCGCTGAAGAAGGACGTCACCGCCAAGTGCTACGGCGGCGACATCACCCGGAAGCGGAAGCTCCTCGAGAAGCAGAAGGAGGGGAAGCGCCGGATGAAGCAGGTTGGCACCGTGGAGATCCCCCAGGAAGCGTTCCTCGCCGTCCTGGAAGTGGACGAGTGACGTCGCCACTCCTGCGAGGCGCGTTGCCGATCCTCGGGGGGCGACTCCGCGGCAGCTGGTGGCTGCCCGCCAGTCGGGGCCGACTCCTCCAGCTCTTCCTTGGCACCTACGAGCCCGCCCAGACCGCCGCGTTCATGGAACACGTCGACGAGGGCGGCACCTTCCTCGACATCGGCGCCCACGCCGGCTACTACACCCTCCTCGGCGCCCGCCAGGTCGGGCCCCGCGGCCATGTCTGGTCGTTCGAGCCATCGCCTCGGAACGCCCGCTACCTTAAGGCCCACGTCCGGATCAACCGGCTGGCGAACGTCCGCGTCGAGGAGAGGGCCGTGTCGAACCGGGTGGGCACCGCCCGGTTCGGGGGCGGGACCGGGACCGGCACGGGTCGTCTGACGGGGGACGGCGAGCTGGAGGTCCGGACCGTCACTGTCGACGAGCTGTGTCGGCGCCACGAGCTCCGGCCGACCGCCATGAAGGTGGACGTCGAGGGCGCGGAGATCGCCGTGCTGGAGGGCGCGGAGGATACGCTGCGCGGTGCGAGGCCGGTCGTCTTCCTCTCGAGCCACGGCCCCGACCTGCACGCCGAGGCGATCCGTCGGCTGCGTGCGCTGGACTACGCCCTCGAGCCGATCGGCGACCCGAGCCTCGACGAGAGTCGGGCGCTCCTCTGCCTGCCGGAGGCGTGAGCCCGGCGATGCGGGTCTCGGTCATCGTCTCGTGCTACGGCCGTCCGCATCACCTGGAGCGGGTGCTCTGGGGCTACGCCGTACAGACGGATCCGGATTTCGAGCTGGTCGTCGGCGATGACGGTTCCGGCGACGACGTCCGGGCCGTCATCCGGCGAATGGGCGAGGAGACCGGGCTGCGGATGGTCCATGTCTGGCACCAGGACCGGGGGTTTCGGAAGACCACGATCCTGAATCGGGCCATCGTGGCGGCGAGGGGCGACTACCTCGTGTCCACCG
>CAYMLW010000507.1:0-2679 GCA_964391035.1 uncultured Gemmatimonadaceae bacterium
GAACCCGAAGCGCTCCAGCACCAGCCGGGTCCACCCCTCGTCCATGTTCCCGCCGTAATACCGCCGGTACATCCCGATCCGCCGCCGCTCGACGCGCGAAGTGGGAACGGCCGCGGAGGCGGGATCCGAATCGAGGGGCAGGAACGGAACGTGGGTCTCCCCCGCGATCTCGCGGAGCAGCGATGGGTCGACATCCGCCGGAACCACGAAGTCACCGGGGCGAACCAGTTGCTGTTCGTCGCGATCGTCGCGATCGTCGCGGTTGATGTTGTGCAGGCCGTCGCGCCCGTCGCGGTTCCCGCTGTTGGAGCCAGCCGCCGCCGGGGAGCCAGCCTCAACGCGATGAACCTCGACCCCACGATCCAGGAGCAGGTTGACGGCGAGGAAAGTGGCGTTCTGCCGCCCATCCAGCCGATACCCGTAGTCGCCTGAAGTGACTGTTCCGACGGGCTCGATCCCCGACGTGACGTACGGGATCCGCTCGATCACCGCGACCGAGAACTCCGGCTCAAGCACCGTCGCCGCAACGGAGGGTGCCGTCGCCACGGGGATCGCCGAAACCCCCATGAACTCCGCCAGCACGTGCCCCGACAGGTCGTACGGCCGGATCGGACTCCCGTCCCGGTACCGCGTGTACGTGTTGTCCGGGTAGAACGTCCGGCCCAGGAGCCAGCGGACGAGCCCGCGCTTGGGCTGGGCCATGGAGACGATCCAGGAGCCGGCGCCGTAGACGCGGCCCTCGTGGACGAAGTCCGCGGTGGCCCGGTGCACCTCGATCCCCTGGAGCAGCAGCTTCTCGATCATCTCGATGGTGGTGAGGGCGTCGTGCTGCTCGGCGGGGACGATGAAGGCGGCCAGCGGGCCGTCGGGTCCGTTGTGGACGGGCTCGGCGCGCCGGCCGCGCTCGATCTGCCGGGTCGCCTTGAGGTAGTGATTGCGGAGGACGGTCTCCCGGTTCCGGGCGGCCAGGTCCAGCGCGGCGACGGACGCGGTGATCTGCATGTCGACGATGTCGCGCACGCTCCACCAGCCGCCAGGCCACGGGTTCGGGAACGTGACCTGGGCCTCGTACTCCGGCAGCCCTCGCCCGGGCCGGCCCTCGAGCTGGTCCGGGTGGACGTAGAGCGGCCACGCCATGCGCGCGCTGGCGGCCTCCGTCAGCATGCCGGCGATGTTGTGGAACGGCGTGATCCAGTGGAACCCGAAGTGGCCCCAGCCGCTGTAGATGGACGCGCCCGCGACGCCGCTCTGGCCGTCCGCCTCCAGCTCATTGGCGATCTGGGCGCCGTACCACGCCATCTCCCGCCAGACCAGCGGGTCGCCGTCCGGGCGGATGGGCTCGGCGTATGGCGGCACGTAGAACCGCGGCCCGTACCCGCCCATCTGGTGGTGGTCGATGAACGCCTGCGGCACCCACTCCCGGAACAGGATCTGCCCCGCCCACACGCTCTCGGCCGTGTTCTGCATGAACGCGTCGCGGTTGTTGTCGTGGCCGATGTAGTGGTGGTACAGCCACGGCAGCGACGAGCCTTCATAGTCGGTCCCCCGGGTCTCGTCCACCCAGTCCGCCACCATCGTCGTCCCGTCCGGGTTCAGCGACGGGAAGAAGACGGCCACCGTCCCGTCCAGGATCCGCGCCATGTCCTCAGACGACGACGTCGCCATGGTCCACACCAGCTCCGCCGCCGCCTGCGTCGCCGCCACCTCCGTCGCGTGCAGCCCGTACGACTGGGCGACGACGGCCTTCCCGTTGGCGATGGCGCGCTCGATCTCCGCTTCCGAGTGCCCCCGCGGGTCCGTGAGCACCGCGTTCATCGCCCGGATCTCGTCCAGCCGCGCCAGGTTCTCGGGCGAGGAGACGAGGAGGACGTAGAACGGGTTGCCGAGGGTGCTGGGGCCCATCTCCCGGAGGTGGACCCGGTCGCTGCGCTCGGCCAGGAGCCGGTAGTACGCCGCGAGCTCGTCCCAGTCGGCGAGCCTTCCTACCGCACCCATCTGGAAGCCGAAGAACTCTTCGGGGGACGGGATATCCGCCGCGACGGTCTGGGCGGCGGCGGGGGCGGGCCCCGTGACCTGTACCCCGTGAACCGTGAGCTGTGAACCGTCGCCCGGCAGCCCGGTGAAGAGCTGGGCCAGGAGCAGGGCGACGAGAGCGAGGAGCGTGCGGACCAGGGGTCGGCGGATCATCGGCGTGTGTGGCTCGGGTGGCCCCCCTGCCCCTGCCTCCGCGTGTCCGCGTCCGCACGCGCGCTGCATCCGACGGTGCACGGCGGGACGCTGGCAGCGTCGCGGAGCGCACGGATACATGCCGGCGAAGCGTCGGCCTCGTCGGGCGAGGCGGAGCGCCGGTCTGCGAGTGCGGGAAGAGCGTCGTCGCGGAAGCATATATGTGATGTGTCGCGAGTGCGTCGTGGCCGCGTACGGCCGCGCGTGTCCGGTACTCGACGCGATTGGCAGGGGGTTGAGTTGCGCTCGGATCGCGCCGGGGGAATCGCCGGACAGGGATCACGATGCGTCGCGGATTCGCGTCGCGCAAGCATTCACCCGTGGCCCCCGGCTCTGTCCCCGTCCGCCATGGAGGCCCGAGGTCTTCAACAGCGGGAACGCCGGAATCGGTGGAAACGGGTAGAGTAGGGGCCAGGGGTTGTCCCTGGCCCCCCTCGTCAAACCGGACGGGCG
>CAYMLW010000508.1:0-2661 GCA_964391035.1 uncultured Gemmatimonadaceae bacterium
GGGGAAGTCAGGGGTCGGTTGACACGGGGGGTGGTGGGGCGTCTAATGAGGCGTGCTGACCAACGGGGTGTATTTCGGGCTCGGTCTCCTGGCGCTCTACCTGGGGGCCGAGTGGCTCGTCGGGGGGGCGGCCCGGGTAGCGCGACGACTCGGGATGCGTCCCCTGGTCGTGGGTCTGACCATCGTGGCGTTCGGGAGCTCTGCACCGGAGCTGCTGGTGGGGGTGGTGGCATCGGTCCAGGACCGGAGCGACGTGGTGCTGGGTAACGTCATCGGGTCGAACATCCTGAATATCGCGCTGATTCTGGGGGCCGCAGCGCTGGCGAAGCCGCTCCGGGTGGGGATGCGGCTGCTGTCCCGGGAGGCGCCGTTGATGGCGGGCGTGTCGGTGGCCGTCGTGGGGATGATGCTGGACGGGGGATTGGGTCGGCTGGACGCGGTGGTTCTGCTGGCGGGATTCGTGGCGTTTCTGGCGTTCGTGATGCGGGCCGCGGAGGCGGAATCTCCGGCGGTGGCGGCGCAGTACGAGACGTACGAGAAGAAGCAGCGGGAGATCGCTCCGGGCCGTGGCATGGTGCGGGATCTGGCGCTGGTGGTGGTCGGGCTGACGTTCCTGATCCTGGGCGCTCAGGGGCTGGTGGTGTCGGCGGTGTTCTTTGCCCGGCTGGCCGGGGTGAGCGAGGTCGTGATCGGGCTGACGGTGGTGGCGGTAGGGACGTCGCTTCCGGAGCTCGCGACGTGTGTGGTGGCGGCGATCCGGGACGAGCCGGACATCGCGCTGGGCAATGCGGTGGGTTCGAACCTCTTCAACCTGTTGTCGATCCTCGGGGTTTCCGCGCTGATCCGACCGGTGTCGGTGAACCCGGAGCTGTACACCTTCGAGCTTCCGGCGATGGTCCTGTTCGCGGTGATCCTGGTGCCCTTGGCGTGGACGGGGCGAGTTCTGGGGCGGATGTCGGGTGGGGTCCTTGTGGGCGGCTACGTGGCCTTCACCGCGCTCCTCCTGATTCGCACCCTCGGCTGACGACGCCTCAGAAGTAGAGAGACAGGCGAGTGAAGACGAGGGTGCCGTACGCGCCGAACTCGCTGTGGAGGGTCGGGGAGGCGCCCTGGAACCCGGGCGTCTCACCGAGGGAGACGAGGGCGCCGAGGGAGAGGCGGGAGGCCTGGCCCAGGTCGTAGGAAACGATGGGCGTGAGGGCGGCGCTCGGATCCCGGAGGTTGCACAGGGCGTTGAGGACGAGGATGAGACGGTTCTCGACGTCCGGGCTCCAGCTGACCAGCCCGCCGAGGTAGTGCCGGCCGATGTAGTAGGTCTCGCCGCGGGCCAGTCTCGGGTCGGTCAGGACACGCGGGTAGCGTTCCGGGTCGGCGGCGCCGATGCCGTTGTAGTGGTACTCGCCCGTGAGGCTCAGCGTGCCCCGGATCCAGTCGAAGCCCGCGGTGAGCCGCGGGTCGACGCGCTCCTCGCCGTCGAGGCTCCATGGCAGGACGGCTTCGGCGCGCACCTTGGTCTCGTCGAAGAGCAGGCTGACGCCCCCCATGACCATAAGCTCGCGCCACAGCTTGCCGCCCCCCGCCCAGACGTCGGCGCTGGGCAGCCCGTAGGTGCCGCGGACCCCGAACGAGAGGTCGTCGAGATCGCCCCGGTGCGCGAGGACCGCGTCCATCTCGAGTCTGTCGAGGGGGTAGAAGAGAGCGCGGACGGCGTCGATGCCGGGCTTCTCCTCGGTGTCCAGCTCGAAGGGGCTGAACTGGGCCCAGAGATCGGCGACAGGGAAGATCCCCGATACGCCCCAGGTGATGGCCTGGCGTCCCACCGTGAGGTCGACTCCGCCGGTGTACAGTGTGACGGCGAGGCGATCGACATCGTGCCAGGCGCGCAGGCCCGGTTCGTCCACGAGCACGGTCTCCAGGTCGACCAGCCGGCCGGGGACGGCGCTGACGCCGAACCCGAGGACGGCCCGGTCCCCTTCCCCGCTCGTCACCTGTACCTGGACGCGGTCATGGACGTGGAGCCGCCAGCCGTCGCCCTCGAGCCGCCACTTGAGCCGCACCACCTGGCCGTGGATGCCCGTGGTGCGGGTCGAGCGCCCGACGGGCACCGGGGGCATGTCGTAGCCCCGGTCGTGGATGGCCGTGAGGGCCCGGGCATAGCCGGACAGACCGAGTCGGACGCCGTGATCTTCGAATAGGGTCCACTGCGCCGTGACGGCGCGGGGCGGGACGAGGAGTGCCAGGGCCGCCAGGGCCGGGAGCCAGCGCGTGAGGCGCGACCCGATCACGACCATCGACGCAACCGACCGACCCATCGGTTCCCGAGCGCGGGTGCACACGCGGGGCCGGTCGGTCGGGCTCGGGGCGGCCTCCGGCGCCTGCCTCACGACACGGTCCGGTGGACCCGTCCGTCCAGGAGGTGCACGACACGCCGTGCGCGCTCGATCACCGTCTGGTCGTGGGTCGAGAACAGGAACGTGGTCTCGAGCTCGCCATTGAGCTCGAGCATGAGGTCGAGGAGACCGCCTGAGGTCTCGCTGTCCAGGTTCGCCGTCGGCTCGTCGGCCAGGACGAGGCGGGGCTTGGTGGCCAGGGCTCGCACCACGGCGACCCGCTGCTGCTGGCCGCCGCTGAGCTCGTGGGGCTTGCGGTCCATCATGTCGC
>CAYMLW010000509.1:0-2648 GCA_964391035.1 uncultured Gemmatimonadaceae bacterium
GCCGCCCGACGGGCGCGTTGCGGTCGACCGCCCGGCGGCCTGTGAGCTGGCCGCGGCCGTGACCGCCGTGCTCGACGAGCTGATCGAGACGCGCCATGCCCTCTGGCAGCGCGAGGCCGAGCTGGCGGCCGGGGTCCCACTGGTGCCGCACGCGAACGAGCAGCAACACCTGGCCCTGCGGCTCGAAGCGACGTTGAAGGCCGGTGCCGAGGCCGTGGGCTGCCGGGCGGCGGCCCTCTACTTGCTCGACGAGGGGACCTCGCGGCTGAAGCTCCGCTCGGTGTGGGGGCTGCCCTTCGAGCGGTTCACCAGCCCGGCCCGGCCGCTGAAGGGCGCCGTGGCCGACCTCGAAGCCCTGCTCGGCCACGTCGTGGTGCTCGACGAGCCGGAGCTGATGCGTCACTGGCGGGCCCCGGAGGGGTTTGCGACGGCCGTCTGTGTGCCGGTCTCCACGCCCACGAACCTGCTGGGCACGCTCTGGTTTTTTTGCGACCAGAAGCGGGACTTCGACGATCGCCAGACGAATCTGCTCGAGGTCGTAGCGGGCCGCGTAGCCGCCGACCTCGAGCGCGAGATGCTCCTGAGCGAGGGCATGGACTCCGCCCGGCTCAAGCGGCAGCTCGCCGCCGCCGAGCGCTTCCAGCAGAGCCAGCTCCCGTCGATCTCGCCGCTCTTGGACGGCTGGCAACTGAGCGGCTTCACGTCGCCCGCCGACGGGCTCGGCAGCGAGTTCTGCGATTGGTTCTGCCTGCCGAACGGGCTGTTGAGCGTGGCCGTCGGCGCGGCCGACACCACCCTCGTCTTCCCCTCACAGCTCGGGACCTTCGACCGCTTCGACCTCGGCCGCGACCTCCTCCTCGCCCTCCAGGAAGGCCTGCCCGCCGGCGCCACCGCCAACCTCGCCATCGCCGCCGGCGACCCCAACTTCGTGAACTGGGTCCGGGGCGGGAACTTCAATCCGTCCGGGCTGGTGCGGGTCTCCAGCGTCCGCGGCGACGGGATCGGCGTCTTCGGCGCGTTGACGGTCCGCCGGGTCGCGCTCGTTACCGAGGGCGAGGGGGTGCCGGAGTGCCGGTAGGGGGGCGTCCGGCGTCCGGCGTCCAGCGTCCGGCGTCCAGCGTCCAGGGTCCAGCGTCCAGGGTCCAGCGTCCAGGGTCCAGCGTCCAGGGTCCAGCGTCCGGCGTCCAGGGTCCCGCGTCCAGGGGCCAGCGTCCGGCGTCCAGGGGCCGGCGTCCAGGGGCCGGCGGGCGGCGATTGGCCGGCTGATGGCCGCGCGGCGGGCGGTTGGGGGTTGGAGGCTGGCTGGCCGGCGGCTGGGAATTGGCGGGTAGCGGGCGGGCGGCTGGCGGTGGGGCTGCCCCACGCCGCCGGGCCGCGTCCGGTGGAGAGTTTCAGCGATTATCACTGAAACTCTCCATGCCGGGAACCAGCCCGCCCGTCACATGGAGGATTTCGGGAATATGTGCTGAAACTCTCCATGCCGAGCCGACGGGGACCGCCGTGGACCCGCCAGCCCCCGCCCCGAAGCTCCGGGGCACGGATCGAAGCCCCCCCCAACGCGCCCCCCTCTCGCCCTCGACGCCCTCGACCCCTCTCCCTCGTCCGAAGGACCCTCGCCTTCGCCTGCGCGGCGGAGTCGTCGGGCATCGAAATCGGGGTCGGTCGGTCGGCCCGGACGCCGGTGGGGGCCGGAAGGCCGGCGCGCCCGACGCTCAGCCCCCCGGCGTCGGCTCCGGGCCGAGCTCCGCGTCCAGCTCCCGAATCCGGTCCGCCAGTTCGGCGACCCGCTCCATCAGGCTCTGGCGCCGGGGATCGGTGCTGGACAGGAAGAGCTTGCTGCGCAGCGATTCCAGCACGCGCTGCTGCTCGTCGCGGGCTTTCTGGAGCGCGATGAGGACGGCGAGGTCGCGCGCGGCGCGCGCCCGGGCGGCCGGGGATGGCAGGGCTTCGGACATGTACGGGTAGGGGTCAGGGGCAGTCCCAAGCGTGCAACACGAGAGCCGCCAGCGCAAGCGGCGTCCCGCAGGCGATCGGACCGCTCCGGCGCCGGGCCGTCCCACGCCACCCGGGGACGACGATGGCGAAATCCTCGCCAATGCCTGCTATCTTGGACGGCAACCCCTACCCCCCAACCGGAAGGTGGCACACCATGCGACTCCTTCTTCTCCCCATGCTCCTGGCCGGCCCGGCATTCGTCGGCCCCGGGCCGGGCTCCGGCCCCGGCGCACTGCAGAAGACCGAGGCCAGGGCGGTCGTCTCGGCCTCCGTGGAGGACGTGGTCGAAGCGGCCGAGGCCGTGTTCCCCGACCTCGAGATCCGCCACGTCCAGTCCGCGGTCACTCCCATCGTCAAGAACTTCGGCATGGCGGCCGGCGCACGGGCCGACGACGGCGGCGTCCAGGTGCACGCCAACAAGATCCCCGACGGCACCGAGATCACCGTCACGTCCAGCAGTCCCCCGGACCCGGAGCTCGAGCAGCGCGTGCTCGATGCGGTGGTCGAGAAGCTGGAGGAGGAAGGAACGGCGGCCGGCGCGGACGCCTGACCCGGCGGGACACCCCGACCCCCCGGCCCCCCCCGACCCGCCCGGGAACCTCCACGCCGCAGCTCCCGTATCGAAGACACACCCCGACACGGGACGGTTCGAC
>CAYMLW010000510.1:0-2641 GCA_964391035.1 uncultured Gemmatimonadaceae bacterium
CGGCGTGCAGGTGGTCGAGGCCACGCGCACCAACGGCGACCCCATCTCGTCGACCCGGATCCGGAATGCCCTCGAGCACGGCGACGTCGGCCGGGCCGCCCGCGGACTCGGACGACCCTACTCGGCCCGTGGCGTCGTGGTCAGGGGCGACGGCCGGGGCCGCGCTCTCGGGTTCCCGACCGCCAACATCCGGATCGGGAACTCCCACAAGCTGCTCCCCAGGGAGGGCGTCTACGCCGTTTGCGCCACGCTCCGCAACGGGACGCACCGCGGCGTCCTCCATCTCGGACCGCGGCCCACGTTCAAGGGATCACCGCCCTCCGTCGAGCTCCACATCTTCGACTTCGACGCCGACCTCTACGGCGCCGTCGTCCGCGTCGACTTCTGTGCCCGCATCCGAGACATCCATCACTTCAGCTCCCAGAAGGACCTGATCGCCGCCATCCGCGACGACTGCGCCCAGGCCGAAGAGGTGCTGGAGTCCGGGGAGACGCCGTGTGGCTGACGGCTGATGGCTGACGGCTGACGGCTGACGGCTGATGGCTGACGGCTGATGGCTGACGGCTGACGGCTGATGGCTGACGGTGGCTCGGCTGGCGCCTCGCAGGAGGGCGGTTGGCGCCGCAAGGCGTGGTCCTGCTCGGCCACAGGCCGGGCGGCCGTGCGCCGTCCGCCGGGCGGGGTGGTGTGAATGGTGGGGAGACGCTAACATATGAGACTGTTCATTATAAGGAAGCTCGCTTCCCGATCAGCGAACGTCTCTCGCGGAGGCACACGAAGGAATGAGTATCGACAAGGAAAGCATCATCCAGAAGTACCAGCTGCACGAGACGGACCGTGGCAGCGCCCCCGTCCAGATCGCGGTGCTCACCGCGCGGATCGATCACCTGCGGGACCATTTCCGGGAACACAGTCAGGATCATCACAGCCGGCGCGGACTGCTGAAGATGGTGGGGAAGCGTCGTCGTCTTCTGGACTACCTGCGTCGCACGGACCTGGAGCGATACCGTTCGCTGATCCAGGATCTGGGGCTGCGTCACTAGGGCGGCCGGGGTCGAGAGCCGGGCCGGAGGGGAGGGGTCGTCGCAGGGCCCCCCGCATCGTGGGACGAAGCGAGGAAGCAACGAGACAGGCAGGACCCGGCGGGCCGAGGGGTGTGTCGGGGCGGAAATCGAGGCTAAGACAAGGAAACTGACGAGAAATGCAGAGAGTGGAGAAGGAATTCGCCGGCCGAACGCTGGTGATCGAGACGGGGAAGATGGCGAGGCAGGCGGCGGGGTCGTGCCTGATACAGTACGGCGAGAGCACGGTGCTCGTGGCCGCGACGGTGCAGGACAGGCCGACGCACCTGCCGTTCTTCCCGTTGACGGTGGAGTACCGGGAGAAGATGTACGCGGCGGGGAAGTTCCCCGGCGGGTTCATCAAGCGTGAGGGCCGGCCGAGCGATTCGGAAGTTCTAGCGGCGCGACAGATCGACCGCCCGATCCGGCCGCTGTTCCCGAAGGGCTTCATGCACGAGACGCAGATCTACGCGTCGATCATCAGCGCGGACCAGCAGAACAACGCGGACATGCCGGCGATGCTGGGGGCGTCGCTGTCGCTGTGCATGTCGAAGATCCCGTTCGACACGCCGGTGGCCGGTGTGCGGGTGGGTCGGCTGAGCGGGCAGTGGGTGCTGAACCCGACATTCGAGCAGCTGGAGTACAGCGATGTGGACCTGGTGGTGGCGGGAACGGAGAACGCCATCACGATGGTCGAGGGCGGCGCCATGGAGGTGCCGGAGGAGGACCTGGTGGAGGCGCTGGAATCGGCGCACCAGGGGATCAAGGAGCTGATCGCGATCCAGAAGGAGGTCCTGTCGGCGCTGGAGATCCCGGCGGCCATGGACTGGGAGCCGACGGTGGAGCCGGACGAGGCGCTGGAGAGCCGGGTCGAGGACCTGGCGGTGTCGCGTGTCGAGGACGCGCTGTCCATCGGGGACAAGCTGGAGCGCGAGGACGCGATGACGGCGCTACGGCAGGAGATTCTGGAGACGCTGGCGGAGGAGTACCCGGAGGAGACGGAGCAGCAGGCGATCAAGGAGCACTTCCGGGCGACGGAAAAGCAGGTGATGCGGCGGCAGGTGCTGAAGGACAAGCGGCGCATCGACGGCCGTGGCCTGGACGACATCCGGCCACTGTCGAGCGAGGTACGTTTGCTGCCGCGGGTCCACGGCTCGGCGTTGTTCACCCGGGGCCAGACGCAGGCGCTGGGCGTGGTGACGCTGGGCACGGGCGCCGACGAGCAGCGGGTCGACACGGTGGACTCGCCGCCGGAGACGTCGAAATCGTTCATGCTCCACTACAACTTCCCGCCCTTCTGCACGGGTGAGGCGAAGCCGATCCGGGGGACGAGCCGGCGGGAGAAGGGGCACGGCCACCTGGCGGAACGGGCGATCCAGTCGCTGCTGCCGGCGTACGACGACTTTCCGTACACGCTCCGGGTGGTGAGCGACATCCTGGATTCGAACGGGTCGAGCTCGATGGCCACCGTGTGCGCGGCGTCGCTGTCGCTGATGGACGCGGGTGTGCCGATCAAGGCGGCGTGTGCGGGGATCGCCATGGGTCTGATCAAGGAGGGCGACGATGTGGCCATCCTGACG
>CAYMLW010000511.1:0-2636 GCA_964391035.1 uncultured Gemmatimonadaceae bacterium
TGCCGCGAAGACGGCCAGTTGCGCGGCGAATGCCGCGCGGGTTGCGGGGCGGGCACCGCCCCGCCAGTTGCCGCGGAGACGGCCAGTTGCGCGGCGAACGCCGCGCCATTTGCGGGGCAGCGCCCCGCGATTTGCCGGCCGCGCAGCGGCCGGCCCTACAGAATGTACCGCCGCAGGTCGTCGTCGTCGATGATCTGGCGGAGCCGGTCCCGGACCATGGGGGCGTCGACCCTGACGTGCTTCTCGCCGGAGTCCGGGAGGTCGAAGAGGAGATCTTCGAGGAGCGTAGTCATGACGGTATGGAGCCGTCGCGCCCCGATGTTCTCCATCCGCTCGTTGACCTCGGCGGCGATATGGGCGATCTCCCGGATGGCCTCGTCGTCGAACTCGAGCTTCACGCCCTCGGAGGCGATGAGCGCCTCGTACTGGCGGGCGAGGGCGTTCCTGGGCTCCTGGAGGATGCGGACGAAGTCCTGCTCGGTGAGGGCCTTGAGCTCGACCCGGATCGGGAATCGACCCTGGAGCTCGGGGATCATCTCGCTGGGCTTCGCCACGTGAAAGGCGCCGGCGGCCACGAAGAGGATGTGATCGGTCCGGACCATGCCATACTTCGTCTGGACCGAGCTGCCTTCGACGATGGGCAGGAGATCCCGCTGGACGCCTTCCCGGCTCACATCGGGTCCCGCGCCGCTCCGCTCGCCGACGACCTTGTCGACCTCATCGAGGAAGACGATGCCGGTGTCCTCGGTCCGATCCAGCGCCTCGTTGATGACCTCGTCCATGTCGACCAGGCGGTCCAGCTCGTCCTGCATGAGGATCCGTCGGGCCTCGGCGATGGTGACCGTGCGCCGCTTGGTCTTCTTCGGCAGCATGTCCTGGAGCATCTCGGTGAAGTTGAAGTCCATGCCGTCGAAGCCACCGCCCATGGGCATCATCATCCCATCGAGCGACGCCGACTGCTGCACCTCGACGTCCACCTCGCGCTCCTCGAGCTTCCCCTCGCCGAGCAGCTTCTGGAGCTTTTCCCGGGTCCGCTCCCTTCGGTCGCCGGCGCCGTCGTCGGACTCCTGGCGTGCGGCGCCCGCGGACCCCACGATGAAGGAGCCGCCCCCGGTCCCGGCGGGCTCCGGCTTCGTCGTGTTCTCGACGGGCGGGAGCAGCAGATCCAGGAGTCGGTTCTCGACACCCTCCTCGGCCTGGCGCTCGACCTCCGCCTCGCGCTCCTCCCGGACCAGGTTCACCGCCAGGTCCACGAGGTCACGGACGATGCTCTCCACATCCCGGCCGACGTACCCGACCTCCGTGAACTTCGACGCCTCCACCTTGACGAAAGGCGCGCCGGCGAGTCGTGCGAGACGCCGGGCGATCTCCGTCTTCCCGACGCCGGTCGGCCCGATCATGATGATGTTGTTCGGCATGATCTCGTCCCGCAGGTCCTCCGGCGCCTGCTGCCGACGCCAGCGGTTCCGCAGGGCAATGGCCACGGCCTTCTTGGCCGCGTCCTGGCCGACAATGTACGTATCGAGCTCCGCCACGATCTGGCGAGGCGTCAGCTCGTCGAGCCACGGCGGCGCGATGCCCTCGTCCACCCGCGCCTCGTCGTGGATCCGCTCGTCGTCCGTCTTCGTACCGTCCATCTAGTCCCCAGCCCCGTCCAGCTCCAGGACGGTGATGTTGCGATTCGTGTAGATGCAGATGTCGCCGGCGATCTCCAGTGCCTTCCGTACGATCGAGGCGGCATCGAGATCGGCGTGCTCCTTCAACGCCCGGGCGGCCGCCAGGGCGTACGGGCCACCGCTCCCGATGGCGACGATCTCGTCGTCCGGCTCGATGACGTTGCCGTCGCCGCTGACCAGGAAGAGGTGCTCGGCATCCGCCACCGCCAGCAGCGCCTCCAGTCGCCGCAGGTAGCGGTCCGTGCGCCACTCCTTGGCCAGCTCGACCACGGCCCGGGGCAGGTTGCCCGGGTACCGCTCGAGCTTCTCCTCGAACTTCTCGAACAGGGTGAAGGCATCGGCGACGGACCCGGCGAAGCCGGCCAGGATCTTCCCATCCTTGAGCTTCCTGACCTTGCGCGCGCTGCCCTTCATGACCGTATCGCCGAGCGTGACCTGACCGTCGCCGCCCAGCGCGACCCGCCCTCCATGACGGGTCGCCACGATGGTGGTTGCGTGCATCTCGTTGGGTTTCATGCCTTCCTGTACCCCTCGCATTCTCGGGGTTCCCCGCGGCCCCGTGCCACCTGCCATCTGGCCCATGTCACCTGCCCGTGCCACCGCTCCCTACGCCCGCGGGTGCGCGTCCCTGTACACCTTCTTCAGCCGCTCCCTCGACGTGTGGGTGTAGATCCGGGTCGTGGACAGCGACTCGTGCCCCAGCAGCTCCTTGACGGCCATGAGGTCGGCGCCCGCGTCGAGGAGGTGGGTCGCGAAGGAGTGGCGGAGGCTGTGTACGGAGAGCTCACCGGCATCGGCCACGGCATCGAGGAACTCGCCGACGATATCCTGGATCCGGCGGGTGCTCAGGCGCCGGCCCTTCTCGGAGATGAAGAGGGCGTCGCGGTCCGGCCGGTCGGAGCGTCGGATCGCATGGAGCCGGCGCGGCTCGTAGCGCCGCAGTGCCCGGACAGCCGCGCT
>CAYMLW010000512.1:0-2632 GCA_964391035.1 uncultured Gemmatimonadaceae bacterium
GCCTGGACCGGGACCACGCGCCGCTCCTCCTGGCCGTCCTCGCCATCCTCTTCGGCTTCCTCGGTACGGCCGACTTCCTCGGCCTGCCCCTGCTGATCGGCGCGTTCTTCGCCGGCGTCGCCCTGGCCGGGTTCCCGACCAGCGCCGTCGTGCGTCCGGGCCTCACCTCCATAGGCGACTTCTTCTCCGCCATCTTCTTCACCGCACTCGGCGCCGCGGTCGGGATCCCCTCCCTCGCCGAGGTGGGCCAGGCCCTGATCCTCGCCGGACTCGTGGTCCTGGTCACACCCCCGCTGGTCACCTGGATCGCAGAGCGCAACGGGCTCTCCGCCAGGCCCGCCATCGAGGCGGGGCTGCTCCTCGCCCAGACCAGCGAGCTGTCGCTGGTCGTGGGGCTCTACGGGCTCATGGACGGCCGAATCGACGCCGGCGTCTTCACCGTGATCGCCCTCGTCACCCTCCTCACCATGCTGTTCACGCCGCTGCTGGCCAATGACCGGGTGGCCTGGGCGCTCATGCATCTGCACCCCGTCCGTCGCTCCGGCCGCCGCCAGATCCCGCCGCCCAGCGGCGGCCACATTCTGGTCCTGGGCTCCGGGACCACGGGGCTGCCCCTGGTCGAGACGCTCTTCGCCTCGGGCTACGAGGTGGTGGTGATCGACGACGACCCCGACGTCGTGGCCGCGCTCCGGGAGGCCGAGATCCCCACCATCCGCGGCGATGCCTCCGACACCGCCGTCCTCGACCAGGCCCGGGCCCGCGACGCCCGGCTCATCACCTCCACGATCCGGCGCCCGGAAGACAACCGACGGCTCCTCGATCACGTGTCCGGCGTCCCCGTCCTGGTCCGGGTCTTCGAGGAGGAGGACGCCGCCTGGGTCCGGGAGGCGGGCGGCACGCCGGTGCTCTACTCGGAGGCCGCGGCCGCCGGACTGCTCGACTGGCTCGATCGGCTGGACCAGGCCCGGACGGCCGGAGAGAACCCCCCTGCGGACCCGCGGCCGGACCACGGGCGGGGCCACCACGAGCCGGATCACGGACCGGACCACCACGAGCCGGACCACGGGCCGGACCACCACGAGCCGGACCACGGGCCGGAAACGTAGGCGGCGGGGACCAGGATCGACCGGGCAGCCAGCGCCGCCGTGAGCGCCGGCACCGCCGGAAGCGCCCACGACACGGAGGACGGCCCGGGTCGCCGGGGCGCGTCGGTCACGGCGCGCCGCGCGGACTTCATGGAGCAATTCAGCGATAATCGCCGAATCTCTCCACCGGAACGTAAACACCGCCGGAGACCCGCCATGCCGGCCAGTCCGCCACCGTCGCCGGACGCCACCCGCCCGGGGGCCGAAGGCCGGCAGCCTGCGCTCTGGGCCCGGGAGCGCGGGCGCCCCCCGCCCCTTACGCGGCGGCCGGGGCCGGACCGCCCGTGCCCCCTCACCGTTGCCGGTGCGCTTCCGGTGGCTCCCTACCCCTCCCGGTGCACCTCCCGGAGGTACGCCAGCTCGGCGAGCTTCATCCGGCTGAGCGACGTCCACTCCCGACGAATCGCATCGACGGCGCCGGGGTCGCGGCTCTCGAAGATCTCGCCGATCGGGGTGTCGACCAGCGGGAGCGCGCGCTCCCACTCCCGCATGCCGGGGCTCGTGGCCACAGTGGACCAGCCGGGCCACGCCCGGTGGCTGACGCCGAGCTCCCGGGTGGCCAGCGCCCGGATCCCCCGGGCGGCCTCGAGGAAGGGCGCGGCGAGGACGTTGACGGCGGGGCCGAAGTACGGGAAGTGGCGCCTGGGGTGCGGGATCCAGGCGGTGCGCCGGAAGAGGGGTCGCATGGCCCGGCGGAAGAGGCGGCGATGGCGGGTCAGCTCGGGGGGCACGATGGTGGCGATCTCGAGGATCTCGGTGGCGTGGAAGGCCTGCCAGTTGGGGAAGAGCCGCCGGAAACCCGGCAGGTTCCCGCTGTACTTCCGCATCGAGAACGGCCACTGCCACATCCACTCCGCCGCCGTCTCGGGGCGCCACTGCCGGAGCCATTCGAGGTGGGCGTTGCGGCGCTCGTCGACCGCTTCGAGGACGTCTTCGCGCAGCCCCGCCAGACGCGGGCTCCGGTACGGCCCGTCGTGTTTCGGGACGTAGAACCCCTTGAAGAGGGCGTCCGCCGAGAGCCCGCCCAGGACCACGGGGAAGCTCGCCAGTGGGGGCTCGATGTCCAGGCCGTAGCCGTGGATGTCGGTGAACATGTGGGTGCTCCCGGCGAGGCGCGCCATGTCCGGGAAGTGGGCGCTGTAGTGGTCGGCCTCGCGGGTGGCCCGCTCCACCCGGGCGCCGTGGGCCCGGCCGACCCGCCGGGCGATCCGCACCTCCCGGCTCTCCCACTCGGCGTAGACCACGCCGCGCACGGCCACCCCCTCGGGCACCGCCGCCAGCACGGCCCGGGAATCCTCGCCGCCGCTCAGCAGCAACGCCGCCCGGTCCACGCCGGCCGTCGCGGTCCGGACGCTCCGCAGCAGCCCGGCCCGGAGCCGTTCCGCCAGCTCGGCTTCCAGGGCGGCCGTCCCCCCGCCGGATCCGATACCGGCCTGGCGTCCGATTCCGGCGCTGGCGCTGCATTCGGAGGCGGACGCCTGGGCGCC
>CAYMLW010000513.1:0-2630 GCA_964391035.1 uncultured Gemmatimonadaceae bacterium
GCCGGGTCCTTTCATCGCCGCGTGCGGTTCCGACGGCCCCGCGGAAGACGCCGCCCCGCTCGTTCTCACCGCCGCCCTACGCCAGGGTGACGAACCCCTCCTGAACGAAATGCCGGTCGAACGCGAACGCCGAGTCGATCCCCCGGTCGCGCATCACGAGGAACGACACCGCATCGACGAGGCTCAGGTCGCGGGCCCCGCGGTCCAGCAGGTCCTCGAGGGCTGCGTCATGGGTGGCGGGATCCACCCAGGCGATGTCCAGGAGGGGGGCGAACCGGTCGCGGAAGGCGGCCACGGCCTCGAGCCCGATCCGACGACCGAGGAGCGCGTACGTCTCGACAAGGACGTAGGAGCTGGTCACCAGGGGCGCGCCGTCCGCCATCAACCGCGCGAAGACGCGGCGAGCCTGACCGTGGCGATCATCCGACCTCACGAGCAGGGCGTACGCCGCCGAGGTGTCGACGAAGACGTGGCTCATTCGTACGCGTCGGCCAGGTAGTCGTCGTGGGCTTCCGCCACCCGCCGGGCGCCGGTCGGATCCTCGAAGGCCCCCACCAGCTCGACCGCACGGGCGTAGCGGGCGGCCCGGTCCGGGACCTCCGCCGCGAGACCCCGGTCTATGCAGCGGCGGACGATCTCCGCCATCGACACGCCTCGCTCCCGCGCCGCCTGCTTCAGCCGTCGCGCCTGCTCCTCCGTCAACTGGATCTGGGTCCGGATCATGGCCGGAATGTAATCAGATTGTGATTACACGACAACGGACGCCAGGTCGCCCACGGTCGCCCGGCTCGACGTCCAGCGGCTCCACATCGACCACGATGGAGGCGATCGGCCGGCCGCGGGTGTCGGTTCGGTCGAACCCTCGCCAGCGCCTCCCGGAACGGCTCGTCCCTCCGCCGCGCCCGTTTCCTCTGCCCCATCGCTACTCCCGGTCTCGTGAGCGTTGTCCGCGTGGGGTCCAGGATTACACCGGATCCGGGGCAGGTCCATGGCCGAATCGGGCAATCTGAGCCAGGGCCCGGGCCAAACGGTTCCCTGACGCCATTGCCCCGTCCGGCCTCCATCATTGAGCCCGCTGGCACGGCGGAGTAGCTTGATGGGAGGAGGTCATGGAATGGAAGCACGGAGCAAGTCCATGCGCTGGACGTACGCCGAGTTCGCGCGGCTGCCGAGCGAGGGCAGCCAGCGGTACGAGGTCATCGCCGGGGAGCTGGTCGTGACACCGTCGCCGTCGCTCCGGCACCAGCGGATCTCGATGGACCTCGCGACGCGCCTGAACGTGTTCGTCCGGGAGCACGGGCTGGGCGAGGTGTTCGCGGCGCCGCTGGACGTGCTGTTCGCCGAGGGCGACTACATGGAGCCGGACATCGTCTTCGTCCGTGAAGACCATCGCGAGTACTTCACCGACCGGGGCATCGAGGGCCCACCCGACCTCATCGTCGAGATCCTGTCGCCGGCCACGGCCGCGCGGGACCGTGGCATCAAGCGGGAGCGGTACCGCCACTTCGGCGTGCCCGAGTACTGGGTGGTGGACCCGGACGCCCGGGCCATCGAGGTGTGGCGGTTGGCCGAGGGTGCGGAGTCGCCCGAGGTGTTCAGAGCGGAGGGCACGGTTCGCTGGGAGCCGGGGCCGGGCGAAGCCGTACTGGAGTTTCTCGTGGGTAAGGTGGTGGCCGAAGGCTGATCGTCGGCTCAAGCTACCCCGCGTGCCGCGTCAACAGCCGGTCGAGGGCATTGGCGAAGCGCTGCTTCTCCTGCTGGCCGAACGGCTTCGGCCCGCCCGTCTCGACACCGCTGTTCCGCAGCGAGTCCATGAAGTCGCGGATGGAGAGGCGCTCGCGGATGTTGGCCTCGCTGTAGCGTTCCCCACGGGGGTCGAGGACGAGGGCGCCCTTCTCGACCAGGGCGGCAGCCAGGGGGATGTCGGCGGTGATGACGAGGTCGCCTGCCTCGGCGTGGTCGATGATGTGGCGATCGGCCACGTCGGGTCCGCCCGGTACGACCACCGACTCGACCCGGGGATTGCTGGCCGGGGTGGACAGCGGGCGGTTGGCCACCAACGCCGTCTCGAGCCCGAGGCGGGCGGAGGCCCGGAAGACGATCTCCTTCACCGCGTTGGGCGCGGCGTCGGCGTCGATCCATATCTTCATGCCGTACCCTACGCGTCGTGGCCCGTCGACGCGACCTGCTCGTCCCGGCGGCACCGCGCCGGACCGGGACCAGGGGGAACGCGATCCGGATGCTGGTCGATCACCCGGAGGCATGGGCTCTCGCAGGCCCAGTTCGCAGCCATGCCGGGCATCAGCCTGAGAACGCCGGTCCGGAAAGCGAGCTGAGGGCGGCTGCGGTCACTCGATACCCGCCATCAGGATGGATCCGGGACGGGCGGCGGCGTGGTGAACGGGTTGCGGACCACCATGCCTCCCAGCTCCTGGCCGTCCTGGAGGTCCTCCGTGAGCACGACCCCGCAGCCGAGCCGCCGGGCGCCGGCCACGATCAGGGCGTCCCAGAAGGAGAAGCCGTAGCGGTCCTGCTCCGCCCATCCGGATTCCAGGAGATCGAGGTCCGGCACCAGGGGGTTCCAGGTGCCGAGCGCCGCCACGTCCTCTCGCGCCTCTTCCTCCGCCATG
>CAYMLW010000514.1:0-2629 GCA_964391035.1 uncultured Gemmatimonadaceae bacterium
GGCCGGGCCGTGCGAGGCAGGTAGAGGTACGCCATGGCCCGGTCGCCGCGGGGCGTCGTGAATCGGATCCGCTCGCAAACCCAGGCGCCCGCTGCGCTCCGCTCCTCGACCACGGCGTTCAGGGGGGCCGGCTCGTATCGGTAGTGCGAGAGGAGGCCGGCGAACGCCTCGTCGCCCACGGGCTGATAGACCGGTGGCTCCGTGGCGAGGCTGAGGCGGCCGCTCCCCTGGTCCGACGGGTCCGGGTGCGGCCGCGCGAGGCGGGCGCAGCGGAACCCCAGCGCGGAGGAGGCCGCGGCCGGCTCCGTCCCGCCGACCTGGGAGAACAGATAGACCGGGTCCTCCCACGACCCGCCCGTCACCGCCCGCCCCGCGCCCGCCGGATTCGACAGCCACTCCTTCACGTTGCCGGCCATCGCATACGCGCCGTAGGGGCTGATCCCGAACGGGTGCGCGTCCACCGGCACGGTGCCGGTCCCGCCGAAATTCGCCCGCGCGCGGGTCTCCGTGCCTGTCCCGGCCGGGCCCCACGGCATGTACGTGGTTCCTCCCGTCAACACGATCTTCCCGTCCCGTGCCGCCTTCTCCCACTCGAAGAGCGTCGGCAGCCGGCGGCCCCGGTAATCGCAGTACGCCGCCGCCTCATACCAGCTGACGCCGGCGACCGGGTGCCGCTCACGACCCGCCGGCGGCGTCTGTCCGCTCCAGCCCCGGGGCCCCGGCATTCCCGTCCGGTCGACCAGCCCCACCGGCGTGCCGCCCGCACTCAGCGCACCCGCCGCGCGCCGCTCGGTCCAGTACCGCGGCTCGAGGTAGCCGCCCGCCTCGACGAACGCTGCGAAGTCCGCGTTGCTGACCTCGAACCGATCGATCAGGAAGTCCTCCGGCGACGCCGCCGGGTTCTGGAGGCTCGGCGTGACCGCCGTATAGCGACCGCCCGGAACCCGGACCATATCGGCCGGGGCCTCGTCGCGGGGTGCCAGGCGCAGCCGGAACGCGACGCCGGGAAAGGCCTGGCCCACCTGGAGGTACAGCTCCGTTCGCTGGAGCGCGCTCGACGCCAGCCGCTCGACCGGCGCGTACCCCTCCCGCTCGATCCGCAGCAGGTGGTCGCCGCGCGGCAGCCGGAGCTCGCGCAGCGGCGTCGTGCCCAGCGTGTCCCAACCGGCGGTGTCGCCGAACGGCCGGGCCAGCACACGCGCCCCGGCCGGGTCCGTCTCGACGGTCAGCCGGTCGCTGATCCCCGGCCACAGCGAGTCCGGCACCTCGCGGCCCGACGACGCGGCGGCCGCGGCCAGCTCGAACGCCTCGGCATACTGGTCCGCGCCGGCCAACGCCGCGATCCGCTCCACCAGCGCCTCGCCCTCCGGCAGACCCTCGCCCCCCGCTTGCTGCAGCGCCACCAAGCCGCCGGCGACCACCGCCGCCACGACCACCGCCGCCACGGCGGCCCTGCGACCGCGGGGCGGGCGCGTCGGCCCCTCGGCATCCGCGTCCGACCCGCCGGGCGGCGTCGTCCGGATCCCCTCCGGCGTGACGTCGTACGCCCAGGCGAGCACCAGGGCCACGGGCCAGCCGAGGGCGGCCAGAACGATGACGAAGCGCGTGAACCAGTCCGGTAGCAGGAGCTCCGGGCCGATGACCGATGCCACCTCGATGGCGACCCACGCGACCAGGGCGTACGCGGCCGCGACACGGAACACGCGCCGACGCCGCAATTCCCGAACGAATTCTCGGAGGCTCGCCATGCATCACCAGGCCAGGGGTACGGTGGGGCTTGCAATCTGAGCCGATCGCCGTCACCACGCCAGACGGCTCGTGATCTAGCCCCGGCGTTCGACCCGAGATCGCAGCCATCGAGGGGCCGGGGGCGTCGCACTCGCGCCGGAACGAGTACGACCAGTGGTCGCTGATCCCGCGGGACGCCCAGGAGTGGGTGGCGTACTACGGCGAGCTGCGGGGCCTCGAGCTGGACGAGGCGCCTCGCCGGGTCGAGATCCGACCGTACACCCTGGCGAAGGTGGTGCGGGCGCCGGTCGCCGCGGGGGACCCGTTCCACTCGGCCACCGAACTGGGCGGAACGGCGGGCGTGGACCTCGAGCTCGGCCTGCTGTCGGACCTCACGCTCAGCGCCACGGTCAATCCGGACTTCGGCCAGGTCGAGGCGGACCCGTCGCCGTTCTACTCCCGGCGGATCGGCCGGGCGCCCCAGGGGAGCGCGCCGGGCGACGCGGCGCACGTCGACATGCCGGACGCGGTCCGGATCCTGGGCGCGCCCAAGCTCACCGGCAAGACGTCGGACGGCTGGTCGATCGGGCTCCTGGACGCGGTGACGGGCGAGGACGTGGCCCGGTGGGTGGACGGGGGCGGGACGATGGACCACATCGCGGTCGAGCCGCTGACGAACTACGCGGTGGCCCGCGTGGCCCGGGACTTCCGGTCGGGACGGAGCAAGGTCGGGATGATCGCGACGGCCACGAACCGGCGGATCCGGTCGCCGGGGCTGCGGTTCCTGCGCGACGCCGCGTACGTGGCCGGCCTCGACTGGCAGCACCGGTTCGGCGACTTCAACCTCCGGGGCAGCGTGGTGGGGAGCAGCATCCACGGCCGCCCCGAGGCGCTGGACCGG
>CAYMLW010000515.1:0-2587 GCA_964391035.1 uncultured Gemmatimonadaceae bacterium
CGTTCGCCTCCTCGGCTTCCCGGCGCGCCTGCAGCAGCTCGGAGACGTCGTGGTACATGGCGATGTAGCCGACAGGCTCACCGCTCACGAGCACGGGGATGGAAAACAGCTCGACATCCACGAGACTGCCATCCTGACGTCGGCGCTGGCCGAAGCCATGGGCGATCTCGCCGGCCAGCGTCTGCTGGGTGTAGTCGGCGGCTTCCATCCGGGCCTGATCGGCCGCGACCAGCGTGTCCAGGTGGGCACCGATCACCGCGTCCTCAGCATAGCCGAACAGATCGAGGAACGCCGGGTTCACCGACTGGATCCGGAAGTCCAGGTCCAGGTTGGCCACGGCCACCGGGTTGTTGCTGACCAGGGCGGCGTAGTACCGCTGGGCGGCCTCGTAGAGCCGGGCGTTCTCGATGGCGATGGCCGCCTGCGGCGCGAACAGGTTGAGCAGCTGGACGTCATTCTCGCCGAAGGCGCGGCCCGGGTCCGAGTGCACCGCCGCGATCACACCCACCAGCCGGCTCCCCACCTGGAGCGGGATCCCCATCACGGCCTGGACGGTGGTCTGGTCGTACGTCTCGGAACGGCCGGCCCACTCCTGGTAGTTCGGGATGATGAGCGGCTCGCCCGTGCGTGCCACGTGCCCCATGACCCCCGAGTCCAGGGACAGCCGGGACCCGACCGCGTCGTGTTCCATCCCGTGACTGGCCACGACCAGGAGATCGTTGCGCACATCCTCGAACGTGGCCAGCTCGCCGCCCGTCACCCCCAGAAGCTTGACCGTTCGTTCCAGTACGCCCTGGAGCACCGGCTCCAGCTCCAGCTCACCCACCATGTCCCGGGTCGTCTCCAGCAGCGCCCGCTGCTCCTCGGCCCGCCGGTGCTCCGCCTGGAAGAGCCGGGCGTTCTCGATGGCCACCGCCGCCTGTGGAGCGAACAGCTCGATGAGACGCAGCTCCTCATCGCCGAACCGGCGGTCCGGATCGGACTCGACGATGGCGATGACTCCAACCAGTCGCTCTCCGATCAGGAGAGGGGCGGCGAGAACGGTCTGGACCTCATCGTTGGCGTATTTCGCCGATCGGCCCGACCATTCCTGGTACCGGGGTATGATGAGAGGCTCGTGGGTTCCGGCGACGTGGCCCATGGCTCCCTCGCCCATGGCCATCCGTGTGTCGATGGAATCCACGACCATCCGGTGGCTCGCCGCCATCACCAGCTCGTTCGTCGCCTCCTCGTAGATCGCGAGCTCCCCACCGGTGACCCCCAGGAGATCCACCGCCCGCTCGAGCACGGCCTGCAGCACACGGCCCACCTCCAGCTCCCCGGACAGTGCCTGGAGGGTTTCCAGCAGCGCCCGCTGTTCCTCGGTGCGACGCAGCTCGGCAGTGTACAGGCGGGCGTTCTCAATGGCGATCGCGGCCTGCGAGGCGAACAGGTTCAGGAGCCGGAGATCGGACTCGCCGAACTCGTGTTGCGGAGCAGAGTGCACGCCGGCGATAGCCCCGACGAGCCGGTCCTCGATCAGGAGCGGCGCGACCATGACGGCCTGGACCACCTCCTGGGCATATTGACCCGACCGACCGGACCACCGCTGGTAATTCGGGATGATGATCGGCTCGTGGGTCTCCGCTACCCGGCCCATGGCGCCCTCGCCCAGAGCCATCCGCGTGCCGGTCGAATCGCTCCCCAGGTTCAGGCTCGCCACAACGACCAGCTCGTCGGCCACTTCGTCGAACACCGCCAGCTCGCCCCCGGTCACGCCCAGAAGCGGCACCGCCCGTTCCAGGACCGCTCGAAGCACACGGTCCAGCTCGAGTTTCCCGGACAGGTCCGAGAGCGTGTCCAGCAACGCTCGCTGCTCGGACGCCCGATGCTGCTCGGCCAGGAGGAGCCGGGCCCGCGCGATCGCCATGCTCGCCTGATTCGCCGCCGCGGCCAGGATCTCCAGATCCCCCTGGTCGAATGCCTGGCCACTCGCCCGCTCCACCACCAGCTCGCCGATCGTGCTGTGATTGACCCGGAGCGGTAGCCGGAGCTGGGCCCGGTCGTCGCCCTCCCCCTCCAAACGGCCCGACGACGCCCGCAGCTGAGGATCGAACGTCGAGGTGCCGGCCAGATAGAGTCCCACCGCGTCGAACCGGAACGACGGGTGGTGCAGTCCCGTAACCGTGGCCCGACACGCATCGGCCTCGTCCTTGGCTTCCGCGATCCGGGTACTGAGTCGAAGCAGCGCCGAGCGGAGCGCGGCGAGCTCGCCGGGACCGGGCGCCCGAGGCGTCCCGGGAGGTAGCCTCTCGCCTCTGGCAGCGGGCGACGACCGGTCATGCCCGTTCGCGCTCATCACCGCCCGTTCCCGGCGAGTGCGAGACGGAGGTGCTGGACGAGGTCGTCCGGGCCGATGGCGGACTTGGTCAGGACCTGCTGGACGCCGCCGTTGAGTCGTCGCCGATCGGATTCGGTCAGGTCCTTGGACGTCAGGACCAGCACGGGTACGGCCCTGAGCTCGGCCCGCTGGCGGAGCGCGTCCAGGAACTCGAAGCCGTCCATCTCGGGCATGACGAGGTCGAGGAGGATGAGGTCGGGCTCGAGG
>CAYMLW010000516.1:0-2578 GCA_964391035.1 uncultured Gemmatimonadaceae bacterium
GAGGCGCTCAGGGAGCACGGTGTGCGCAACCTCCGGCCGGAGGACGTCAAGGACCCGCTCTTCCGGGAGGGGGGCTTCTTCGACCCCCGCGACCTCGTCCAGGTGAAGTACGAGATGGTCCGCAAAGTCGAGGTCGATGGTGCGCCGGTGACCCGGGCCGCCGCCGAGTTCGGCTTCTCGCGTCCCACCTTCTACGAGGCCAGGAAGGCCATGGAGGAGGAGGGGCTTCCGGGTCTGGTCCCGAAGAAGCGCGGACCGCGGGGAGGGCACAAGGTCACCGAGGAGGTCCTCGCCTTCCTCCTTCGGGCCCGGCAGGAGGACCCCGGTGTCGGGGCGGAGGAGCTCGCCCGGCGCGTGGCGACGCGCTTCGGGACGAAGATCCACCCGCGGACGGTCCAGCGGGCCCTGTCCGGCCGGAAAAAAAAACGGCAGTGAACGCCGGAGGGGTCCATCCCGAGCTTCTGTCGTGTGCGGCCGGCCTGCGCACCGGTTACGAGGCCCTGCGCCTCCAGGCGGTCCGCCCCGGACCGGAGGCGGCTCCGCCCGGCCGCGGCCTTGCGCTGCTCCTCGCCCGGGGGCTCGTCGCGTGGATGGTGGCCGTGCAGCGGCTCGCGCCCGCGGCGGCCGGCCCGGTGTCCGGCTCCGGCGGGGACCGCGGCGACCTCCCGGACGTGAAAGTGACAGTGCGCCACCTTCGTCGCACGGCATGCGTCTACGTGCGGCAGGCTGCCCTCGGGCTGCCGGGCGAGAGCGCCAAGGCTCTCGAGCGGCAGTACTCGCTCGAGGAGCGGCTCGTGTCGCTGGGCTGGCCCCCGGAGCGGGTCGTCGTGGTCGACTCGGACCTTGGCCGGTCCGGCTTCAGCGCGACCAAGCGCGAGGGATTCCGGTTGCTCCTCGAGGAGGTGGGGAAGGGAACGGTGGGGGCCGTGGCGGCGCTCGACATGTCCCGGCTCGCACGCGACCCGGAGGACATTCGCCGCCTCCTCTCCCTCTGCGGCGCCACGGACACCCTGCTCCTCGACGAGGAGGGCGTCTGCGACCTGCAGAGCCGGCCGGACCGGCCCGTTTTCGGGCTGAGCGGGAGGCGGCGCGCACTCCAGAAGGCGATCCGTCGGCGCCGAGTGGAGGCCGACCCTCGCGAGGGTGAACCCGCGGGCGCCGGTCGCCCGTGGGCCGGCGCGGGACGGTGACCCGATGCTCGTGCCAGGGAACAGGAAGGTGACTCCACGGCATCTCAGTCGCAAGGCCTGGCTCTACGTCCGCCAGTCGTCGCTCCGACAGGTCTTCGAGAACACGGAGAGCACGGAGCGCCAGTACGCGTTGCGCGACCGGGCGGTGGCGCTCGGCTGGCCCCCCGAGAGCATCGTGGTCGTCGACTCGGACCTCGGACAGTCCGGGGCCAGCTCCGCGGACCGCGAAGGCTTCAAGCGGCTCGTGAGCGAGGTCGGCATGGGGAACGCCGGCATCGTGATGGGGCTCGAGGTCTCGCGCCTCGCCCGCAAGTCGAGCGACTGGCACCACCTCCTGGAGATCTGCGCATTGACCGAGACGTTGCTCCTCGACGAAGACGACGTCTACGACCCGCGGAATTTCAACGACCGCCTCGTGCTCGGCTTGAAGGGCACGATGAGCGAGGCGGAACTCCACGTGCTGAAGGCCCGCCTCCAGGGCGGGATCCTCAACAAGGCCCGCAAGGGCGAGCTCGAGACCCCTCTTCCCGTGGGGCTGGTCTACGACCAGGAGGGCCGCGTGCGCCTCGACCCCGACGAGAGGGTGCGCGCGTCGATCCGGCTCTTCTTCGAGACCTTCCGGCGGACCGGCGCCGCCTCTGCCACGGTCAAGCACTTCCGGCGGGAGGGGCTGTCGTTTCCTCGCCGTCCCGGATACGGCTCTCGGAAGGCGCTGAACGTCTGGGGGCCGATGACCTGCGAGCAGGCGCTGCGGACGCTGCACAACCCCCGCTACGCCGGCGTCTTCTTCTACGGCCGCAAGAAGACGTGGAAGGACGCGGACGGCCACGTGCGGACCCGCGACCTACCCCGCGAGGAATGGCTCGTCTACCTTCCCGGCGCCCACGAGGGGTACATCACGGAAGAGGAGTACGAGGAGAACCTCCGGCGGCTCGCGGAGAACTGCCATGCCCGGACCAAGGAGAGGCGGCACGGCCCGCCGCGGGAAGGCCCGGCCCTCCTGCAGGGCCTCGCGATCTGCGGGAAGTGTGGTCGGAGGATGACGGTCCGCTACCGCGTCTACAGGGGTCGTCAACTGCCCGACTACTTGTGCCAGCGCAAGGGGATCGAGACGGGCGGGGCGCGCTGCGAGAGCATCCCGGGACTGGCACTCGACCAGGCGGTCGGCCGCCTGCTCCTCGAGTCCGTGACACCGCTCACGATCGAGGTCGCACTCGCGGTGCAGGCCGAGCTCGAGACACGCCTCGACCAGGCAGACGCGCTGCGGAAGAAGTCCGTGGAGAGGGCCCGGTACGAGGCCGAGCTCGCCCGGCGCCGCTACATGCAAGTCGACCCGGACAACCGGCTCGTGGCCGTAAGCCTCGAGGCCGAGTGGAACGAGAAGCTCC
>CAYMLW010000517.1:0-2576 GCA_964391035.1 uncultured Gemmatimonadaceae bacterium
CCAGGTCCTGCAGCTGCTGCCGTGCTACACCTTCGGCGGCTCCGGCGAGTACGCCTCGCCCGGCAGCACCTACAGCTACCCGTCCGAGTCGTAACGGACCGGGATTGTAGGGCCTGACGCCAGGCCCGACACAGCGGAGGGGGGATCGCTTCGGCGATCCCCCCTCTCGCTTTGTGCCCAGCATGGCTGGTGACTCGGGGGTGAGAGTCCCCTGGAGACATGGTCCAGTGTCGAAGGGAACCGCAAGGCGCCGAGGGTGACCGGAGCGCTGAAAGAAGCGAGAAACGAATCCGCGGGTCGACGAAGAGACCGGATGGGAGCGCTGGAGGATAGGGGTGACGCCCCGAACCCGAGAATCCAGCGCAGCGGTGAGGCCGGACGGGCGCTCAGGGGAAGGGAACCCTCGGGAAGCCGCGATCTGATGGAGCGGGTCGTGGCGCGCCGGAACGCCATGGAGGCGCTCAAGCGCGTGCGGCGCAACGGTACGAGGGGTGGCCGCAGCGTGGCACCTCTCTCACCACTGGTGTCGAACGTGCTCCTCGATGAGGTGGACAAGACGCTGGAGAAACCCGGGCACTGTTTCGTGCCCTACGCCGATGACTGCAACGTAGGTGTGCGGTCGAAGCGAGCAGAGGAGCGGGTGCTGACCGCCTTGCGGTCGGCGTATGCGAAGCTCCGGCTCCGGGCCATCGAGGGAGAGAGCGCGGTGGCGCGGGTGTGGGGTCGATAATTCCTCGGTTCCAGCTTCTGGGTGGCCGCGGGAGGTGGGTCAAACGTCGCGTCGCGCCCAAGGCCCTCGAAGAGATAGAGCATCGCATCCACGGATTACGAATCGGAACAACGGGCGGAGCATGGAGCAGGTCATGAAGGAGCTGGGAGCGTACGTGCGCGGTTGGAAGGAGTATTTCGAGCTCGCCGACGCTCCACGCGTCTTCGCGGATCTGGATTCGTGGATTCACCGTCGGCCGAGGATGCTGCAGTTCAGACAGTGGAAGCGGGGTCGGACTGCCTTTCGGGAACTGACTGCTCTGGGACTGCCGAGTGGCTGGTCCGGAAAGGCGCCGGTTTCGGCGGACGCTGGCGATGGGCGGCAGCCCTCGGCACAACGCACACGACTCTGCCGGGTGACTACCCCCTATCCCGATGCGTTCAGGAAGCGGCGAGTCTGTCAGGGTGCGACGACCCTCCGCGTTGTGTCAGTGACCCCGGGCGACGACCAGCTGGTTCTGTTCCGGCTCTTCCTGCTCCTCGGTGTCATCGGGGAACCTCGGCCCGGTAGGATCGAGGCACGCCCCGAGTGCGAGACAGAGCGGGACAATGAAAAGCAGACGACGTAGTTTCATGAGCGAGCCTCCTTGCACCCGTGGAACCACCCGGGTACGGTGGTCAGTATATGGCTATGTACAAACATATCGACCATTCGATCCACCTGACAATGATCTTCATGCGACGAACCGGACTCACCGCGCTGACCGTGCTGCTGCTGCTGGCGCCCGGGCAGATCGAGGCCCAGTCCGGAATGCTGGGCTTCGGGTACGCCGCCAATGCGCCCCAGGCGCTGGTGGGCGGTACCGTCTGGGGCCTTGTCCCCGGACTGAAGGGCTGGGGGCTGTACGTGGATGCGAAGTTCGACCCCGGCGATCCCTCGGCCGACGAGTACTTCTACGCCGACCTGAGTCCTGACCAGGTCGATGAGCGGTACCCGGAGGATCGGGAGCTGTCGACGGAGGAGCGGTGGTTCTCGGCCAACGTGGCCGTGACGCGGCGCATGACCCCGGAGCTCGTGTTGTATCTGGGCGGGGGCTACGCGCATCGGGACGCATACCGCCGGTATCTGGACCCGGCGCAGCAGCGCGGCAACTTCGGCCACTACTGGGTGAAGGACGACGAGGATTCCGTGGGCACGGTCAACGTGATGGGCGGCGCGCTGATGCGGATCTCGAAGTATCTTCGGCTGCAGTTCGGTGGCGAAACCGCCCCGATGGGATTCACCGTCGGGGCATCGATCGTACTCGGAGGGGAATGAGAATGCAGAATCGGATCGGACTCCAGGTGACGAGAGTGGCCATGCTGCTGGTCGTGGTGGGGCTATTCGCGGCGTGCGCGAGCAGTGGAGAGCGGAGGCAGCGGAGCGACCCCAACGAGCTGACGCGGGAGGAGATCATGTCGGTCGATGCCCGGGACCTGTACGACGTGGTCCGTCGGCTGCGGCCCCGGTGGCTGAACGCCGTGCGTCGGGCGGGCGAGCGGAGCTTCGGCCTCCAGACCCGGATCGTGGTCTACCAGGGGCAGACGTACCTCGGCGACTCGGAGGTGCTCGGCAACTGGTCCCCATCGGCGGCGTACAGGCTGGAGTGGATGGACGGGCCCCGGGCATCGGCCACCCTGCCCGGGCTGGGCTCCCAGCACGTGGCGGGGGCGATCATCATCCACACGAGAGCAGAGAACTAACGCACCGGCGGCTGCGCTGCGCGTCCAGGGGTGATCGGCTGCCCGGCAGGAGCCGGTCAGCCCCCTCTGCGCGTCCAGATGGCCACCACTCCGCAGTCCGCGTCCGGTGTCAGGAACTCCGCCGG
>CAYMLW010000518.1:0-2565 GCA_964391035.1 uncultured Gemmatimonadaceae bacterium
GTGCTGCACCTGGCCGGTGGTCGGGACGTGGGGGCCGCGACACAGGTCGAGGAAGGGACCGCTCTCGAACACGGTGATCACCTCGTCCTCACCGAACTCATCGAGGCGCTCCAGCTTGAGCGGGTCGTCGGCGAACAGCTCCCGGGCCTCGTGGCGGGAGACGACGCGGCGCTCGAACGGGTATTCCGACTCGGCCACCCTCGCCATCTCGATTTCGATCCGCTCCAGTTCCTCCGGAGTGAACGGCTCGTCCACGTCGAAGTCGTAGTAGAAGCCCTCATCGATGGCGGGACCGAACCCGATCCCGGCCCCCGGACGGACCTTCCGGACCGCGGTGGCCAGGACGTGGGCAGCGGAGTGGCGGAGCACCTCGAGGGCCTCGTCGCTCTTCGGCGTGATGATCTCGAGGGCTACGTCGTCCTCGAGGGGGGTCCGGAGGTCGACGATCTCGCCGGCCACCTTCCCGGCGAGGGCCGCCCTGGCCAGCCCGGGCCCGATCTCCCGCGCCACATCGAGAGGCGTCGAGCCCCGGGCCAGCTGGAGGACCGAGCCGTCCGGCAGTGTCACGTCGATGCTGTCGTTCCCGTTGGATCCCGCCATGGTGTTCTGTCTGGTGCGTTGGGTCTCTATGACGGCGGCCTCAAAGTAGCTTCGCCCCGGGTCCACGCAACAAAAAGCGGCCCCTCCGCGCTGGAGAGGCCGCCGGTCTGGCGCTCCGTGACCCCGATCAGATCCGGATGCGGCCCGGCCCTCCCCGCGCGTCGCGGGGGGCGGTCGTGGTCGTCGCGGTCGTGGTCACGGTACGCATGGCCGAACCATAGCGGTGGTGTCCCGGGACCGTCAATCCTGGTACGATCTTCGGCCCTGTTGCTCGCCCTCGTCGTCCGACTGAACCGGGAGCCCGGCCGCCCGCCACGCGTTCATCCCGCCGGGCACGTTCCACACCCGGGTGTAGCCGTGCCGCTCGAGTACGCTGGCGGCGACGGTGGAGCGGTACCCCGTCGAGCAGGCGACGGCGATCTCCGCGTCCCGGCAGGGGACCTCGTCGAGGCGATCCTGGAGCTCGCCCCCGGGGATGTGCAGCGCGCCATCGACGTGCCCTTCATCCCATTCGTCCCGGGTCCGGACATCCAGGAGGTGGGCGCCGTTGCGGAGCCGTTCGTGGAGCCGCACCGGCGGGATCTGCGGCAGCGACGCGAGGGGGAGCGCCGCCCTGGTCCACGCATCCATGCCCCCGTCCAGGTAGCCGTCGATGCGGTCCAGTCCGACCCGGGCCAGGCGCGTGAGGACGGCGTCGAGCCGATCCTCCCGGTCCAGGACCAGGAGCAGCGGCCGGTCGTAGGGCGCCACCCAGCCGGCCCACTCGCTCAGGTCCGTACCGAGGCCGATCCCGTAGGCGCCGGGGATGTGGCCGCCGCCGAAGGCGAGGGGGTCGCGGGTGTCGATGACGGGCGCGCCGTCGTCGATCCAGTGCATGAACCGGTCGGCGCTCATGGCGATCGGAAGGGGCCACGGCCGGTCGAAGCCCTCTCCGCCGGCATTGCGCTTTTTCATCCGGAGGTAGTAGTCGGGGTACGGCGGCAGCGTGTCCAGCAGGCGCCGGATGAAGGCGTCGCGGTCGAGGTCCGGGTCCAGGAACGGGTTTTCGACACGCTCCTCCCCGAGGTGCCGCTCCGGGATCCTGCTCATGCCACCGCCGCACATCGAGCCGGAGCCGTGGGCGGGGTGGATCCAGAGGTCGTCGGGGAGACCGGGCAGCACCCGGCGGACCGACTGGAACAGGTCGCCGGCCAGCGCGCTCCTGGCCTCCTCGCCCAGCAGATCGGGACGACCCAGCGAGCCGATGAAGAGGAAGTCCCCGGTCAGGAACCGGACGGGCACGGGACTGCCGTCGTGGACCAGGAAGGCGATGTGCTCGGGGTATGGCCCGGCGTGTGGACGGTACGGAGCCGGACCCGGCCCATGGCGATCTCGTCGTCCTCCCGGAGCTCCTCGTGGGGGTAGGAGGCGTCGTAGCGCTCGCCGTGGTCGTAGCCGGAGAGACGGAGCGGCGCGCCGGTGCGTCGGGCGAGTTCGGCGGCGCCGGACGCGTAGTCGGCGTGGATGTGGGTCTCGTGGACCTGGGCGATGCGGAGGCCGCGTCGCCGGGCGAACTCGAGGTACACGTCGATGTCCCGCCGGGGATCCACGATGGCCACCTCGCCGGTGTACTCGTCGCCCACCGCGTAGGAGAAATGGGCCAGCCCGTCGTCCTCGAACCGCTGGAAGATCATGGCACGCGCTGTTCGATACGTGTCCCGGCACGGGCGTTGCCCCGTACCCGGACTCGGAAGCCGGAACCACTTTTCACCGCCGGGTCTTCCCTCTACCTTCCGGCCTTCCGTAGACTCGGTGAACGCAACGGATGCAAGAAAAGGACATACCGGCCGGATGACTTGTTACGACCGACTCCTGGAGATCGCCTACAACCTGCGGTGGGACTGGCACCCGCCCGCCCGCTCGCTCTTCCGCGAGCTGGACGCGACGCTGTGGGAGACCACCGGGCACAACCCGGTGGGGCTGGTG
>CAYMLW010000519.1:0-2537 GCA_964391035.1 uncultured Gemmatimonadaceae bacterium
AACGCGGCCTACCGGTTCGGCTTCGAGCTGCGGATCGCTACGCCCGAGGGGTACGAGCCGGACCGGGAGATCTACGAGCGGGCCCGGAGCGCAGCGGCGGTCATGCTGACCCACGACCCGATGCAGGCCGTCGACGGCGCGGACGTGGTCACCACCGACGTGTTCGCGTCCATGGGGCAGGAGGCGGAGCAGCAGGAGCGGCTGCGTGTGTTCCAGGGCTTCCAGGTCAATGAGGCCGCCATGGAGGCCGCCAGCCCGGACGCGATCTTCCTCCACTGCCTGCCGGCCCACCGCGGCGAAGAGGTCACGGAGGCCGTGTTCGAGGGCTCCCAGTCGAGGGTGTGGGACGAGGCGGAGAACCGACTGCACATTCAGAAGGCGATCATGGCGCGACTGATGGGAGGGGTCCGATGACCACCGAGGGACTGAAGCAGACGCCGCTCCACGACGAGCACGTCGGGCTGGACGGCCGCATGGTGCCGTTCGCGGGCTATGCCATGCCGGTCCAGTACCCGACGGGGATCGTGAAGGAGCACAACGCGGTCCGGAACGCGGCCGGTCTCTTCGACGTGTCCCACATGGGCGAGTTCGAGATTCGCGGCCCGGGAGCGCTGGACCTGATCCAGCAGCTCCTGACCAACGACGCCTCGAAGCTGTCGGTCGGCCAGGCCCAGTACACGGTCCTCTGCCAGGAGGATGGCACCGCCCTGGACGATTGCCTGGTCTACCGGTTCGAGGACCACTACATGGTGGTGGTGAACGCGGCCAACCTCGAGAAGGATCGGGCCTGGTTCGAGAAGCACGCGGGCGACTTCGATGTCGAGTTCACCGACCGGTCCGACGAGTTCGGGCTCCTGGCGCTCCAGGGGCCGAAGGCCCAGTCCATCCTGGCCCGGCTCACCGACACCGATCTCGACGCCATCAAGTTCTACCGCTTCGCCGAGGGCGACGCGGCCGGGAAGCCGGCGGTGATCAGCCGGACCGGGTACACGGGGGAGGACGGCTTCGAGCTCTATCTGGCCGCGGCGGACGCCGCGCCGGTCTGGCGGGCGCTCCTCGAGGCGGGCGAGGGGGACGGCCTGATCCCTGCCGGTCTCGGCGCCCGGGACTCGCTGCGGCTCGAGGTCGGCTACATCCTCTATGGCAATGACCTGGACGAGGAGCGCACCCCCCTCGAGGCCAATCTCGGCTGGGTGGTCAAGCTCGGGAAGGACGACTTCATCGGTCGCGAGGCGCTGGCCCGTCAGAAGGAGGAGGGCCCCGACAGGAAGCTGGTCGGATTCGTCCTCCAGGAGCGGGGGTTCCCGCGTCAGGGCTACGAGATCCGCGTGGACGGTGGGCATGCCGGCGAGGTCACCAGCGGGGTCCTGAGTCACAGTGCGGGGCAGGGGATCGGCATGGGCTATGTCCCGGCAGCGGCCGCCGCACCGGGCACCCGGATCGAGGTGGTGATCCGGGACCGCGCCATCCCGGCCGAGGTGGTCCGCCCGCCTTTCTACACCGAAGGCTCGCTCCGGCGTTGAGCGCCATGGGCCCGATCCGGATCGCCGTCGTGACCGTGTCCGACGCCGCCAGCCGCGGCGAGCGGCTGGACACGAGTGGGGACGCCATCCGGGGGTGGGCGGAGCGGCGGGGCTACGTCGTGGCGGAGGAGGCGGTCATCCCCGACAGCCGGTCGGCGATCCGGGACCACCTGGAGGGCATGGCGGATGGCGGCGCCATCGACGTGGTCCTGACCACGGGGGGGACCGGCTTCACCGATCGGGATCGTACGCCGGAAGTTACCCGCGAGGTCATCGACCGGGAGGCGCCGGGGATCGCGGAAGCACTGCGCATCGAAGGCGCCGCCGCCACGGACATGGCGTGGCTCTCCCGCGGCGTGGCGGGGATCCGTAGCCGGACACTGATCGTCAACCTGCCGGGCAGCACCTCCGGCGTGCGGGATGGGCTGGCGGTCCTCGAGCGCCTGCTGGATCATGCCGTGCAGCTGTTGCGCGGCGAGTCGACCGGGTCGCATCCCACCGGGAGCCGGTCCGACGATGGCTGACCGCGTCCTCATCACCACCCACGACCTCGAGGCTGCCGTCCCGCTGAAGGATGCGTTCTCGGCCCACAAGCTCGATGTCGAGCTGCTCACGCCTTCGGAGAAGATCGCCGACATCGACGACCCGGCCCTCCTCGTCCTGACCGGCGGGCTCGACGGGAAGCGCGCCCGGAAGCTGGCTGCGGAGGCCGCCGATTACGACCGGCTGCCGGTCATCGGGCTGGTCGCAGGCGAGGACGACGCCCCGCCGTCGCTCCGGGCCCGCCTCGGGCTCATGGAGACGTACGTCAAGCCCATCGACCCCGACGACGTGGCCCTTGCCGGGAAGCGGCTCGTGGAGCGGCGCCGGCTCCGGGAGTTCACCGGGATCGTCGGCGAGACCGACGCCATGCTCGAGGTCCTCGAGCGGACCACCCAGATGGCGGCGGTGAACTCGAACGTCCTGATCACCGGGGAGAGCGGGACCGGCAAGGAGCTCGTGGCCCGCGGCCTG
>CAYMLW010000520.1:0-2537 GCA_964391035.1 uncultured Gemmatimonadaceae bacterium
GGGGGGCGCCGGTGGGGCCGGGGGGCGCCGGACGGGAGGCGAGGTCCGGCGCGGCGGGCTGGCGGCAACTCGGGCTGTTCCTCCTGCTGTCGGGCCCGGCCCGGGTGCTGGTCGAACTCGTCCGGCTCAAGCAGGACCGGCTGGTTGGCCCGATCACGGTGGACCTGCTGTTGGCGCTCGGGGCCGCGGGGCTCGGGCTGGCGTTGTGGAGGGGTGGAGCGATGAACGGGAAGGGCGAGGTCGCATGATCACGATCCTGCACATATCCGACCTGCACTTCGGCCCGCCGTACGTATCGCAGGCGGGCGAGGCGGTGGTCGAGGCGGCGGCGGCCATCGGCCCGGACATCGTCGTGGCGAGCGGCGACTTCACGCAGCGGGCCAAGCGAGAGCAGTTCGAGCAGGCCCGGGCCTTCCTCGACCGGCTGCCGCAGGTCCCTACGGTGGTGGTGCCCGGGAACCACGATGTCCCCCTCTATCGGGTCAAGGAGCGGATCTTCTCCCCCTACCGCTGGTATAGGAGGTTCATTGCCGAGGAGCTCGATCAGGTGGTCGAGACGGAGGGTGCGGTGATCGCGGCGCTGAACTCGACCGCACCGCTGCGCCACATCACGAATGGCCGGATCGACGCGGACCAGCTGGACCTCTGCGCCCGGGCCTTCGCCGGGGCCGACGAGGCTAAGGTCCGGATCGTCGTGGCGCACCACCACTTCGCCCCGGCACCCGACTACGAGGGCGGGGAAGTGATGCCCAATGCCAAGCGCGCCATCGACGCGTTCACCGCGTCGCGGGTGGACCTGATCCTGGGCGGACACCTGCACCGGGCGTACATCGGGAACTCCCTCGACCTCTATCCCGGGATGGATCGGGACCACGGGATCATCATCGTGCAGAGCGGGACCACCACGTCCCGCCGGGGACGCGTACGGGAACGGGAGAAGAACTCCTTCAATGTCATCCGCGTCGCCGACGAAGTGGTCCGGGTCACGCACTACATGTTCTTCGATGACACGGGCGGGTTCGCCTCCGTGTCCCGGCACATCTTCCCGCGCAGCCCGGTCGCGTTCTTCCATGACAGCGTGACCCTCTCCCAGGAGCGGCACGAGCGGTGACGGGTGTCGGGTGGGCCCGGCGTTTTCTCTGTGCCGCGCTGGTCCTCGCGGCGGCCGCCTCCGTCCGGGCCCAGGAACCGGAGGTGGTCGAGCTCCGCTTCGAGGGCACGCGCGCGTTCACCGACGCGGAGCTCACGACCGCCATTGCCACCCGGGCGACCCGCTGCCGCAACCCTGTCTACGAGGTCCTCCTGCTCTGCTGGGCCGGGTTCGGCGAGGACGAGGCGTACCTGGAGACGGACGAGCTGGAGGCGGACGCGTTCCGGCTCCGCGTGTACTACTACGAGCGCGGCTACCGGGAGGCCCGGATCGTGGCGGACACCATCGGGGTCGGCGACGATGGCGTGGTGGTGACCTTCCGTGTGGCCGAGGGGCGGCCCGTTCGCGTCTCGGAGGTCGACCTCCAGGGGATGCCCGCCGATGTCTCGGCCGGAGACGTGCCCCTGGCCGTCGGTGACCCGTTCGACGTCGTGGTCTACGAGGCCACCCGGGACACCCTCCAGGCCCGGCTCCGGAACAGCGGCTATGCCCGGGCCCGGGTCCTCCTCGGCTACGGTATCTCCCGCGCGGACCCCTACGCCGCCGCCGTCCGGTACCACGTCTTCCCCGACTCGCGCCTGCGGATCGGCGACATCCGGGTCGAGGGCGCCGTCGAGACGTCGCCGGAGCTGGTCCGCCGCGTCCTCACCTTCGACGAGGGCGACCTCTACGACCGGAGCGCGCTGCTCCAGAGCCAGCGCAACCTTTACAGCCTGCGTATCTTCCGCCATGCCATCGTCGAGGCAGAGATCGGGCCCGCCGTCGACAGCCTCGTCCCCGTCCGTGTCCGGCTGGCCGAGGGCGACATGCGCTGGATCCGCCTCGGCGGCGGCGCCAACACCATCGAATGCTTCAACGTCGAAGGCCGCTGGCTCAACCGGAACTTCCGTGGGGGCGGTCGCCGGCTCGCCGTCACCGCCCGGCTCGGCAACCTCCTCATCGACCGTTGCGACTTCCTGGTCGATCAGGACCGAACCACGTTCCAGAACCTCACCGGGGTCCTGTCCGTCGACTTCACGCAGCCCTGGTTCCTCGGGCCCCGCAACCGGCTGGGCCTCGGCGTCTTCGCCGAACGGCGCAATGTCCCGGAGGTCTTCGTCCGGTCCGCCGCCGGTGGCTACGTCTCCGTAGGCCGCGACCTGACGCCGAACGCCACCCTCACCCTGGCTTATCGGCCGGAGCTCACCGAGCTCACCACGCATCAGGGCGGCGACCTCTTCTATTGCGTCAGCTTCGTGGGCTGCACCTTCCAGGACGTCCGGGTGCTCCGGGACCCCCACTACCTGTCGCCCGTCACCCTCTCCTTCATCCTCGACAGGACCAACGAGCTGTTCGCGCCGTCAGATGGCTATGCGCTCCGGGCGGACCTCGAGCATGCGAACTCGTA
>CAYMLW010000521.1:0-2535 GCA_964391035.1 uncultured Gemmatimonadaceae bacterium
GATCTCCGGGTCGCCGAGGTCGATGCTGGTCTCCATCCCGAAGCTCCCGCCGCCGATCTGGTCGCCGATGAAGACGAGCCAGCGGTGGCCCGCTTTCAGCGCCCGGCGGATGGGCCCCGCCCAGTCGCCGTGGTCGCCGTCGTCGCCCGTCTTGAGATCGAAATCGCCGCCTTCCCCGATGGTGACCCGCATGCGGTTGAATTGAGGCATGGCTCCCTCCTCAGGTCCACGGGGTGGCGGGATCGTTGTGCTCGGCGATGTCGCTGAGACTGCCGCCGCTGAACCGCGTCCCGTTGATCCGGTAGTTGTTCTCGAACATGCACTTCTTCGTGTTCTGGAAGGTGACGAGTCCGCCGTCGAACTCGCAGTTCATGACGCGCATCGCCACGGCGTCCACCAGGTACAGGTGCCGGTCCACGTTCCCCGGGCCGAACCGCATGCCCATGAAGACGCCGGCGCCGCGGGGGCCCTGCTGCGCGGTGGCGGACTGCCAGAAGATCCCGTGCCGGCCGTTGTTCTTCGACTCGCCGCCGACGAACGTGTGGTCGATCCCCTTGAGCACCGTCAGGCCGTTGCCGCCGTTGTCGTTGAACCGGCAGTGGACGAACCGGGTGGCGCTCGCCTGGAAGCCGCCGCCCATGGAGAGCCCGTCGGCGGCGCTATCGAGGAAGTCGCAGTCCTCGAAGTAGCTGTGGTCGATGCCCTTGAACTCGCACAGCGGGTACGGCGAGGCGAAATCCGCGCCGTCGAAGGTGAGACCGGTGAAGGTCAGATAGCTGAGGTCGCTCTCGGCGCTGCCGCCGGAGTAGAACAGCGTCGCGTCCACCGCGCGCCGGATCGGGGACAGGCCCGCGCCCGGGCCTTCGATCCTCAGACGCATCGACTGCCCGTCCCGGTAGTCGTCGAAGTTGACGCATTTGCCGGACGTGGCGCTGCTGAAGACGTACGGCAGGTTGTGGTTCGATCCGTCGCTCACGCCCGTCAGCACGAGCCAGCGGTGGCCGTCGGATAGCGCGGACCGGAAGGCCGCCGCGGCGTCCGCTCCCGGAGCGACGTGGTAGTCGGCGCCGGTCCCGATGGTCTTCCTGCTCATGGACTGCTCCCTTCGCCAGGAGTGCGAAACTGCGGGTCGCGGAGCAATGGTGAGGCCCGGCGGCCCGATAGCCGGCGAAGGGGGTTGTGACCGGATTGCGGTCAGCCGGCGAGGTACGTGGATGAACGATCGCGGGGGGGGGGAGCGATGTCAAGGGACGCCCGCTGCACCCAATGCTCTGCTCCAGCTCTACAACGTCGCGACCCGGCCAAACGCATACGTGCCACTCCCGCTCGTCGCCGTCTGGAGATTTCCACACGATCAAATGTTCGCTGCCGCTCGATCCGCCCGGCGGGTAGTTTCCCATTCTCCTTCTCGCCGGGAAGGTGGCGGTGCCGCGGGACGCCGCCGAGGTACCGCTGGTGCCAGAGCATGCGGCCTGCGCGCTGGATCCGCTTGAGGGCACGGGGCCGAAGGGAGTAGATTCGACGCGACACCGCTCCACATCCGAAGGTGGTGACGAGAGGAGGCGGTCCGTGACACCAGAAGCCAGACCCCTGGCTCCGAGTACGGTCGAGGAAATCGTCCGGCGGGTGGTTTCCGCGGTCGACCCCGACCGCATCATCCTGTTCGGCTCGGCCGCACGGGGCGAGCTGGGCCCGAACAGCGACATCGACCTTCTGGTCGTCAAGTCGGGGGACTACCGACGACGCGAGCTGAGCAGACGGATCCGGGAAGCGTTGCGGGGCCTCCAGGAGGCGTTCGACATCGTTGTCGCCACGCCCGAGGAGCTGGAGCGCTACGGGGATTGCTTCGCGCTGGTCTACCACCCGGCGCTGCGCGATGGCAGAGAGCTCTATGCCGCCTGAGCGGTTTCCGCCCGACGCTCCCCGGGAGTGGCTCCGGTCACATACGGTACCTTCTTTCGCCGCCGGCCTCGGATAAGTCTGCTCGCCGTTCCTTATGCGGTACGTTGTGTCCCATAAGGTCTCTTTCGGTAGGCGGTGCGCAAGCGAGCTGTGCTACCGTGCCTCCATCCGCGATCTCAGGTATGCGGCAACGATCTCATCGTCCGCTTCGTTGGTCGCGACCTGCATGGTGAGGGCGTACAGCTCCTTGCCCGGAACGTGAAGCACATGGCCATTCAGCCGCAGAAACACGAGCGCTGCGGCGAGGCCCGTCCTCTTGTTTCCATCGCTGAACCCCTGGGAACGGACGAATCCTACCAGGTAGGATGCCGCCAGATCCGCAAGGTCGGCCTCCTCATCATAGGCCCACCGGTTGATGGGCCGAGCAAGCGCGGAGCGCACGACATTCTGGTCACGAATCCCGTGCGCCCCGCCATACCGTTCTACCTGTCGGGCATGGATGACCAGGAGCATGGTCTCGGTGAGCCACCTCGGCTCATCCACGCCACCTTTGTCGCTCACTTCGCCAGTTCGCGGAACACTCCGTCGTACTCGGCCATGATCTTCTAATGGGCCTCGACAGCCTCTCCAAGC
>CAYMLW010000522.1:0-2532 GCA_964391035.1 uncultured Gemmatimonadaceae bacterium
GAGGCGGGATGCAGCCGCGTTCGAATGTCACGACATTTCGGTGTCAGAACACTAGCTGTCAGCTGCCGTTTCGCCGTCCCCCACGCTGTGGACCTCCTTCAGCCTCACCGGCGCCGGCCTGGGCCGCGCCCGGCCGACCCTGAGGTTCAGGAGCTCGACGAAGAGCGAGAAGGCCATGGCGAAGTAGATGTAGCCCTTCGGGATGTGCTGGTCGAAGCCCTCGAGGATCAGCATGACGCCGATGAGGAGCAGGAACGAGAGGGCCAGCATCTTGATGGTCGGGTGCCCCTCGACGAACCGGCTGATGGGACCCGCGGCCACGAGCATGACGATGACGGCCACGACCACGGCGGCGATCATGACCCCGACCTGCTCGACCATGCCCACGGCGGTGATCACGGAGTCGAGGGAGAAGACCAGGTCCAGGAGCAGGATCTGGGTGATCACCGCCGCGAAGGTCGGGTAGGAGCGGAGGGCCGGATCGGAGCCGGCGTCGCCTTCGAGCTTGTGGTGGATCTCGTAGGTGCTCTTGGCCACCAGGAAGAGCCCGCCGGCCACCAGGATGATGTCGCGGCCCGAGATCTCCTCGCCGAGGACCGAGAAGAGCGGCTCGACCAGCCCGATGACCCACGCGATGGCCAGCAGCAGGAGGATCCGGGTGATCATGGCCAGCGCCAGCCCCACGGTCCGGGCCCGGGCCTGCTGCGACTCCGGCAGCCGCCCGGCGAGGATCGAGATGAAGACGATGTTGTCGATCCCGAGGACGATCTCCAGTGACGTCAGCGTCGCGAACGCGATCCAGATCTCGGGGTCGGTGAGCCATTCCATGGGATCCTCCAGCGAGGGACGAGACGGAGGAGAAGCTGACCCCCTACGGGAGCTCCAGCGGTAGCCATGTGAACGGCTCGAGGCCGGAGAGCAGGAGGGTCCGGACCATGATGTTCAGCTCGCTGGACGCGGTGGCCGAGTAGGGGTTGTCGTCGGGGTCCGTGAAGGTGTAGAGGGTGCCATCGGCGGCCACGCGGGCCAGGAGGGTGCCGTTGAAGGTGATGGTCCCGGCGGCCTCGCGCTGGGGGCCTACACCCGAGATCTCGATCTCGAGCACGGTCCGGTCCGAGCCGATCTCCACGGTGGCCCGCATGGCGTCGTCGAACCCGGCCCCCTGCACGGAGCCGGTCCCCTCGGACCGGAACTCGTACGAGACCGGCCCGTCCTCGAGGGTGACGACCACGCTGTATTCCTGGGCGCTGCCGCCCGCCGTCTCCTCGAGGTCCAGGGCGAACTCGACATCGCGGAGCCCGTCGGAGTACGAGCCGGCGGCCTCGAACGTTTGGATCCCCCCGTCCATGGCATAGCCCTGAACGAAGTCGAGGAGGGCCACGTTGTCGGCGCCCGTCCGAACCTCCACGCCCCGGATGTGTAGCTGTTCCAGGGCTGGCTCATCGCCATCGGTGAGGTCGATGTGACCCAGCTCGTGGGCCGGCAGCTCGACCTGGCTGCCGTCGAGCTGGTACCAGATGACCCGCACCCCGTCGGCCGGGGCGCCGGTCCGGGTCTCGTCGACGACCCACGAACCGGACACCGACTCGTAGCGGAACACCCGGCCCAGGAACCCGGGCGGGAAAGTCACGGCGGCCGGCCCGCCCGTCCCGACGCGACGGAACTGGACGCCGGCCTCCCGCAGGTCCTCGAGGGCCATGCGGAAGTTGGTGCTCACCTCCCGGGCGGCCATGAGGGGATCGACCAGGGCGTCGACCGAGTCGGCGACGACGAGGGGCTCCAGCCCTTCCAGCTCGGGCTCGGCGGTCGTGCCATCGCCGCCGCACGCCGGCAGGGCCGGGATGGCCAGGGCGAGAATGGCAAGGGTCGGGACGGTGCGTCGCATGGTGTCGTCGTGCCTCCGCTGGATGATGACGGCTGGACAAGTCTAGCGGACGCCGGCCGGGGGCGGCAACGGGCCCGGACGTCCGGGAGTCGTCAAGAGGGCGGCGCGACCGCCGATACTGGAGGGTGGAGGATTTCGCAACGGGAGGGGGTCGTGGAGGCAAGGGCTCGGGGGCATGTCGATGCCGAGCTGTCCCGGCGCCGGGAGCGCATCGTACGGGCGCTGCTCCTGGGCCTGACGCTGCTGGGCGTGGTGGCGTATGTGCCGAGCGTGTGGCTGAGTCTTCAGGTCGGCGCGTACGGCATCGCCGTCGTGGACACGATCGCGTACGCCGCGCTGCTGGCGGTGCTGGCCCTCGGGAAGGGACACACCCGCTTCCAGAGCGGGTTCCTCGTGCTCCTCTGCTACGCCCTGGGACTCGTCCTCAGCATCGTGCTGGGCCCCGCGGGCGCGGGGCCGGTCTGGCTCGGGATCGTCCCGGTCATCGCGGCGGTCCTGTTCGACCGGGCCGCTACCTACGCGGCCCTCGTCGCCGTGCTCGTGACGGCGAGCCTGGTGGCGCTGGCGGCCCACCTCGGCGTGATCACGTGGGGCCCGCTGGCGGAGAGCGTGCCCCTCTGGATCGTGCTGTCCGGCAACGCGCTCCT
>CAYMLW010000523.1:0-2532 GCA_964391035.1 uncultured Gemmatimonadaceae bacterium
CCTTTGGGCTAAACCCACCCGTACAAACCACCACCTCCGGTGGTGGTAGTTGATTGCCCGGTGTTCGGATCCTGCCGAGGTTCAATGTCCTGCGTCCCGGGCCTTCCGTAAAGACGCATCGGCCGACGCCTCCACCTGCCCGCACGCCCGCCGCCCGACCCCCCATGGGAGGACACCCCCCTTGACGTCGGTGGCGGCCGGGTCCACTTTTAGGCAAGACTAAAAAAAGGAGGCGCCTTGCCGGACCCGCTGTTCGCACTCGCCGTGTTCTTCGCGCTCGTGATGGTCATTGCCGTGCTGGCCTGGCCGGGGCGGGGTGTGCTCGCGCGCCTGGGTCGGATCCGCCGGGAGACGGCCCGGACCCGTCTGGAGGACGGGCTGAAGCACCTGCTGGACTGCGAGCGAGCGGGTCGGGGGTGCACGCTGGAGACGATGGCGGGGCGTCTGGAGACGTCCCGGGGGACGGCGACGGAGGTGTTGACGCGTCTGACGGACCGGGGGCTGGCGACGGCGGTGGCGGATGGCTACCGGCTGACGGACCCGGGTCGGAGCTACGCGCTGCGGATCCTGCGGACGCACCGTCTGTGGGAGCGGTACCTGGCGGACCGTACGGGTGTGCCGGCGGGGGAGTGGCACGCGGAAGCGGAGCGTGTGGAGCACCAGTTGAGCGAGGCGGAGGCGGAGGAGCTGGCCACGCGTCTGGGCGACCCGCGGTACGACCCCCACGGCGACCCGATCCCGACGTCGACGGGCGAGATCCCGGCGCGAGCGGGCACGGCGCTGCAGCGGGTGGAAGCGGGCTCGGACGTGGTGGTCCGGCACGTGGAGGACGAGCCGCGGGAGGTATTCGATCGACTGACGGCGATCGGGATCGCACCGGGCCAGACGCTGGAGGTGCTGGAGCCGGTACCGGGGCCGAGGTCTGGGTCGGGGCGTGTGCGGATCCGGGTACGCGGTGAGGAGCATGCGCTTCGGCTGGTCGACGCGGCGAATGTCACGGTGGAGCCGCTGCCGGCGGGGCGGCGTGCCGAGGGCAAGCGTCCCACGCTGGCGGATGCGGGGCGGGGCGAGCCGGTCCGGGTGGTGGGGATCTCGCCGGCGTGCCAGGGGCCGCAGCGGCGTCGCCTGCTGGATCTGGGAGTGGTGCCCGGCACGGTAGTGGAGCCGGAGCTTGTGAGCAGCGGGGGCGACCCGGTGGCGTACCGGATCCGGAGCGCGCTGATCGCGCTGCGTCGCGAGCAGGCGGAGTGGATCGAGGTGGAGCCGGAGCCGGTGGAGCGGGCGGGTTGAGATGGCGACGATGACGAAGAGCGGACGGGTCGCCGAGCACCGGGAGCAGAACCTGGTCCGGTTGGGGCTGAGCCCGGACCGGTGGGACTACCTCGTCGCACTGGCGGGGAACCCGAACGTGGGGAAGACCACGGTCTTCAACAAGCTGACGGGGCTGCGGCAGCACACGGGCAACTGGCCGGGCAAGACGGTGGTGCGCGCGGAGGGGGCGTTCGCGCACCGGGGCCGGCGGGTCAAGGTGGTGGACCTGCCGGGGACGTACTCGCTGCAGGCGGGCAGCGCGGACGAGGAGGTGGCCCGGGACTTCATCGTGTTCGGCCGCCCCGACGTGACGGTGGTCGTAGCGGATGCCACGCGGCTGGAGCGCAACCTGAACCTGGTGCTCCAGGTGATGGAGATCACGGACCGGGTGGTGGTGTGTCTGAATCTGGTGGACGAGGCCCGCCGTCACGGTGTGTCTGTGGACGCGGAGCGGCTGGAGGAGGCCCTGGGCGTGCCGGTGGTACCGACGGTGGCCCGGACGGGTGAAGGAATCGATGCCCTGCTGAGCACGGTGGAGGCCGTGGCGACGGGGCAGCGGCCGACCACGCCGTACCGCCTGGAGTCCCACGCGCCGGAAGTCGAGGAGGCCATCGGGGAGCTGGTCCCGCCCATCGAGCGGGCGTACCCCGACGTCGCCAATCCCCGCTGGGTGGCGCTCCGGCTGCTGAACGGCGACAGCGCGGTGGAGGCGGCGGTCCGGGACGGCGAGCTGGGGCTGCTGACGGACACCCAGAACCGGGGCTCGAAAGGGTCGAATGGCGCCGCCGGCGCGGTCGGCGAGGCCGTGGCCCGGTCGCCGGAGAACGGTGGGGCGATCCAGGAGGTGCTGGCGACGGCCTCCCGGCTCCGGTGGAACCTGCGCCCCGACTTCCACGACGCGCTCATGGAGCGTGTCTACGCCGCGGCCCAGGAGATCGCGGAACAGGTCCAGGAGCGGGGTCTCAAGGCCATCGGGTATCGGTTCGACAGGAAGCTGGACGCGCTGCTGACGAGCCGGGTGTTCGGGTTCCCGTTCATGCTGGCGATCCTGGCGCTGGTCTTCTGGATCACGATCGAGGGCTCCAATGTGCCCTCCCAGATGCTGGCGACGCTCCTGGTCGACAACGGGCACGCGTGGCTCCAGGGCCTCGGCCAGTCCGTCGGGTTGCCGTGGTGGCTGAGCGGGTTCCTCTTCGACGGCGTGTACCTGGCCACGGCGTG
>CAYMLW010000524.1:0-2529 GCA_964391035.1 uncultured Gemmatimonadaceae bacterium
GAGATGAGGCTGACGGCTGGCGGCTGACGGCTGACGGCTGACGGCTGAGGCTGACGGCTGGCGGCTGACGGCTGACGGCTGACGGCTCGCGGCTGACGGCTGACGGCTCGCGGCTCGTTCAGCGTCCCCGAGGACGACCGAAACTCGACAACGAAAGGGGACGGCGACACGCCGTGCGGGTTCGGGGTCGCCATGCGACCCGAACTCGACACCGGGAGTACAGCGATGGCGATGGTGGGATGGTTCTGGTCACGTAGCGGCCCGAACTCTACGCAGGTGCTGCCGAGGTCCGGCCGATGGCGAGTTCTGGTCGACGAAGTGTGGGATGCGGGCGGCCCCAGCCGTACCTCGTCGCCGGCCACCCGTCCGGAGCGTCGGGGGTTGGGGCGCTGGGGCGCGAGGCCTGTATCGGCCTCCCGGCCCGGTGATCTTGCCGGACCCACTGCGGACCCCACACCTTGCCGGTCCCGGGCGCCTTCCGCCCGGATTCCAGACCTCGACAGCCCGGAGCCGATCCATGCGACGCCCCAGCCCTCTACCCGGCCTGGTGTTCACCATCCTCGCTTTCCTCCTCGTTCCCGGCTCGGCGGCCGGTCAGGCCGACGGGGTCGACGCCGGCCCGGGGGTGGACCAGGGCCGTCCCTCCGACCGGTTCCAGCCCGCGGACGTCTTCGAACTGGAGCTGGGTGCCGACCCGCGGATCTCGCCGGACGGGGAGCGGGTGGTCTTCGTGCGGACGTGGTTCGACAGGATGGCGGACGCGACGCGGTCGAATCTCTGGATCCTGCCGTGGCGGGGGGGCGAGGCCCGGCCGCTGACCACGGGCGGGCAGCGGGACTACGGGCCGCGCTGGTCGCCGGACGGGCGCAGGCTGGCGTACCTGTCGACGGAGGAGGGCGGCAGCGAGATCTGGCTGCGGTGGATGGACACGGGGGCGACGGCGAAGCTGACGTCGCTCGTGGAGTCGCCGGGTGGGCTGGCCTGGTCTCTGGACGGGGAGTGGCTCGCGTTCACCATGTTCGTGCCGTCGGAGGATCCGGGGCTGGAGGTGGAGCTGCCGAAGCCACCGACGGGCGCGGACTGGGGACCGGCGTGGACGTACATCGACGACCTGACCTATCGCGCCGACGGCGCGGGCTATCTCCGTTCGGGGCGTCGGCATGTGTTCGTGTTGCCGGCGGAGGGCGGTACGCCCCGGCAGGTGACCACCGGCGACTACGACTACGGCTCGCCCGCGTGGACGCCGGACGGCCGCGCGCTGATCGTGTCGGCCAACCGGCGGGAGGACCGGGAGCGGATGCCCCGGGACAGCGAGCTCTGGCGTCTGGACCTCGAGACGGGCGAGCTCACCCAGCTCACCGATCGGTTCGGGCCGGACGGGAGCCCGGCGGTCTCGCCGGACGGGGAGCGGATCGCGTTCGTTGGATACGACGACGCCTTCCAGGGATACCAGACGACCCGGCTCCATGTCATGGACGCCGATGGCACGGGCCGCCGCGAGGTGGCGGCCGACCTGGACCGGAGCCTGGGCGGTCCCGTGTGGGGCGCCGATGGCCGGGGCCTCTACTTCGACTACGACTCCGAGGGCACCGGTCGCCTCGCCTATGTCGACCTCCGCAGCGGGCGGGTCACGGAGCTGGCGGACCGGGTCGGCGGGCTGAGCTTCGGCCGGCCCTACGGCGGCGGGTCGTGGACCGTGGCCGGCGGCCGTTTCGCGTTCACCCGGTCGGCCCCGGACTGGCCGGCGGAGGTGGCGGTCGGAGAGCGTGATGGTCCGGGGCAGATCCGGCAGGTGACGCACCTGAACCGCGACCTGCTGGGGCACAAGGAGCTGGGCGCGGTCGAGGAGCTGTGGTGGGAGTCGTCGCATGACGGGCGACGGGTCCACGGCTGGATCATCACGCCCCCCGGGTTCGACCCGGAGCAGCGCTACCCGTTGATCCTGGAGATCCACGGCGGCCCGTTCGCCAACTACGGGCCCCGGTTCGCGGCCGAGCTCCAGCTCTATGCGGCGGCGGGGTACGTAGTGCTGTACACGAACCCCCGGGGCAGCACGAGCTACGGGCTGGAGTTCGGCAACCTCATACACCACGCGTATCCCGGCCACGACTACCACGACCTGATGAGCGGCGTGGACGCGGTGATCGAGCGGGGCTACGTGGACCCGGACAGGCTGTACGTGACGGGTGGGAGCGGCGGTGGTGTGCTGAGCGCGTGGATCGTCGGCAGGACCGATCGGTTCCGGGCCGCCGTGGTCCAGAAGCCGGTCATCAACTGGGCCAGCTTCGTCCTCTACGCCGACAACCCCGCCACGTTCTGGCGCTACTGGTTCCCGGGACCGCCCTGGGAGCACGTCGAGCACTACTGGGCCCGGTCGCCGCTGTCGCTGGTGGGAAACGTCGAGACGCCCACGATGCTGCTGACGGGCGAGGTCGACTACCGGACGCCCATCGCGGAGAGCGAACAGTACTACGCCGCGCTCCAGATCCGGGGCGTGCCCAGCGCGCTGGTCCGGGTGCCGGACGCGTC
>CAYMLW010000525.1:0-2512 GCA_964391035.1 uncultured Gemmatimonadaceae bacterium
TCCGATCTTCGATTTGGCGAGCGAAGCGAGTCGATTTGGCGAGCAACGCGAGTCGATTTGGCGAGCAACGCGAGTCGATTTGGCGAGCAACGCGAGCCCGCTGACGCAGAAAGCCCCCGCCGCCCGAATTTCGGACGACAGGGGCTCTTCCGGGGCTTTCGGCGTCAGCCTAGTACATCCCCTCCATGCCGCCCGGCATGCCGCCACCGGCGCCGCCGGCCGGTTCCTCCTCCGGGTGCTCGACTACCACGCACTCGGTGGTGAGCAGGAGGCTGGAGATCGACGCGGCGTTCTGGAGCGCCGTACGCGTCACCTTGGTCGGGTCGATCACGCCGGCCTCGACCAGGTCCTCGTACACGTCCGTCTGGGCGTTGTAGCCGAAGTTCACGTCGTCACTCTCCTTGACGCGCTCGACCACGATCGAGCCCTCCTTGCCCGCGTTGTTCGCGATGAGCCGGATCGGCTCCTCGAGGGAGCGGAAGAGGATGTCCACGCCGATCTGCTCCTCGACGTTGTCGACCTCGAAGTCCGCCAGCTGCAGACGCGCCCGCAGCAGCGCGACGCCGCCACCCGGCACGATGCCCTCTTCGACCGCCGCCCGGGTGGCGTGCAGCGCGTCCTCGACCCGAGCCTTCTTCTCCTTCATCTCGGTCTCGGTGGCCGCGCCCACGTTGATGACCGCCACACCGCCGGCCAGCTTCGCCAGCCGTTCCTGCAGCTTCTCGCTGTCGTAGTCGCTCGTGGACTTGTCGATCGCGACCCGGATCTCCTCGATCCGGCCCTTGATCTTCTGTTCCTCACCCGCGCCATCCACGATCGTCGTGTCGTCCTTGTCGATGACGATCCGCTTCGCCTGGCCCAGGTCGCCCACTACGGCGTTCTCCAGCTTGAACCCGACCTCCTCGGAGATCACGTTCCCGCCGGTCAGCACCGCGATGTCCTGCAGCATCTGCTTCCGACGATCACCGAAGCCCGGCGCCTTCACGGCCGCCACCTTCAGCGTGCCACGCAGCTTGTTCACCACCAGCGTCGCGAGCGCCTCGCCCTCGATGTCCTCGGCGATGATCAGGAGCGGCTTGCCCTGCTGGGCCACCTTCTCCAGCACCGGCAGAAGGTCCTTCATGTTGCTGATCTTCTTGTCGTGGATCAGCACCATCGCGTCCTCGAGCACGACCTCCATACGCTCCGAGTCCGTGACGAAATACGGCGACAGGTAGCCGCGGTCGAACTGCATCCCCTCGACCGTCTCCAACGTGGTCTCCAGGCCCTTCGCCTCCTCGACCGTGATCACGCCGTCCTTGCCCACCTTCTCCATCGCGTCGGCGATCAGCGCGCCGATCTCCTCGTCGTTGTTCGCGCTGATGGCGCCGACCTGCGCGATCTCCTTCTTCCCCTTCGTCTCGACCGACAGGCCCTTCAGCTCCTCGACCACCTTCTCCACGGCCCGCTCGATCCCCCGCTTGATGCTCATCGGGTTCGCACCCGCCGTCACGTTCTTCAGGCCCTCCCGGAAGATCGCCTGCGCCAGCACCGTCGCCGTGGTCGTGCCGTCTCCGGCCAGGTCGCTCGTCTTCGTCGCGACCTCCTTGACCATCTGCGCGCCCATGTTCTCGATCGGGTCCTCGAGCTCGATCTCCTTCGCCACCGTCACTCCGTCCTTCGTGACCGTGGGAGAGCCAAACTTACGGTCCAGCACAACGTTACGACCCCGCGGGCCCAACGTCACCTTCACCGCTCGCGCCAGCTTGTCCACACCCTTCTTCAGCTTCGCGCGCGCCTCGGTATCGAATTCAAGATCCTTGGCCATATCTCGTTCTCCTCCTTGTGTGTATGTCCTGATTCCGTCCGTACTCCGACGCGCCTCAGCCGATCACGGCCAGGACGTCCGTCTCCCGCAGGATCAGGTACTCCCCGCTCTCAATCGTCACTTCCGTCCCGCTGTACTTCCCGTACAGCACACGGTCACCCGGCTTCAACTCCATCTCCACCCGGCTGCCGTCATCGCTCACCCGGCCCGGGCCCACCGCAACGACCTCGCCCTGCTGGGGCTTCTCCTTCGCCGTGTCCGGGATGTACAGCCCGCCTCGCATCTCCTCCGTCTCGTCCAGTGGCTTCACCACCACACGATCCGCCAACGGCTTGATGTTCACCGCGGAAGCAGTGGCCATGAAAGTCCCTCCGTGTTGTAGGTGTAAAATCGGCCCAGAAAACGTCGGCTCCCTGTTAGCACTCATCTGAAACGAGTGCTAATCACGGCGCCAAGTGTAGGCGGGCCATCGACCGCTGTCAAGGCCCGCGTTCAGCCCGCTGACCGTTGCAGGACGCATGCCGGGCGGGCGGTGCGGGAATGGCAGGATCGGTGTGCCGAAATGGCATGCCACCCCGCCACTCCCGTCCCTCTTCCCCGCTCTGGCACCCCACCGACGGGGGACCATTCCGGCGGGGGGCGATCGGCATCGTGGGGCGCCCACCTCCGTCGCCTGGCGACCTGGGGGACGTGGGAGTGGCGTTT
>CAYMLW010000526.1:0-2510 GCA_964391035.1 uncultured Gemmatimonadaceae bacterium
TGTACTGGTTCTCGATCACCCGACGCAGACGGTTCACCTCTTCGTCCGTCAGGTCCTGCGTCCGACGGTCCGGATCCACCGCCGTCGTGTCCAGGATGTCCCGGGCCGACGTGTCCCCGATCCCGTAAATGTAGGTCAGCGCTACCTCGATCCGCTTGTTGCGCGGAAGGTCCACTCCTGCGATCCGTGCCATGCTCCTCCTAGCCCTGCCGCTGCTTGTGACGCGGGTTCTTCTTGCAGATGACGCGCACCACCCCGCGCCGTCGGACGACGCGGCAGTGCTCGCAGATCGGCTTTACGCTCGTACGCACCTTCATGCGACTCCCCTTCGTTTATCGGACAGCTTTAAAGGATAACACTGCCCCTCCTGCCCATCAACCCTGCCAGAGCTAAGAACCAAGATCTAAGAGCTGAGTGGCCGTTCCATCCTCCATCGCGCGCTAACCTTCGCTAGCATCGACATCCTTCGCCCTCGCCCCCTCTTCCTCGCCCCCTCTTCCTCGCCCTCTTCCTCGCCCTCTTCCTTCGCCCGCCGTTACTTAGTTCTTAGTTCTTAGTTCTTAGTTCTCAGGTCTCAGGTCCTAGCTCCTTACCGCCACATCAGCGGCGGTGAGGATCCTCGGCCCCGCAGCGGTGATGGCGACGGTGTGCTCGAAATGTGCGCTCCGTTTCCGGTCGGCCGTAACCACGGTCCAGCGATCCTGCAGGGTCTCCACCTCCGCCACGCCGAGGTTCACCATCGGCTCGATGGCCAGGACCAGCCCTTCTTCGAGCCGCGGTCCGCGGCCGGGCCGTCCGAAGTTCGGGACCTGCGGATCCTCATGGGGCTCCCTGCCGATGCCGTGTCCCACCAGCTCCCGCACCACGCTGTAGCCGCGAGACTCTGCGTGCTTCTGGATCGCGTGGCTGATGTCCCCGATCCGATTCCCGATCGTTGCGGCGTGGATCCCCGCGTCGAGTGCGATGCGGGTGGCGTCCAGGAGCCGGCGGGTCTCGTCGTCCACGTCGCCTACGGGGAAGGTCACGGCCGCGTCGGCGAACCAGCCATCCAGCTGGACACCGACATCGATGGTGATGATGTCCCCCTCCGCCAGGGTCCGGTACGGAGTCGGGATCCCGTGGACCACCTCGTGGTTGATGGACGTGCACACCGTGGCCGGGAAGCCGTAGAGGCCCTTGAATGCGGGCTCGGCGCCCTCGTGATCGCGGATGAACGTCTCGGCAAAGGTGTCCAGCTCTGCCGTGCTGACCCCCGGCCCGACGCCCTCTCCCAGGCCCTGGAAGAGCGCGCCGATGATGCGGCCGGCGCGGCCCATCGCGTCGATCTGGTCGGAGGTCTTCAGCAGGGTCATGCCGGCAGGAGCGTCCTTTCGATGGCGTCCTGCACGTCCTGGACACTCCCGGTCCCATCGACGAACTCCACGGGCACCGTGGTTTCCTGATAGTACTCGATGAGCGGCCGCGTCTGGCGCTCATAGACTTCGAGGCGGTTGCGCACCGTATCGGCGTTGTCGTCCGGGCGCTCCACCAGCGTGGCGCCGCAGTTGTCGCACACGCCCTCGGTCTCGGGCGGCTCGAAGTACACGTTGTAGACCTGCTTGCACTCCGGGCAGGAGCGGCGCCCGCTGATCCGCTTGACCACCATCTCCGGATCCACCTCGATCACGACGACGGCGCTCAGGGCCATGTCCAGATCGACCAGCAGCGCCGAGAGGCCCTCGGCCTGCTCCAGCGTGCGGGGGAAGCCGTCGAGGATGAAGCCACCGTCCTGGTCCTCGAGGACCTCCCGGACCATGCCCAGGATCAGCTCATCCGGGACCAACTCCCCGGCATCCATGTAGCTCTTGGCCTTCTCGCCCAGCTCCGTGCCCCGGCGAACCGCGTCCCGCAGGATGTCGCCGGTCGAGATCACCCGGAGCCCATGTTTCTTTGCGAACAGGGCTCCCTGGGTGCCCTTTCCGGCACCTGGAGCCCCGAGGAAGATCAACCGCATTGGGTCGTCAGCCCATGTATCGTTGGCGTCCACGGAATCGTACCCGTCCTTTCTTCATGAAGCCTTCGTAGTGGCGAAGCAGCAGATGCTGCTGCATCTGCTGGACCGTATCCAGCCCCACGCCCACGACGATCAGCAGCGACGTTCCGCCGAAGAAGAAGAGCTGAATGTCGAAGAGATCGAAGATCCAGAAGGGGACCATGGCGATGAGCGCCAGGTAGATGGCTCCCGGAAGGGTGATGCGGCTCAGCACGTGGTCGATGTACTGGGCGGTGCGCGCCCCCGGCTTCACGCCCGGGACGAACGCGCCCTGCTTCTTCAGGTTCTCGGCCAGGTCCACCGGGTTGAAGATGATGGACGTGTAGAAGTACGTGAAGAAGAGGATCAGCAGGCCGTAGCTGACGTAGTACGCCCAGTTCCCCGGCTGGAAGGTGTCGGACAGCCCCTGGAGGAACGGCAGGCTGCTGAACGCGGCCAGCGTCCCCGGAACGGTATTTCAGCACGGCACTGCTCTGAT
>CAYMLW010000527.1:0-2491 GCA_964391035.1 uncultured Gemmatimonadaceae bacterium
CCTGCATGTGGTACTGGAGCAGCATCTGGGTCTGGACGGTGAACTGGTCCAGAGGGGCCCGGACATGGGCGCGCAGATGCTCGGGCAGTGCTCCGGCCGGCTGGAACAGCTCGGGGAAGATGCGTGCGTACGTCTGTACGATCGGGTCGTCCGGATCGAAGACGTAGAAGTCGACGTCGCCGTTGTAGGCGTTCACCACGGCTTTGACGCTGTTGCGGATGTAGTTGAATCCGCCGAACGAGGTCGAGTATGGGTACCGGTCCGTGACGGTGTACGCGTCCTGGATCCAGAAGAGCCGGCCGTCGGCCACCACGTTGTACGCCTCCCGGTCCCGGAGCAGGAACGGCGTGATGGCGGCGAAGCGCTCGGAGATCACCCGCCGGTACTGGATCCGGCTGTCTGGTTGGATCTCGCCGGAGATCAGGATGTTCAGGTCACGGAACTTCCAGGCGAAGATGAACCGGCGGAACCACGAAGAGAGAACGACGCCGCCGTCGCCTTCGTAGTGGGTGTAGACCGGCCCGTCCTGCCCCGGATAGTTGAACTCCTGCATGCTGCTGCGGGCGATCACGTAGTCCAGACTCTTGAGCCCGTAATAGACCTCCGGCCGCTCGAGCGGAATCGCGCCCGTCGGCGGCACGTCGCTGACCAGGAAGGTGGGCCGCCCGCCGGCCTGGACCTCCGTCACCGGGCTCATGGCCACGCCGTAGCCGTGGGTGAACTGGAGGTGACGGTTGACCCAGCGCTGGGCCTCGTCCGGCAGCTTCTCCGCTGACAGCTCGCGGGTGGCGAGCATGACCTGGCGGAGCTCGTCGTCGACCGTGTAGCGGTCGGTGTGGACCGCCCGGAAGTCGTAGTAAAGTCGGAAGAACTGGATCTGGTTGTAGCTCTGCAGCAGCGGGCTCTCGTCCCACAGCCGCACGTTCTGGATGGTGCCCTGGTTCTCCGCCACCGTCGCCGGGTCCAGGGTCCCCCGGGCCGGATGGCTGCGCGACTGGAGCTGGTCCAGCCCGTACGCCTGCCGCGTGTACTGGATGTTGTTGGCCAGGTACTCCCGCTCGAGGGCCATCTCGGTTGGCTCCACCCGCAGCCGTTGGAATGCCGCCGGCACGGCGCTCCCGATCAGCAGCGTCGCGACGAACCAGGCGACGACGGGCCAGGCCAACTGAACCAGGTTCTTCCGCCGGATCCCGCCCCACGCCACCAGCCCGGCCGTGGCCGCGGCAATGACTGTGAGCAGGGTCCGGCCCGGGAGGTTGATGACGCTGTCGGTGTGCCCGAAGCCGTAGACCGCGCCCGTGGGCGAGTACAGCAGCTCGTACCGGCTCAGCCAGTGGCCGGCCGCGACGAGCAGGAATAGCGCCGCCGCGAGCAGCGCCACCTGCAGCTCCGCCTGCGTCATGAAGGCGAAGTGGTCCATCCGGATCCGGCTGATGACGTAGTAGTAGGCGACGACGACCACCGCCACCGTCAACACCGCGGCCAGCAGCCACGCGTGAAGCAGCTCCAGCGCGGGCAGCGTGAAGATGAAGAAGGAGAAGTCGTGGCCGAAGATCGGGTCGGCCTCCCCGAACGGAACCCGGTTCAGGAACAGCAAGACCGTCTCCCATTCGGCGGCCGGCAGCGTGGCCAGCATCAGCGCCGCCAGCGCCGCGATGGCGATGGCCGCGCGCGTCAGGAGCGTCCGCGCCAGGCCGTAGTCGCTCGCGGTCAGCCACTCCGGGAGCGCGACCGGCCCGGCCCCCGTCGCTCGCCGGGCGTAGTAGAGGTTGGGCAGCGCGATCGCCAGGAAGACGACCAGTCCCACCAGAAAGAGGACGGCCCCGGCCACGACCCGCGTCACCAGCACGTCTTCGTGCCCCACGCCGCTGAACCAGAGCCAGTCGGTATAGAACCCGTGGGCCCAGCGCACGGCCAGCCAGAGCGGGATGAGAAGCAGGAGCCAGGCCGCCCGGCCGATGAACTGGTTCAGCCTGCTCAGGTCCAGGTTCTGCAGGTCGAATCCCAGTTGTCCACCCCCCGGTTGACCGGGGCCCGGAAAGTCCGTCATGTCCGACCGCCTTCGCTGTGGAAGCCCTACCTCGAGGTAGAACCCTTAAGATAGAACCCTGGTCCGCGCGGTGCGAGCCGCCGGAGCAGTCCGCCTGCCGACGCCGGCCTGCGGACCGGCCGGCGGACGGTGCACCATTATTTCATTTGGGCCCATCGCGGCATGCCGAACCCCGGCTTCGCGCCTCGCGCGTGGGACCGGGTCATGGCGCATTGCGCCAATTTGGGATATTGGTGCACCGTCCGCCGTCCGCTCTACCTCGTCGTCGGCGTCAAGGAGGCCCCGCCGTTCGCGTTCCGGACGCCGGACGGCCAGTGGACCGGCGTGAGCCTGGACCTACAGCGCTTCGACAATGGCTTCCTTTTTCATTTGTTCCACGTAAGCCTTGTATTTTTCGTCATCTTCCAAATTTCTCCGATAGGCTTCTTCTACTAAAACTTT
>CAYMLW010000528.1:0-2459 GCA_964391035.1 uncultured Gemmatimonadaceae bacterium
GGCGCGGCGGCTGGGTACAACCCGGGGGGGCTCGGGGGGCTCGCCTTCGGCTCGCAAGAGGGCGCTTCGCGCAAGAGGGCCGCGGCCCTGATCGTGGTCGCGTCCGCACACCGGGCTCAGCCCCGAGCCGGTGAACCGGGCGTGGCCAGGCGCCATCGGGCTTCGCGAGGCGCCGGACCCGAGTACGACTACGACTACGAAGTCTCCGCCAGGAGCCCCAGCGCTTCGGCCACGGCTGCCGCCAGCGATTCGGTGCCGAGGCGGTGGATGACGAGGCTGAGGGGGTCGGTGCGTCGGACCTCGACCTCGAGGAGGCGGTCATGCATGGCGGACTGGAGGGCGGTCATGCGAGGCACGACCTCACGGCGGAAGGTCAGGCGCGCCGTGTCGGGCCGGACCGTGACGCGGTCCACGCCGAGGGTCTGGCCGAGGAGCCGGAGCCGGGCAGCGTCGAGGAGCCGGTCGACCTCCGGCGGGGGCCGGCCGAAGCGATCCTCGATCTCGCCGCGCATGCCGCCGACCTCGTCGGGATCGGCGGCCCGGGAGAGGCGGCGGTAGAGGTGGAGCTTCTGGGCCGAGTCGGCGATGTACTCGTCGGGCAGGTACGCCGGTCCGTCCATGCCCACATCCGGGGCGGGGAAGCGCTCCTGCTCCTCCTCGCCCTTGAGGCGCGCGACGGTCTTCTCGAGCAGCCGGGTGTAGGTGTCCACGCCCACCGCGTGGATCTGCCCGGACTGGTCCGCGCCGAGCAGGTTCCCCGCGCCCCGGAGCTCCAGGTCCTTGACGGCAATGGCGTAGCCGCTGCCCAGCTCGGTGTGGTGCTCGAGGATCCGGAGCCGCTTCTCCGCCTCGACGGTGATGCCCTCCGGCGCCACCAGGTAGCAGAAGGCGCGGTGATGCGATCGCCCCACCCGGCCCCGGATCTGGTAGAGCTGGCTCAGGCCGAACATGTCGACCCGGTCCACGATCAGGGTGTTGGCCGTCGGAACGTCGAGCCCGTTCTCGATGATCGCGGTGGTCACGAGGACGTGGAACTCGCGGTCGAGGAAGCGGCTCATGACGGTGTCGAGCTGACGGGCGCCCATCTGGCCGTGGACCACAGCCACCTCCGCCTCGTCCGGCACCAGCCGACGGACCCGCTCCGCCACCGCGTTGAGCGACTCGATGCGGTTGTGGACCACGAACACCTGGCCGCCCCGGTCCAGCTCCCGGAGGATGGCGTCCCGGATGATCTCGTCGATCCACGGCACGACGTGGGTGATGATCGGCATCCGGTCCCGGGGCGGCGTCTGGATCAGCGACAGGTCCCGGAGCCCCGCCAGCGACATGTAGAGCGTGCGCGGGATGGGCGTGGCCGTCATGGAGAGCACGTCCACGTTTCGCTTCATGTCCTTGAGCCGCTCCTTCTGACGGACGCCGAACCGCTGCTCCTCGTCCACCACCATCAGGCCCAGGTCGTGGAACAGCACGTCCTTCTGCAGCAGCCGATGGGTGCCCACCACGATGTCGACCTCGCCGGCCGCGATGGCCGCCAGGATCTCGTCCTGCTCCTTCCGCGTCCGGAACCGGCTGAGCGCCTCGATCCGGACCGGGTAGTCCGCCAGCCGCTCCTCGAACGTGTGCAGATGCTGCTCCACCAGGATCGTGGTCGGGGCGAGGAGCGCGACCTGCCGGCCGTCCTGGACCGCCTTGAAGGCGGCCCGGATGGCGACTTCCGTCTTGCCGTAGCCCACGTCGCCGATGATCAGCCGGTCCATGGGCCGCGGCGACTGCATGTCCGCCTTCACGTCCGCGGTGGCCTGGCGCTGGTCCGGCGTGTCTTCGTACAGGAACGCGCTCTCCATCTCCTTCTGCCAGCGCGTGTCCTCCGGATAGGGCGGCCGCTCCGCCATCTCCCGGGCCGCGTATAGCTCGAGGAGCTCGACGGCCATCCGCTCGATGGCCTGCTGCGTCTTCCGCTTGACCTTCGACCATGTCTTGCCGCCGATCTTGTGGAGCGACGGCGGCTTCGCACCCTCCCGGTCCGGCACCCACCGCTCGATGGCGTCGAGCCGGTACACCGGCAGCCGCAGCACCTCGTCGCCGGCGTACCCGATGGCCAGCGACTCGATGGTCCGGTCGCCTACGGTGACCCGCTCGAGGCCCTGGAACCGGCCGATGCCGTAATCCATGTGGACCACGAAGTCGCCGGGCTGGAGCTGGCTCAGGCTCTCGATGGCGCCGCCGCCCCGGAACCGCCGACCCCGTCGGACCCGGCGGGCGCGTTGGAAGATCTCGTGGTCGGTCAGGACCCGGAGCGGCCGGGGCCCCTCGAGGATGAACCCGCCGGCCAGGGTGCCGAGGGCGAGGGTCGTATCGCCCGGGATGCTGTGGACGCCGCCCAGCAGCTCCTCCAGCCGCTCGAGCTGGCCGGCGTTGTCGCACAGGATCAGCGTCTCCTCGCCCCGGCCCTCGGCCGA
>CAYMLW010000529.1:0-2435 GCA_964391035.1 uncultured Gemmatimonadaceae bacterium
CGCGGGTCGCCGCCGCGTCCGCCCGGGCCCCGGCGGCGCGGAGCATGGGGTTCCGTTCACGGGCCAGCTCGTAGACTTCGGACAGGGTCAGCTCCTCCCCGGCGGCTTCCACTATCGGACCGGTGTCCCTTGCGCCGGTGGCAGGCCCCACCTGCGCGGCGGACGGCCCGGCCGAGATCGGCAACGCGAGCGCCACCACCAGCCCGCTCCAGAGCTTCCAGTTCGTCATTCTGTGTGTGCTCTCGTTCGTGAGGCGTGTTCGTTCATGGCCGTAAGGTCGGTGCAGACTCGTGAATCGGCCGTGAAGTCCACATGAAGAACTTCTTAATCCGTGTCCGCCGGCCACGGACGTCAGATCCCGCCGCCCCCCATCAGCCACATCAGGACGCCGAAGCCCACCATCGCGGGCATCCAGAGCCGGGCGATGAGCGCTCTTGACAGGCGGGTATATGTAATACATAATTACCACTAAACCTGTTACCGTAAAATATGTGTTACACCAATGCCTCGACCCAGCATCCGATCTGAGACGGCCCCTGCCGCTGCTGTCGACGCGGTGACTGCACTCGGTGCGAATATCGCCACGGCGCGTCAACGTCGCGGTCTGCGTCAGGAGGATTTGGCCGCGAAGGCTGGCGTATCACGTCCCACCATCGCCCGGGTGGAATCCGGGGAGCTCGGAACGAGTGTGGGAGCCTACGTGGCGGCGCTTTGGGCGATGGGCCTGCTTGACGACCTTGCTGAGGTCGCCGCACCTGAACGCGACCGCGAGGGCATAGCCCTGGAGGCTGCTCGAAGGGGTGAGCGTGTTCGACCCGATCACGGTTTGAGCGATGACTTCTAGGCGCGAGTGTTACGTCTACCTCCAGATGCCGCAGTCGATGGAAGTCGTCACCTGCGGAAAGTTCGTTCTGGACACGCGACCGCGAGGTTCGGCGGTCGGGCGCTTCGTTTACGGGCGAAGGTACCGGGCACGTTCTGATGCCGTGGCGCTCGACCCACTCAACCTGCCGCTCAGCGACCGCACCTACGAGACGGCAGAGCTGGGCGGACTCTTCGGCGCGCTACGCGATGCGGGCCCGGATGCCTGGGGCCGCAGAGTGATCGAGCGTCGATCGGGGCACGGGTCGTTGCACGAGCTCGATTATCTACTCGAGTCCCCGGAGGACGGAGCGGGAGCGCTTTCGTTCGGCCTCGGCCAGGATCCGCCCGCCCCGCGACGCGAATTCAACCGCGTCGTTCATCTGGAAGCGTTGCGGAGAGCCGCCGCGGTCATCGAACAGGCCGAATCGGATGAAGAGGTCCGCAGGCAGCTCCGGGACCTCATCGACCCCACAACGGCCTTGGGAGGAGCTCGACCCAAGAATGTCGTGGAAACGGAAGACGGGCTCTGGGTAGCGAAGTTCCCCGCTCAGGCCGATCGATGGGATCACGCACCTGTTGAAGCTGCAATGCTCGACCTCGCGCGTGAGTGCGGGATTCGGGTGCCGGAGGCGAAAGTCGTGCAAGTCGGCGACGAGAACGTCCTGTTGCTGCGCCGCTTTGACCGGCAGAAAGGGGGCGGTGGTCACTTTCGGCACCGAATGCTCAGCGCCCTCACCGTGCTCCGGGCATCAGAGAGCGCAGTCGAGATGAGAAACTGGTCATATCCCCTCCTGGCAGACGAGCTCCGTCGGCTCTCGTGCCGATCCGACGGCGATCGCCGCGAACTATATCGGCGAATGGTGTTCAACGCGCTGATCTCGAACCACGATGACCACCCCCGCAATCACGCGGTCATCGCCCCGGGAGAGAATTGGGAACTCAGTCCTGCCTACGACCTGACGCCCGGGCCCCAGCATGCCATGGAGCGCCGGGAACTCGCCCTCGTCTGCGGAGGCCAGGGACGCGCGGCGACGGCGGCGAATCTGCTGAGTCAGGCGCCCCGATTCGCGTTCACGCGGGAGGAGGCGCGAATGGCAATCGATGAGATCCACGAGGTGATTGGTGCTCGCTGGAGGGGCGCTGTTCGGAAACACGGCGGAGCTATTCGAGACGTCGACGCCATCGAATCTGCATTCAACTATCCAGGGTTCTGGCACGAGGAGTAGTTCTCCTCGCGCTCCCTCCGGTCTCCCGCCCTGGAATCACGGCACGTGGGCGGCGCGTGCCGGCGAACCCCGTCGAGCCCCGGGTACGCTCGCATTCCGCGGGCAAACAGGTGACCCGCCACCCGGCCTGCAGTGGCTGCGTCGGGACCTCCTGCCTGAGCCCTTCGTTCGCGAGCTGGAGGCGCTCCACGACCGGGTCCCGCCGGTGCCGTATGATGCCGTCCAGGCCGTCGTCGAACGGGAGCTCGAGGGCTCCGTCCAGGAGCGGTTCGCATCCTTTGTACTTGAGTTCTAATGAGCTGAAGGGTATCAGGAAGTAGGAATCGACCTGGACCCGGAGGCTCA
>CAYMLW010000530.1:0-2433 GCA_964391035.1 uncultured Gemmatimonadaceae bacterium
ACTGGGGGACCCCCCGCCCGGGCCCCGCCCTCAACTGGGGGGTCCTGCCCTTCTCCACCATCGGCCTGGGGACCCCCTCTCCCCACCACCTCACCACACGCCCCCCATTGCGAGGCCGGAGGCCGAGCTCGTTTGCGAGCGTCAGCGAGCCCGTTTGCGAGGGCCGAAGGCCCGAAGCCGTTTGCGAGGCCGAAGGCCGAGCGGGTTGCGAGCCGAAGGCGAGCGGGTTGCGCAGCGATTTGCGAGCCGAAGGCGAGCCAGTTTGCGCCGCCCCGCGGCGCCGTTGCGCAGCGAGTTGCGAGGCCGAAGGCCGAAGCGATTTGGGAGCCGGAGGCGACCGAGTTGCGGCGCGGAGCGCCGCGATTTGCGCGGCGCAGCCGCGCCGGCCGTCCGCCGTCACCGAACGTTGTACTCGACCTTCTCCTCTTCCTCCGACATGGACGTCCGAATCTCCCCACCAATAGCCCGGCGGACGGCCACCACCGCCTCCAGAATCAACCATATCTCCAGCACGAAGATGGCCGCCCCCACGCCGAACAGCAGCCACTGGCTCTGGAACGTCCCCGCCATCTGCTCGAGCATGGCCCAGGTGGTCATGAAGAAGAGGAAGACCATTGGGATGCCCGTGACCCAGGCGTTCCGCTTGAGGCTGAGCAGGACGATGGTCAGCACCAGGAGGGTGAGGGCCCCGGTCAGCTGGTTCGTGGTCCCGAACAGCGGCCAGATCCGCATCCCGCCGGCCCCCCGATCGATGCCGAGGGCCAGCGCGCCGACGGTGGCGACGGCGAGGACCGCGGCGAAGAACCCGTTCTCGAGGGGTTTGATCCGGTACTGGCTGCCGAGCTCCTCGATGATGTAGCGCTGGAGTCGCACGCCCGTGTCCATGGTGGTGGCGGCGAAGGAGATGACCACGACGGCGGCGAAGATGACGGCGACGTCGTGTGGGATGCCGATCCCCTCGGCGAGGACGCCCACGCCGCTGACGAAGGCGTTCACGCCGCCGGCGGATGCGGAGGCGAAGGAGGCGTAGTGCTCGCGCCAGCCGTCGATGCCGGCGTAGACGGCGAACCCGGCGGTGGTGGCGAGGATCGAGGTCAGGGCCAGGGTCCCCTCCCCCGTCATGCCGCCGTAGCCCACGTAGCGGGCGTCGGTCTCCCGGTCGAGCTGTTTGGACGTGGTCCCGGAGGCCACGAGGCCGTGGAACCCGGAGATGGCGCCGCAGGCGATGGTGATGAAGAGGAGCGGGAACCAGCCCGGCGAGTCGGCGGGCAGCTGCTGGTTGATGGCCGGCGCCGCGACCTCGGGGTTGGTCACGACCACGCCGGCGAAGATCACGCCGAGTGCCACGAAGAGCTGGTGGCTGTTGATGTAGTCCCGGGGCTGGAGCAGGAGCCAGACCGGGAGCGTCGAGGCGACGAGTCCGTAGATCAGCATGATGATGACCCAGCCCGCCCGGACCCCGTCGGTGGCGGCCGCGGCCCGGGCGGCGGCCATGTCGCCCCCGGCCGCGGTGATCTGGGCGACGGTGGGCGCGAAGCCGAAGAGGTCCGGGAGCTGCGGCTGGATGAACTGGCCGAGCCAGATGTAGACGTAGAGGAGGAGCAGGGCGACGAGGCTCGGGGCCAGGATCCCGGCCCGCGTCCGGTACACCAGCAGCCCCACGGCCACCGCCGTGGGCAGCGCCATCCAGACCGGGAAGATGGACCCGGGATTGGCGATGAACAGGTTCGCGATGACCACCGCGAAGACCGCGTTCACCATCAGCAGGAGGAAGAAGATGATGAGCAGGAAGAGGGTGCGGGCGCGGCTCCCTACGATCCCCTGGGTCAGCGTGCCGATGGACTGTCCCTTGTGGCGGACGGAGAGCCAGAGGGCGCCCATGTCGTGGACGGCGCCGGCGAAGATGGTCCCGAGGACGACCCAGAGGAATGCCGGCAGCCAGCCCCAGATCACGGCAATGGCGGGCCCCACGATGGGCGCCGCCCCCGCCACGGACGTGAAGTGGTGGCCGAAGAGGACGTGCTTGTTGGTCGGGACGTAGTCGACGCCGTCCTCGAACCGGTGGGCCGGCGTCACGTAGTCGGGATCGAGCCGGTAGATCCAGCGCGCAACGTAGCGGGAGTAGAAGAGGTAGCCGGTGGCGAAGGCGCTCAGTCCTACGACCAGCAGCAGGATGGCACTCATGCGGCGTGGTTCAGTGCGATGGTCGGCTTGAGGAACGGGTAAGGATGCGGCCGCCGTCGGTCGCCGGCAACCGGCCCCCCGGGCGACCCGGCCGGGCAGCCTCGGCGGGCAACCTCGCCGGCTCCACGAACCGCCGGACACGCCAGACGGTCACGGGCCGCGGGTCGCGGGGTGGGGGGCCGCAGTTGTTGGCTGCTAGTGTTCTGATGCCGAAGTCCCGTATACACCGAGAACGCGGAAGCGCCCGCC
>CAYMLW010000531.1:0-2416 GCA_964391035.1 uncultured Gemmatimonadaceae bacterium
GTCCCACAACCGGGCCACCCAGCGCCCCCGGCTCTCGAGGATGAGCGTGGTCCTGGCCTCCCCGGTCAGCCCACCGAAGTACTCGGCCCGGACCTGGGCTATTTCCGGCTCGTTGAAGTACGCCTGTAGCTGAGCCGAGCCCGGTCGCGGGGATACATACAACGACTCGCACTCCAGGCATTCCCGGTAGGTGAACTCACCTCGCCGGAACGCGTCCCGCTCCGCGTCCGATCCGCACGCCGGGCACGGCACCACCAACCAGTCTTCTCCGTCGCCGAAGACCCGCTTGGAGGCCTCTGCCGAAACGCTCCTGAATTTCTCCAGGAGCACCGGGGGACGGATATCGGAACCTCTCAGATCGCCCGATACGACGACGTGTTTCATCGATTCCCTTCTCTCTCAACCTTGCTTCCACTGCGACTCGCCGCCCGTACGTCCGCCGCGGCTTCCCGGGTCTTCTCGGCGAAAAACACCATGTCATCGCCGTAGGCGACAAACCGGTATCCCTCAGCCAGCCGGCGCTCGAGCTCAGCCGGGCTGGAATGGACGATGTGAACTCCGCCCGGCTTGGCGCCCGGTCGCAGGAACGTGCGGACTTCGTCCATGGCCTCGACGAACACCGCCGCCTCAAAATCACCCGGAAACCCGAGCGAGCACGACAAATCGTAAGGCCCGACAATAAAACCGTCTACCCCCTCCGTGGCAAGGATTAGCTCCAGGTTCTCGACCCCGGCCGTGTGCTCGATCTGCACGATCACGACCGTGTGCTCCGTCGCCCAGTCCCAGTACGCCTCGAATGCCTCCCCGTACCCCTGCGCCCGACTCAGTCCCGTTCCTCGCCGGCCTTCGGGCGCGTAACGCGCCGCCGCCACCGCTCGCTCGGCGTCCGCCGCGGTGTTAACCATGGGTACAATCACACCGTGCGCACCGGCGTCCAAGGATCGCTTAATCAACAGCTCGTCATTCGCCCCCACTCGTACTAGCGGCACACACTCCGCCAGGTCGATGACCTGGATCAACTGGAACGCATCCCACACGCCGATAGCCGTGTGCTCCATATCGATCACGAGCCAGTCGAAGCCCGCGCGGGCCATGATCTCCGCCACAGGTGTGAAGCCGAACGACAGCCAGGAGCCTACTGTCTGCTGACCGCCGCGGAGGCGATCCCGGAGCGACGGGGCGCTCATGACGACTCCCTATTAAGGCGGTCACTCATCAGCGTCTCTGCGATTAGAAAGTCCAGAGGTTCATCTATGTCCACGGCCTCCCCCGGTTCCATTGGGTACAGCATCGGGTTGTCCCCCAACCTGTGCTTACGACGCTCGAACACCTCCCGCGAGAAGATGTAGATGCAGGAGTTCTCCTCGTAGATCGGTTCCATGTCCTGCGTGCGCAGGAGTATGTCCGGATCGTGGTTCACGGGGCGCCCATCGGGCCAGTAGAAGCGGGTGTGGAGCGGGGTAACCGAGAACAGGGAGTCGTGCTCGGCCTGGCCCGTGAAAGCCCGAATGGCGGTATCGATAGTCGTCGCAGTCACCAACGGATTCGTCGCGTGCGTCTGCAGGTAGAGGTCGCCGTCCATCATCGAAAGGTCATGCTCGATCAATGGCTGAATCGGGACCATGTCTCCCCGCAGGCTCTTCGGACGCTCCAGGATCACCACTTCAGGAAACCGGTCTGCCACCATCGACATGATCACGTCAGAGTCGGTGTTAACGACGATTGTCTCCACATGGACGCTGTCCCGCAAGGCCTGCAATATCCAGTAGCATGTAGGCTGTCCGGCAAGGGGTCGGATGTTCTTGTCCGGGACTCGCTCTGAATGTCCCTTCATCGGCACCAACGCGGTCACCGTCAACGTTCCTCCTCGGAATATCGAGTGCTTTTCACCTTTAGGGCCATGAATCGAAACGGGGACCCGACCGGGCGCCCGCACGGCAGGTAACCGTTCGCCTCGTGCACTTTAGAATCCGGCAGAGGCGGAGCGGATTCGCAGCCATAGGCACCTGCGCACCGCCTCTGGTTGAGAGCGCCCCTATTCGACGTCCACCGCGGCCAGATCCGAACGAACAGGCGCCTTCTGCCCACGGGTCCTGCCTACGCTCCAGTAATCGAAACCCAACGCGTTCATCCTCGCAGGGTCGAACAGATTCCGGCCATCGACCACGACCGGTTCCTTCAGCAGCGCTTTGACGCGCTCGAATTCCGGCCGGTAATACGGCTGCCAGTCGGTGACGATGAGGAGCGCATCCGCCCCCTTCAGCACGTCGTAGTTCGAATGGCTGAACAACACCCGGTCACCGAAAATCCGACGGGCGGTCCCAATGGCTTCGGGGTCGTGGGCCTGAACCCTGGCACCCCGGTGCAACAGCTCCTGGATGACCACCACGGACGTCGCCTCGCGCATGTCATCGGT
>CAYMLW010000532.1:0-2412 GCA_964391035.1 uncultured Gemmatimonadaceae bacterium
GGTCGGGAGCGTCGAGATCGCGCACGATTTCCCGCTGGTGCAGCGGGGTCCGAAGTCGAGGCAGACAAGCTCGCCGGCATCGGAGATGTTCGCGTGGCCCCGATGCAGGGGCTGGGGGGTGAGGGTGACCGTCACGTCGTGATCGCACTTCGAGCAGAACACGGTGCGCGTTTCCATGGCGGTCTCCTCAGGACTCGGCGCGAAGCCGATCCAGGTTCTCCTTCATCTCTTCGGGCGGGATCCCGAAGAGGGGACACAGGTTCCCGGTGCAGGTCTCCCCGTGGGCGAGGCACACCATGGCGTCGGTGGGGATCGGCTCTCCCGGTACGGGTTCGAAGCCGGGTCGGAGTGCGACCTCGACCTCTCGGTCACAGGCCGAGCAGTACGCGAGATGTGTCTCCATGGGTGCCCCTCCCTATCCGATGTACAGGATCTCCGCATGCCGGTCCACGCTTGCGATGAGACGGGTCGCGGCGTCGCGCGACGCCCCGAACGCGGCTGTGCCGGCGGCGTCCGCGGTCATGCACCGATCGGCGGATATCGTGATGCTGCGGGTGCTCGTGCGACGGGGCGCGCCGGTCCGCGGATCGAGCACGTGATGGTACCGGCGGCCGTGGTGTTCGAAGAACTGCTCGTAGTCGCCGGACGTGGCGACGGCCCGGTCGCTGATCCGGAAGGTGGCGGCCAGCTTCGTGGCGTCGTCGGGATCCCGGACGCCCACCTCCCAGGGGTCGCCATCCTCGGACACGCCGAGGGCGTACAGGTCGCCACCGACGTTGACCAGGGCGTCGGTCACGCCCCACTCCCGCAGGGCACGAACGGCCCGGTCCACGCCGTAGCCCTTGCCGATCCCGCCCAGGTCCAGCCCGATGGCGTCGTCGTGGTATACGACGACGGGCTCGCCGGCCCGCCGGCCGATCTCCAGCGACCGGTAGAGCCCTTCACCGGCGAACGCCCGCAGCTGCCCGGCCGCGGGCGGTGCCTTCCTGTGGCCCACATCCCAGAGCGCGACTGCGCGCCCGAGGGTCGGGTCGAAGGCGCCATCGCTGGCCTCGGCCCAGGTCAGGCCCGCCGTGACGACCTCGGCCGTGGCCTCGCTCACGGGCACCGGCCGACGGGCGGCCTCGAGGTTGGCGCGGCCGATCTCGGACGCGTCATCGAACCGGGTCATGGCCCGGTCCACGGCCCGGAGCTCGGCGATGGCCGCCGCGATGGCGCCCTGCGCGAACCGCTCGTCACGGTGGACCACGCCGACCTCGGCGATGGTGCCCATGACCGGCACCGTGCGCCGTATCAGTCGCCGCCTGGGCCGGACCAGGCCGGGCGTGGCGGCCACGACCAGGGCGCCGACGCCGAGGGCGACGAACTCGCGGCGCGAGGGTCGCCCGCCGTCTCGGGTGGCTCCAGGCGTCGCGGTCGCCTTCTGCCGCGGACCGGCGGTATCTCGAATCATGTCCCGGCGCTCCGGGTTCGGATCAGTGTTCATGCCTACTCCGTGTACTTACAGGTCTCGCTACTGCATGCTCCGCAGCCGCCCTCGCCCTCGCACCGTTTTCGTGCGAGCACCGGCCCCAACAGGCCGAATGCGCCGAAGAGCGCCGCGAAGCCGAGGACCGCCGCGATCGTGCTCACGAGGAGAACAGGCCAGCGAAGCCCATGAACGCCAGCGACAGGCTGCCGGCGATGATCAACACGAGGCCCATGTTGCGGGCCACAGACGGGACCGCGGACAGCTCCGTCCGCTGCCGGATCGAGGCCATGAGCAACAGCGCCAGTGTCAGCCCGAAGCCGGCGCCGAAGGCGAAGGCGAGCCCCTCGAGGAAGCCGTAGCCCCGGTTGGTCTGGAAGATGGCCAGGCCGAGGATCGCGCAGTTGGTGGTGATCAGCGGGAGGAAGATCCCCAGCTCCCGGAAGAGGGTGGGGCTGACCTTCTTGATGGTGATCTCGACGATCTGGACCAGCGACGCGATCACCACGATGAAGCTGATCAGTCGCAGGAACGGCGCCGCGTCGAGGATATACGTGTTGAGGAACCAGGCCACGATGGACGTGATGGTCATCACGAATATGTTGGCCCCGCCCATCCGGATCGCGGTGGACACCTTCGCCGTCACGCCCATGAACGGGCAGAGCCCGAGGAAGAGCGCCAGCACGAAGTTGTTGACCAGCAGCGCCGACATGAAGATGAAGAAGAGTTCGCTACCCATCAGGCCACCCTCCTTCCTTCACGCCGGGTCATGGAGCCCACCCCGTGAGGCCATTCCCGGATCTTCGGCCGTGCGCCCTTCTCCTTCCGGTCTTCCCACCAGCTCAGCGCCAGCAGGATGAACCCGAGCATGAAGAAGCCGCCGGGCGGGAGGATCATGATGACCCACGGCTCGAAGCCGTCGCCGAAGATCGGGACGTCCAGGA
>CAYMLW010000533.1:0-2410 GCA_964391035.1 uncultured Gemmatimonadaceae bacterium
ACCACGGTCTTGCTGGGCCACACGCGCGGGGTCATCCTCATCGCGGCGGCCCAGCGGGGCGTGGCCGTGGCCGAGTACATCCCGGCCGAGATCAAGAACGCCGTGGTCGGCACCGGTCAGGCCACCAAGGAACAGGTCCAGTTCATGATCAAGAAGCTGCTGCGACTGAAGGAGGTCCCGAGCCCGTCGGACGCGGCCGACGGCGTGGCCGTGGCGCTCTGTCACCTGAGCGGCGCCCGGTTCGCCGACCGGCTGGGCCAGGGGGTGCGATGATCAGCCGGATCCGGGGCACGCTCCTGGTCCGGGAGCCGGAGCGGGTCGAGATCATGACCGCGGGCGGCGTGGGCTACGAGCTCGAGATCCCCCTATCCGTCTTCGAGAAGCTGCCGCGCAAGGGCCAGGAGCTCGAGCTGTTGACCTACCAGGTGGTCCGGGAGGACGACCTCATGCTCTTCGGCTTCCTCCAGCCCCCGGAGCGACAGCTCTTCAGCCGACTCCTCGGCGCGTCCGGCGTGGGGCCCCGCCTGGCGCTGGCCATGATGTCGACCCTCACGCCGCCGGCCCTGGTCCGGGCCATCACCGACCGGGAGCTGGCCACCCTCGTCCAGGTGCCGGGCGTGGGCAAGAAGACCGCCGAGCGGATCGCCCTCGAGCTCGGCGACAAGCTCGACGACCTCGCCCTGCCCGCCGGGCCGTCGGTGAAGGGGGCGGCTGCCCAGGAGGCGGTCGGTGCCCTCGTCGCGCTGGGGTACTCGAACGCCGAGGCCAACGCCGCGGTCCGTGTGAGCATCGAACAGGATGGGCCCGAGGACGACGCCCAGGTCCTGATCCGGAAGGCCCTGGCCCGGGCGGGTTGAACGGGTGGCGATGAACGGAGCCGGAACCGAAACGAGGCGGTCGGCGTACTGACCCATAGATCAACACGGGAAGCGGAAGCAGCGTGGCGAAGAAGCGGAAGAAGCGAAACACGGGCGGGGGTCAGGGGGCCGGCGGCACTGCGGCAGGCGGTTCCGGGGCCGGGAAGACGAAGCGCCCGGAGCGGACGCCGGGCCGCATCGCCATGGAGTGGGCCAAGAGCATCGGCGGCGCGATTCTCCTCTTCCTCGTGCTCCGGACGTTCCTGGTCCAGACGTTCGTGATCACGTCGTCGTCCATGGAGGAGACTCTCCTGGTGGGCGACTTCCTGATCCTCAGCAAACTGGCGTACGGCCCGGAGATCCCGTTCGCGGCTGTCCACCTGCCGGGCTACACGGACCCCGAGCGCGGCGACGTCGTGGTCTTCCGGCCGCCCCACGACCCGGACCTCGATGTGGTCAAGCGCCTCGTCGGCGTTCCGGGGGACACGCTCGCCATGGTGGACAAGACGCTTTACGTGAACGGCGAGCCCCGGTCCGAGCCGTACACCCGCTACAGCGACACCACCGGCGATGTGGCCCATCCCTGGATGCGCTGGCAGTGCGGCGAGCGGGTGGCGCTGAGTCCGGACATCTCCGGCGCGTTCCGGGTCCCCGACGAGGGCTACGGCACCAATGGCGATGAGTGCCGCCCCACACGCGACGACTGGGGCCCCATCGTCGTGCCCGAGGACGCCTACTTCGTCATGGGCGACAACCGGGACGACAGCGTCGACTCCCGCTACTGGGGCTTTCTCGACGAGGAGCGGATCCGCGGCGAGGCCCTCATCATCTACTACTCGTACGACGCCGACCGCCTCGAACCCCTCGGTTTCATCCGGAACATCCGCCCGGGCCGCATCGGCGACGTCATCCGGTAGCCTCCGGCGCCTTGCCTTCGGTACGGGGCTCTGTCCGGGACCCGGGCAGGGCGGTCAGCACAGTCGAGGGGAGTCCGCGGCGTGGGCCGGGTTTCGGGCGGGCCCGCTGGCCTCGTCGGGGAGTCCCGAGCGGGGATTCCGGTGGAGCCGGGTTCGTCGCGATCCGCCGGCTTCCCGGCGTTTCCGGAGGGTGGAGCGTATGGGCAGAAACGACCAGAACATCGTGCTCGCCCCTCGTGCGATTCCGCTGGGTTGTGGCTATCACGACCCGCCGAGGATCTGAGCTGACGGGACGGAGCCCACAAGGCCCGGCCCTCCACTCCGGCCACCGCCCGGGCCCGTCCGTGGCCAGGGCCCGACCAGAGCCCGGGCCCAGCCCGGGCCTGCTCCCCGACGAGCACCCGCCGGGGAGCAGGCCCGGTCGGGTGTCCTCCGTGCCTCTGCCCCTCCGTGTCTCTGTGTGTCAGAAGATCCGGCGCAGCGTGTAGCCGGCGAAAAAGGCCACGGCCACCGCGGTGAGGGGGTGGCGGCGGACGGTGCGCTCGAGGTCGGAGCGCATCTCGTCGACGGGGCGGGTGCGGACGTAGTCGGCGGCGTGGTCGATGCCGTCGGCGGCGTTGTAGGCCAGCGACCGGG
>CAYMLW010000534.1:0-2402 GCA_964391035.1 uncultured Gemmatimonadaceae bacterium
CTCACGCACCGACCGATTTGTAACTCACACCCTTCGGCTCATTAGAGCTTATTGCGGGATGCGGAGCGGCGGTGAAGCTCGGCGTCCCGATGGCCGGCGAAGGGGGTTGGGACCGGATCGCGGTCAGCCGGCGAGGTACGTGGATGAACGATCGCGGGGGGGGAGCGATGTCAAGGGCTCCAGATATGGTGGTGAGAGCCGGCCCGCTGAGCCTCCCACGGATGAGAGGCACGTGCAGGACCGCCGCTCCCGGTGTATCGTTTCGTCGCCGGGCCGCGCCGATCCCGACGTGAAGAGCCCACCGCGCCACCTCCACCTCGACCTCCAACCCGATCACGCTATGCCTCTGTCGTCGGGTATAGGTCGAGAACCTTACTGATTCCGTCGAGGGTAACCCGCAGAACCGGTCCTCAGGTGGTTTACCTCCGTGCACCCGGCGCAACCCAAGGCCTCCATTGGGCCGCTCCGGCCCCTTCCGTGCCGGGAATTTCCGTCAGGCCCGTACCATCCGGAACGATCGTGAAGATGCGCGGGACGGCCCCGGCCTCGGCGCCGCGCCGCCTGAAAAGGATTCGCGACCCGTCGGGGGACCATTGTGGGAAGAGGTCGTCCCACTCGGGCGAACCGGTTAGGACGGCCGTCTCGCCTGACTCCACCTCGACGATGTATAGATCCCAGTCGGTGATGTTCCCCTCGGCGCTGTCCCGAACGTGGAATGCGATCCGCGTGCCGTCTGGCGACCACGAAGGAGCCGAAGCGTGGTTGATGTCCGGAGCCAACTCGACCTCGGCGGAGCCATCGGCCCTCTTCAACTGGATGCGCAGATCGGACTGGAACGCGATCCACGAGCCATCCGGAGACCACGTGGCTCGATCGGCCGTGGTGCTGAACTGCTGTCGGTCCCCCGCCGCCACGTCGACGATCCACAGGTCCGTCCGCGATATGGGTTCCTCCGTGTAGACCGTGTACACGATCCTGGTCCCATCGGGAGACCAGTCGGGAGAATATACCGGCGTCCCGGCCCCGTGATCTGCAATGAGCCGGATATCGGACCCGTCCGGTCTCATGTCGAATAAGGCTCCAACGAGGCGTGAGGGGCCACGGGATACGGCAAAGCGCTCTCCGTCCGGTGCCCAATCAATCACACTGCGCCGGGCGGTGTCCGCCAGCAACGGTCGGAGTTGACCGCCGTCTGAATCCATGAAGTAGAGAGTGTCTCCCCGGACGAACGTGATGCCGGACGGAGGCGCACCGTCGACGTCCAGCGCTACGAAGACACTGTCCTCTTCGCCCGAATCGGCGACGATCTTCACCACGCCTGCGTAGCTTCCCACGATGAGCCCGGCCGTGTCCACTCGCAGGTCCACGGTGGCAGGAGCGGAGCCGGTCCGTGGGGTCACCGTCAACCACTCCAGCTCGGCCTCAGCGGTCCAATGGAGCGTGCCGCCGCCGGTGTTGGTGATGGTGAGTTGGCGAACAGCAGCAGTGTCCCGTCGGTGGACAAACGAGAACGCGATGCTGTCCGGTCCGACCCCGAGACCCGGTGCAGGGCCACTCGTATCGTCGCAGGCGCTCATGAGCACGAGCACCGCTACGACGGCTCCGCCAGCCGCTCTCAGAGCCCGCCGTCCGCCCACCGACAAGACTCCGTCAGGGACCTGGATAGTTGTGCTCTTCAAGGTTGTTATCCTGGTCTTCTATGCCTGGGAACTGCGTATCGTCTACTATCAGATTGTTCTGGAAGAGGGACGCCTGTGTGGTTGAGGTGAAGATGACCTTGCTTGCCCATTGGTAGCAGTTGGCGATCCGGACACAGGTGCCATTGGCGATCGACATGCCTAGGACCCCGTTCACGCCATTCTCCTCGAAGTGGCAACTGAAAGCCAGGCCTCCATGCGGGGTTGCCCCTTCCCATTCCATCCCTCCGTACCCGTCGTCTCTGGGGTCCACAGGATCGTCATCTCTGATGTGGCCATTATGCTCGATCGCGGATCCGACCATGACGACATTGTCGGCACCATGCACGCGCAGAGCCGCGTCGGCGTTGTTGTCGAACTCCGCGTGGAGGAATGCGATCCGGCGGGCGCGCCCCACGTTGCCGTTTCTGTCGAGGCCCAGGTGCAGGCCGTCGTCGTCTTGAATCACGTCACTCGCTTTGTCACCGCTCTCGGAGAACGAAGAGAACTTCAGAACCGAGTCCTCGACGGCGCCGAACGCGCACAGCGGGTTTCCTGTGTGCTGCTTCTCCCCGTGGAACGTCACGCCATCGATGTGGATCCGCCACGTCGTGGTGGCCGGGCTGTAGAAGAGCGGGTCGGTGTTGCCGGGCCGGCGGGTGAGGTGCGTGATGTTGCGGCCGCCGCCCTGCAGCCGGAGATAGGGCAGGCCGTCGATCTCCGGGT
>CAYMLW010000535.1:0-2399 GCA_964391035.1 uncultured Gemmatimonadaceae bacterium
GCACTGATCGGCGCGGCGTGGCGCTGGATCGAGAACGTCGAGCCGCGCTACACGTTCGAGGACGACGAGTTCGCGGTGTACGGGGCCAGGCTGGTGCTCCTGCACCGGTGGCACCGGACGGAGACGGGGCCGGCACGACGGGACGAGCGGCCGGAGGCAGCATGAGCGGACGAATCACGGCGGTCTACGGGAACATGGTGGCGGTGCGGGCCGAGGGAACGGTGGTCCAGAACGCGGTGGCCCACTGTCACCGGTCGGACGGCGCCCGGCTGATGGGCGAGGTGATCCGGGTCCGGGGCCACACGGCGGAACTCCAGGTCTTCGAGGAGACCCGGGGGCTCCGGGTCGGGGACACCGTGGATCTCGGCGGCGAGATGCTGTCGGTGACGCTGGGTCCCGGGCTCCTGGGCCAGATCTACGACGGGCTCCAGAACCCGCTTCCGGAGCTGGCCCGCTCGTCGGGTTTCTTCCTCGCTGCCGGCGAGCGGGCGGTACCGCTGCCGCAGGAGCGTCAGTGGCGCTTCATGCCGGCCGTCTCGGTGGGCGACGTGGTGCATGCCGGGGACACGCTCGGGAGCGTGGCCGAGAGCATCATCGACCACCGGATCATGGTGCCCTTCACGCTCGAAGGCCGGCTCACGGTGGTGTCGGTGGCCGGGGCCGGTCACTACACCGTGTCCGAGCCTGTGGCGCTGCTGAAGGACGCCAGCGGCGAGGAGCACGAGGTCACCATGCAGCAGCGGTGGCCGGTGAAGATCCCGCTCTCCGTCGCGCGGCGGCGGGTCGTGCCCTCGGACCCGCTGGTCACCCGCGTTCGCATCATCGACTCGCTCTTCCCCGTGGTCCGGGGCGGGACCTACTGCATTCCCGGCCCGTTCGGCGCCGGCAAGACCGTGCTCCAGCAGATCATGTCGCGGCATGCGGAGGTGGACGTCGTGATCGTCGCAGCGTGCGGTGAGCGGGCAGGCGAGGTGGTGGAGACGATCCGGGAGTTCCCGGCGCTCCATGATCCCCGGACCGGCCGGCCGCTGATGGAGCGCACGATCATCGTGTGCAACACGTCGGCCATGCCGGTGGCGGCCCGGGAGGCGTCGGTCTACACCGCGGTCACGCTCGGCGAGTACTACCGGCAGATGGGGCTGCATGTCCTGCTGCTGGCCGACTCCACGTCGCGCTGGGCCCAGGCGATGCGCGAGCTGTCGGGTCGCCTCGAGGAGATCCCCGGGGAGGAGGCGTTCCCGGCGTACCTGGAGAGCCGGATCGCCGCGTTCTACGAGCGGGCCGGCGCGCTGGAGCTCCGGGACGGGCGGGTCGGGACGCTGACGGTGGGCGGGACCGTGAGCCCCGCGGGTGGCAACTTCGAGGAGCCCGTCACCCAGGCCACGCTCAAGGTGGTGGGCGCGTTCCACGGACTGTCGAGCGCCCGCGCTCATGCCCGACGTTACCCCGCCATCGATCCCCTGGACTCGTGGAGCAAGTACCCGGGCGTGGTGGAGGCCGAGAAGACGGCCCGGGCCCGTGCGCTGCTCCGGCGGGGTGACGAGGTTCGCCAGATGATGACGGTGGTGGGCGAGGAGGGCGTCTCGGTGGACGACTACACCACCGTCTTGAAGGCCGAGTTCCTGGACGCCTGCTATCTGCAGCAGGACGCGTTCGACCCGGTGGACGGGGCCACGCCGGCGGACCGGCAGCGATTGGTCTTCGACAAGGTGCTCGAGATCCTGGAGCTGGACTTCGACATCGAAAGCAAAGAGGAAGCGCGCAGGACGTTGCTCCGGGCGACGGACATGTTCCGCAACTGGAGCTTCGCGCCCGAGGGGGCCCCGGAATACGAGGAGATCCTGAGCCGGATCGACCGGTTCATCGAACAGCGCGGACGCACCGCAGCGCTGGAGGCGGAATGAGGAAGTACTTCGACGCCATCACGACCATCGCCGGCAATGTGGTGACGGTGCGGGCGCAGGGAGTGGGCTACGAGGAGCTGGCGGTGATCAGCGGGCCCCGGAGCAGCTCGATGGCCCAGGTGATCCGGCTGAAGGATGACCTGGTGAGCATCCAGGTCTTCACCGGGACCCAGGGCGTGTCGACCGAGCACCGGGTTCGCTTCCTCGGCAAGCCGATGCGCGTGCCTTTCTCCGACGCGCTCCTGGGCCGCATCTTCGATGGCGCCGGCCGGCCCCGGGACGGGCGGCCCGCGCCGGAGGCGGAGGAGATCGAGGTCGCCTCACCGGTGGTGAACCCCGTCCTCCGGCGGCTTCCGGAGCGGATGATCCGCACGGGGATCCCGATGATCGATGTCTTCAACTCCCTGGTCGAGTCGCAGAAGCTGCCCATCTTTTCGGTGCCCGGCGAGCCGTACAACGAGCTGCTGGCCCGGATCGGGCTCCAGGCCAACGCGG
>CAYMLW010000536.1:0-1498 GCA_964391035.1 uncultured Gemmatimonadaceae bacterium
CCCGCCTGCGCCAGCCAGGCCTCCGGCACGTGGTCCGGCGCCTCCTCGCCGCACAGCGCCGCCCACGTGAGCGCCCAGGCCCGCGGCACCACCTCCCGGATGGCGTAGCCGCCGCCGCCGGTGGCGACGATCCGGCCGCCGCAGTGCTCGTCCGCGATGGCGACCACGCGCTGCACCAGCGCCTCGAAGAGCCGGGTCGTGCACCGCAGGTGGGTGAGGGGGTCGAGGGCGTGGGCGTCACAGCCGGTCTGGAGCACGATCACGTCGGGGCGGAACGCCCGGGCGATGTCCGGCACGATGGCGTCGAAGGCGGCCAGGAACGAGTCGTTCTCGGTCTGGGCCTCGAGGGGGATGTTCGCCGCATAGCCGTGGCCGTCGCCCTCGCCCAGCTCGTCGACGAACCCGGTGGAGGGGAACAGGTACAGCCCGCTCTCGTGCAGTGAGAGGGTGAAGACCTCGGGGTCCCGGTAGAAGATGTCCTGGACCCCGTCGCCGTGGTGGGCGTCGTAGTCGATGTACAGGACCCGCATGCCGTGCTCGCGCTGGAGCCACCGAATGGCGACGGCGAGGTCGTTGTACACGCAGAACCCGGACGCGGCACCGGCATGGGCGTGGTGGAGTCCCCCGGCCAGGCCGAAGGACCGGGTCGCCCGGCCCGAGGCCACGAGCTCGGCGGCCGTCAGCGTGGAGCCCACCACGGCCCTGGACATCTCGTGCATCCGGGCCACGGTCGGGACATCGTCCGTACCCAGACCGAAGCGGCGCGGGACCATCGCGCGCGGGTCCTCCGACACCCGGCGGACCGCCTCGATGTAGTCCCGGTCGTGGACGGTGGCGAGCTCGTCGTCCGTCGCGTCCCGCGGCTCGATGACCGGACGGTCCGGTCCCCCGACCAGGTCGAGGGCCCGGAGCAGGCTGGCGGTCAGCTCGAGCCGGAGCGGGTCGAGGGGGTGCCCGGGCCGGAACCGGTACCGGGCCAGCTCGTCGCTCCACACCAGTGCGCACGTCATGGGCTATATATCGAGGACGGGCGGAACCGGGGCAAGCGCCCCCGGCCCGCTGGCGTCGCTTTCCCCGGCTCCCCATCTTCGCGCTCCGCGACCCGAGTCACCCGCCACCCCGAGGAACCGCCATGCTCCGGACGGCCCCGATCACCGCAGCGCTCGTACTGCTCGCCGCCGTCGGCCTGGCCGGGCAGGAGGCCCCTGTGCCGCCCCAGACCTTCGACTGGGCCGCGCCGCCCCCGGCCACCACGCCGTGGGGCCAGCCCGTGGACACCGCGGCCACGCGCCGCATCCTCTCCTGGACCACCGCCCCCGAGTATGCGACGCCGCTCGTGGACCACATCCCGGACCACCCCTCGATCCCGTCGCCCGGCGACCACTTCGGCGAGCCCATCGGCGCACCGGGCGTGCTGCATCGTACGGCGGAGATCCACGGCTATTTCCGCGCCCTGGCCTCGTGCACGGACCGGGTCCGGTTCGTCGAGCTCGGCACC
>CAYMLW010000536.1:1508-2355 GCA_964391035.1 uncultured Gemmatimonadaceae bacterium
GAGGGGAACCGGCTCGGCCTGGTCCAGGTCGGGGGCGAGGCCACCATGGCCCGGCTGGACGCCGTGCGGGAGGGGTACCGGCGGCTCGCGGATCCGCGCCAGGCCGACCCGGACGAGGCGGCGTCGCTGATCCGGGAGCTCCCGGCCGTCTACCTGATCACGGCCGGGCTCCACTCGCCCGAGACGGGCCCGCCCGAGATGGTCATGGAGCTGGCGTACCGCCTGGCCGCGTCCGACGCGCCCGATATCCGCACCATACGGGACAGCGTGCTGGTGATGATCGTGCCGGTGACGGAGCCGGACGGCCGGAACCGGGTCGTCGACTGGTACCGGCTCCAGTACCCCACGCCGGACACGACCCGCCGGGTGCCCGGACCGCCCTACTGGGGGAAGTACATCTTCCACGACAACAACCGGGACGGGCTCCAGCTCACGGCCCGGCTGACCCGGGAGGTGGTGGGGCTGATCAACGACTGGCGGGTCCCCCTGGCCCACGACCTCCACGAGTCGGTCCCCTACCTCTACACCTCGACGGGGACCGGCCCCTACAACCCGGACATCGACCCCCTCACGGTGGCCGAATGGACGTGGTTCGCCAACTACGAGGTGGCGGCCCTGACCGCCCTCGGGCTCCCCGGCGTCTGGACCCACGGGTTCTACGACGGCTGGAACCCCACCTACCTGATCTGGGCGGCCAATACCCGGAACGGGCTCGGGCGCTTCTACGAGACTTTCGGGAACAGCGTCCCGTGGACCCGGGAGCGGACCCTGGGATCCCGGTCCACGTCCATCGAGTGGTACCGGCCGAACCCGCCCCGGGACACCACGCTGTGGTCCATGCGCAACA
>CAYMLW010000537.1:0-2348 GCA_964391035.1 uncultured Gemmatimonadaceae bacterium
GGTCCTTGCCGCCCGCCTGGGCGAGAGTGGGCTTTCCGCCCCCTCCGCCGCCCATCGCTGCCAGTCCGCCGCCCTTCCCCGCCTGCAGGAGGACGACCACCATCAGGAACAGCCCGTCGAGGATCAGGAGCGTGAGAAGTAATCCGAACACCGCGTGGCTCGCCTTCGTTTCCGGTGAAGATACAGCGCGGTAATGTCGCCGGACGCCCGTCGCCTGTCAATCCCGGTCCTGTCGGTCCTGGATCCTCGCCCTCCCGATCCCCCCGGGTCGGCGAGTCGTGGGGAGTGGCGCGCGAACAACGCCCTACCCCGCGCCGGCGATCTTCGCGAAGTCCCTCGGGTCCAGGCTGGCCCCACCCACCAGCACGCCGTCCACGTCATCCGCGGCCAGGAGCTCGGCGACGTTGTGGGGCTTGACCGAGCCGCCGTAGAGGATGGGCACGGCGGCGGCGGCCTCCCCGATCCGGTCCCGAAGGCTGGCCCGGAGCCGGCCGTGGGCGTCGGCCGCATCGGCGGGCGTGGCGGTCTCGCCGGTTCCGATGGCCCAGACCGGCTCGTAGGCCACGAGCATGCCGGCCACGGTGGCGTCCTCGATGTCGGCCAGCCCGGCCTCGAGCTGCCGGAGGATCACTTCCTCGAGGCGGTCCTCCTTCCGCTCCTCGAGCTTCTCGCCCACGCACAGGACGGGAACAAGACCGGCCTCCGCGGCCGCCGCCACCTTGCGGCCGGCTTCCTCGTCGGTCTCACCGAACAGGTGGCGCCGCTCCGAGTGCCCCACCAGCACGAACCCGGCGCCGGCCTCGACCGCCATTCCGGCGCTGATCTGGCCGGTATAGGCGCCCTCGGGCTCCCAGTGGATGTCCTGGACACCGACCGCCACGCCGAGGTCGCGGAGGCCTTCCCGCACGGCCCCCACCGAGATCGCCGGCGGAAAGAGGAGCACGGTCCCATCCACGGGGGGCAGCACCTGGCCCAGCTCCCGGCAGTACTTCCGCGCCGATTCCGGGCCCTTGTGCATCTTCCAGTTCCCGGCGATCACCGGGGGTCGAATGCCGGCCACTCAGTCCTCCCTGTCGTCGAGGACCGCGACGCCCGGGAGCGTGCGACCCTCCATGAACTCCAGCGACGCGCCCCCTCCTGTCGAGACGTGCGTCATCCGATCCTTGAGTCCCGCCTCCGCCACGGCCGCCGCGGTGTCGCCGCCGCCGATCACCGACGTGGCCCCGGCACGCGTGGCATCCGCGACGGCCCGGGCCACACCGGCGGTCCCGCCGGCGAACGGCGCGACCTCGAACACGCCCATCGGACCGTTCCAGACGATGGTCCGTGCCGCCTCGAGCTCCGACCGGAATTCGACCACCGTTTTCGGCCCGATGTCCAGGATGTTCCAGCCCTCCGGCACCCCGTCCCGGTCGACGGACCGGCTCGGCGCCGACTCCGTCGCCTCCTCCGCGATCACGCAGTCTATGGGCAGCATCAGCTTGTCCGCCGCCCGCTCCAGGAGCTCCGAGGCCATCTCCACCCGGTCCTCCTCCACCAGCGAAGCGCCGGTCTCGAGCCCCATGGCGCGATAGAACGTGTTCGCCATCGCCCCACCGATCAGGAGACGGTCGACCCGCGGAAGCAGGTGCTCGATCACGTCGATCTTCCCCGAGATCTTCGCGCCACCGAGAATCGCCATGAACGGATGCGCCGGCGACTCGAGGGCCCCGCCCAGGAACCGCAGCTCCGCCTCGATCAACAGCCCGGCCACCGCCGGCTTCCCCTCACCTCGCATGTGCTCCGGCGCACCCACCGTCGACGCGTGGGCCCGGTGCGCCGTCCCGAACGCGTCGTTCACGTAGACCGTGCCCAGGCCCGCGAGCTGCTCCGCCAGCTGCGGGTCGTTCGTCTCCTCCCCCGGCAGGAACCGCGTGTTCTCCAGCACCACGACCTCGCCCCCCGACAGACCGGCCGCCGCAGAACGCGCATCGCTCCCGACCACGTCCGGGACGAACCGGACCGGCGCATCGATCAGCTCGGCCAGGCGCCCCGCCACCGGCTCCAGCGACAGCTCGTCCACCCACGTCCCGTTCGGCCGCCCCAGGTGCGACATCAACACCAGACCCGCGTTCCGCTCCAGCAGGTGCTCCAGCGTGGGCAGCGTCGCCCGGATCCGGGCATCATCACCCACCTCGCCTCCCGACACCGGCACGTTGTAATCCACCCGCATCAGCACCCGGGCCCCGTCCAGCGTCTCCGTCGACAGGTCCCTGATCGTCCGCTTCTTCATATCGGTCCTCGTCTCGTTCTACCATCGGGTAGGGCGCGGCGGCTCAAGGCCGCCGCCGCCCTCCCACACCACCGGA
>CAYMLW010000538.1:0-2332 GCA_964391035.1 uncultured Gemmatimonadaceae bacterium
TGTTACACTTAAATCACCATGGTGACAGGAGATAGGATTGAATTTCTTAACAGTTTAAGATCATCGGCGAAGAGGTCATGCGTGCCCGCGAGAACGAGGGCGTCGAGGTCCTGATCGGCGGCTGCGATTCGGGCAGCAACACTTTCGACAAACTCCTCGCGGAGGGCTACGAGGACAGCCCGTTCTGGCCGAAATACCTCGATTTCTGCTCCATGCACTACCAGGGGCTCAGTTCGCCGGCACTGGAGAAACGCTGGCGGGACCGTGACTACTACAAGGGCCGCGTGCGGCTGTGGGACACCGAGTCCTGGATGGCCAACACCGACGACCGCTACCTGTGCATGGTGGCCGGCACCCGGGCCGCCGGCTACGACCGCGTGATGGGCTCCCTGGACCGTATCGCGGTCTCGGCCCGCAGTCACGGACGCGTCTGGCGCGATAGGATCCGGGTGGAGGGCGGTGGCCGCAAACGCGTCCGTCGCCCGCTGGAATCCCGCCCCCTGGCGGCCGTCTACAACGCGACCGCGCATTTCATCGGCAATCGGCCTTTTCGGGAAATTCTGTTCAAGCAGACCCTTCCCTGGGTGTTCGTTTTCGACGGTCTGAACGACGATCCGGACGACGGGACGGTGGTGCTGACCGGCGATATGAGTCCCACTTTTAACCGCGATCCGGACCCCTCGCTCTATCGCACTGTTCGGAGCCTGGCGGAGGTGGATGAGGAGTGGGCGGTCACCGAGAAGCTGATGAATCTTGATCCGGATCAAACCGCCGAGCGCAGGGAGCTCATGCAGACGTTCCGCAAAGACCAGCCGTTCCGCGACGCGCGGATGATCATTCCCGCCAGCGACGACATCCAGCCCTATGACTACTACGGAAACCCGGTGGAAGTGGAGGGCGATTCGATCGTCATGCCCCTGAGCGGCAGCACCTACATGCTGCGGGCCAACCCCGAGAGGGACGGCAGTTTTGAGGAGCTGATCGACGCGCTGCGGACCGCGCGGGTGGAAGGGATCGAACCGGTCGAGATCATCCCCCGCGACATGACACGGCCCATCCCGGAGCATCCCGAGATGCGCCTGCGGGTGACCAATATGCTGGGGCGCCCCATAACCGGGGATCTGACCGTCCGGCTGGGCGATCTTGAGCTGGACTACCCCGAGCGCCTCTCCCTCAAAGCGCGGGAGCGGCGATGGGTGAGTGTAACGGTCACCGGCGGCGAGGCCCGCGCCGATAACACCTATCCGCTCGACGTGACTTTCGTCACCGACGAGAACGGACGGGCGGCCCACCACGAGGATATGCACGTGAACTGGGTCATGCGGCGTAGCGTCAAGGTGGACGGGGACCTCTCCGACTGGGAGGGGGCGATTCCCCAGCCCATCGTCTCACAGGAAGGAACGGGAGCCTCGGTCACCGAGGAGATGTGGATGCCGTTCAAGGAGTTCGACGATACCGTGGTGGAGGGAATGGCGATGGGGTATATGGCCTACGACGAGGATAACTTCTACTTTGCGGCGAAGATCGCCGACGACACCGAGCATCCGGGCGCCGTGCGGTTCGAAACCCGTGACGACAGCGACGCGTTCTATCCGAAGGTCTCCTACCGCTGGACCGGCGAGGGCGACAGGCCCGAGAACGCCTCGCCCACGCCGACCGACCATGAGGGCTTCGAGATGCTCACCTGGCCCAGCGGCGTGCGGCGCTATACCTACCGCCGTCACCCCGATCTTCCCGATGGTCAGGGCGGCCGCAGTTTCGACAACGTTCTTCTCGGTTTCAACCCGATCAGCCTGGAGGAGGATCCGACGCAACTGGCGCACCTTCCGGGGGTGCCGAAATACTTCTCCGGTTACGAGAGCGTGGACTACGAGTTTGCCCTCAACAAAGTGGCGGCCGAATACGGCGGTGGCACGGAGATCTGGCGCCTGCAGACCCCGGATATGATCCGCAAACACTTCTATCCCCGCCAGCCGGAACACCCCGAGGAGGGCCCGGTGGAAGGCGGCTGGCTGGAGGTCCGCTACGAGGAGAACTCCCGGATCGTGGAATGCGCCATCCCGTGGGAGGAACTCACCGAGGTGAAAAAGAAGGTGGAGCGGGGAGAACCGGTCAAACTGGGCTACCGGGTGAACTACTCCCAGGGCAAATACGTATCCCTGGAGATGAACCGAAGCGTGGTCCAGGGCCCCGGCCACAGCTACCACCCGGACTGGAAGAGCGGTCCTCACGTGCAACTGGAATTCGGATTTGAAAAGTAACGTCACTTCGTGACACGTTTCACACAGCGTGTCACGGCGCTTTTACTTTCTTTTGTAAGGAGAAGAACAAT
>CAYMLW010000539.1:0-2319 GCA_964391035.1 uncultured Gemmatimonadaceae bacterium
TAAGACGCTCTCCTTCTCAGCGCCCAACACCCCGATTGTCAATCAACTCGTTCGTGCGCCAGCATCTTCCGCTGGCGAGCCTTTTAGTATAGCCGCGCGCTCCGATAACGTCAACCGGCTGAAGCCGCTGAAGCCGGGACAGCCATAGATCCTAGAGGCCGAGGCGGTCGAGGAGCCGGGAGATCTGGCCGCGGTCCACGTGGAAGCTCCCGAGCGGGCCCTGCCAGTCGCCGTGCCAGTCGGACCCGCCGGTGAGCAGGAGATCGTGATGGCCCGCGAGTCTGGAGATCTTCCGTCGCTCTTCCCGGGTGGACCGGGGACGGTGGCATTCGACACCGTCGAGGCCGCGGTCGACCAGCTGGTCGAGAGTCCCCGACAGGGCGTCATCGACGGGCGGGTGCGCCCAGACGGCGAGGCCACCGACCTCGTGGATGGTGGCGATGGCCCGGCCGGTGTCCGTGAGTCGGACGGGGACGAAGGCGGGGGCGTGGTCACCGATGAAGCGGTCGAAGGCCTGGGAGACGGAGGGCACGTGTCCTCCTTGCCAGAGCACGCGTGCGAGGTGGGGCCGGGCGAGGACGGCGGCGTCGGGCCCGGCCTCGGCAGCGACCTGGTCGAAGGTGACATGAACGCCGAGGTCGGCCAGGCGACCGATCATCTCCCGGATCCGATCGGCCCGCACGTTCCGGGCGCGGGCATCGTATGCGGTCATGGCGGCGTGTGCCGGATCCAGCCCGTAGCCCAGGATGTGGGCTTCGCCGTCCCCATGCCGGGCGGAGATCTCGATGGCCGGAACAACGTGGATGTCATCGCCCGCCGCGGCCCGGGCGGGCGCCACGCCGGCCACGGTGTCGTGGTCGGCAAGCGCGATGATCTCGAGCCCTCCCTCGCGCGCGCGTTCCACCACATTGGCCGGTCCGAGCGCTCCGTCCGAGGCGGTGGAGTGGATGTGCAGATCGATCTTCATGGTCGCAGCACGGCGGCGCTCCGGACAGAATCCGGAGCGCCGCCGATCCTCGCCTCCGTTGCAGTCGTTTGACTTCCACGCTACGTCGACCGGCAGCGATCGGTCTGCGGGGGCGAGCAGCCCCCACGTTTCTGCGCCGGCCGTGATCAGTCCGTCCCGGTGCGTGTCGATGTACCCGACTCGCGGGCCCAGGTTCAGCTCCCGGTCGGCGGCCAGGACCGCGAGGCCGTCAGGGCCCGGCCGGGAGGACCGGTGAGGTCGGGCCGGGGGAGGCTTCGGGTCGGAAGGGGGGGTCGGCGAAGTGGCGGCGTCGCCGCTCAGCGGTCGTCGGGCCCCCGTCGCCAGCGGTACGCGACGCCGATACCGAGGGCGCTGTAGTCCCCGATGGTGGCGCCGAGGCGCAGCTTCAGGAGACGAGCCAGGACGATGTCGACGCCGGCATCGAGACGGGGGGCGAACTCCAGCTCGTCCTGGTCTTCCGGGACGTCCACGTGGAAGAGGACGGCGCCCCGTGGGTGGCCGTAGAGCTGGAGCTGGATCGGCCCCAGCGTCGTCGTGCGGCCGATGCTCAGCCCCACGGGAACCTCGCCGGTGGTCCCGCCATTGAAGGTGGCGCCCGCGCCGAACGTCACGGCGATGTCGACGGGGAAGTCGTCCGACGCGCCCTTGACCAGCGCCCACGTCTCGGTCCCCACGGTGACCAGGCTCTCGTCGGCCGCGGCCGTGTAGCCCACGCGGACACCGACGTTCAGCCCTCCCCGCTGACGCCAGATCCCCTGGACGCCGAAGTCGGCGTCGCCCGGGTCCGTCACATAGACGCCGATGTCGTCTCCGGTCCGTGGCGCCAGGAAGCTGGGCGTGTCGAGCTGGGCTCGGGCCCCGCTGGCACAGGAGAGGCTCACGACCGCGATCAGCACCGAGCGAAACCTCATGGTCCTGCCTCCCTCCGGGTGGAGTTGGCCGGCTGACCTCACGGCATGCACGAGCGGCCCCCGTACGCGGGACCGAGCGGGCACACCGACACGGGCAGGCCGGTCAGCGCGCCTCGGCGGTGTCGCTCAGAATGCTGACGATGTTGTCGGCGACCTGCATGAACCCGCCCGAGACGAAGAACCGCTCCTCCTGCCCGTCCCGGGTCACCCGCATGGTCCCCTCACCGAGGAGCGCCATCATCGGCGCGTGCCCCCGGAGGATGCCGAGCTCGCCGTCCCAGGCCGGCAGGATGACCATGTCCGCCTCGCCCTCGTAGAGAGTGGACTGGGGCGTGATCAGAGCAACCGACAGCCTGCTCTTCTCGACCACGTCAGCCCCCCTTCTCCAGCTCCCTGGCGTGCTCGATCACCTCGTCGATC
>CAYMLW010000540.1:0-2315 GCA_964391035.1 uncultured Gemmatimonadaceae bacterium
GGCCGGGTCGGGGAGCCCGCGCCCCGCGCCCGTGTCCGTCTGGCGTGTCCGAGGCGGGGCCGGGTCGGGGAGCCCGCGCCCCGCGCCCGTGTCCGTCTGGCGTGTCCGAGGCCGGGTGGGGTCCGGCGGCCCGCGCCCCGCGCCCGTGTCCGTCTGGCGTGTCCGAGGCCGGGTGGGGCCGGGAAAGTAGCGCTACCGACCCAGCAGCCGTTTCAGCGTCCCGAGGGGTCCTCGGCCGAACCGGAGTCGGACGGCGACGGGCGACTCCCCACGCAAAATCCGCGAAGGATTGTCCACGAAGAGCCGCCGCAGGGCTGCGTCCCCACCCGCCCCCTCGACCAGCGCCCGGGCCCGGGCCAGCGGCGGGTCGCCATGAGCGTGGTAGTCGCTCGCCAGGCAGTGCACGAGTCCCTCGGCGAGCATACGCCGGGCCCGACGCTGAGCGGGGCCGCCGAACTCGCCCCAGAGCGATCCGGCATTCACCTGCATGCACACGCCCGCGTCGATCCACGAGCGGACCACGGCGAGGTCCTCGGCGCCGTCGTACCGTTCCGGATGGGCCAGGACGGGGCGGTAGCCGCGCGTCACGATCGAGCGCAGCACCTCGGCGGACCGGGGCGGCACCCGCAGGTACGGGAACTCCACCAGCACGGCGGGCCCGCCGTCGAGGCGCAGCCGGTCATCCGAGAGGTTCGGGTCCGGCACGTCGAGCCGGATCTCCGCCCCACGCCCGAGCGACACGTCCCCGTCACCTACCGCGTCCTGGAGCCTCCGCCAACCGTCATCGAGCTCCGCGAGTCGCCGGTCGAGGGCCGAGGGGGCCACCGTCACCGACCCGTCCACGTGGGGAGTCGCCACGAGACGCCGCACGCCCTGCGCAGCGAGGGCCCTCACGGCCCGGCGCGACTCCTCCGCGTCCGCCGCCCCGTCGTCCACACCCGGGATCATGTGGTTGTGGAAGTCCGTCCATACCTCCCGGACGCCCGCACCCGCTGCCGGGGCCGTCACCGCGGGCCCCCCGATCCGCGGATCGGCTCCAGCGACGCGGCCGGCACGTCGACCTCGAAGCCCTGGCGAATGGCGTCCAGCCCGACGAGCACACGGCGCCGTCCCCGGCGCTCCACGGCGATGCCGGTCACGCCCTCGAACGGGCCATCCACCACCCGGACCGGCTGGCCCTCGCGGATGAAGGGCACCGGCTCCGGCTCGAGCTGCGAGGATCCCAGCGCATCCACGAAGCGACGGATGTTCTCCATCTCCTCGTCCCTGATCGCCGCGGGACGACCGTCGATCCTGACCACCGTACTGACTCCAGGGACCGTGAGGATTTCGTGGATCCGGCTGGCCGGGAACCGGCAGAACACGTAGCTGGGAAAGACGGGGAACTCGACCCGCTTCGTCCGGTCGCTCCACTGCCGGTCCCGCTCCACGACCGGCAGCCAGCTCTCGAAGCCCCGCTCCTCCAGCTGGCGCTCGACCCGCTTCTCGTGACGCGCCCGGGTGTAGCAGGCGTACCAGCGTGGCGTGGTGTCGGGTTCCTTCCCGCCCGTCTCACCGAAGACCATGCAGACCCGTTCCCCTCAGGACCAGGGCGAGACCCGCCGCAATAGCTTCTGGAGCGCGGAGGGCGGTTCGGGGAGCGGCTGGACCTGGAGCGGGGCCTGGCCCCGCAGCAGCCGGTTGGGGTTCACCTCCAGCAGGAGGCGCACGTGGTCCTCCGCGACACCCGATCCCTCCTCCCGTCTCGAGTGAATGAACGCTACGGCATCCCGCAGGTTGGTCGATCCACGCCCGTGATAATCACTCGCGAGACAGTGCACCCAGCCCCGGGCCAGCAGCGCACTCGCCCGCTGCCTCGCCTCCGCGCCGTACCGCCCGATCAGCGAGCCGGCGTTCACCTGGAGGAAGGCGCCGGCGTCGAGCCACGTACCCACGACATTCAGCCCCTCGTCCAGCCCCTGGTACCGCTCCGGGTGCGCCAGCAGGGGATGGTAGCCCGCATCACGGATCCGGCCCAGGACCTCATCGGAGCGCGGCGGCACGGTGAAGAAGGGGAACTCGACCAGGACCGTGGCGCCGCCGCCCAGTCGGATGCGGGGGTCGGACAGGTCGACATAGGGGCTGTCCAGCTTGATCTCCGCGCCCCGGGCGAGTCGAACACCGGACGTCTCCACCCCATCCCGGAGCCGGGCCCAGCCGCTGTCCAGCTCCTTCAGGCGGCGAGCGAGCGCCGGCGGGTCCGTCGTGAGCGAGCCGTCGAAGTGGGGCGTCGCGACGATGCGGCCCACACCGTCATCGGCCAGGACACGGACCGC
>CAYMLW010000541.1:0-2309 GCA_964391035.1 uncultured Gemmatimonadaceae bacterium
ACCGTGCTGGTGCGCTTGGCGCTGGTGGCGCCGGCCTACCTCAATGCGCTGCTCGCCGTGGCGGCGGCCAGCTTCGCCCTGCTGCTGCTGCTGATCTACAACCTCGCCATGAAGACCGCGCTCACCGCCCCCGAAGACGCGTAGGGACGAGATTGAGGGCAGTGTAGACGAGACCGAGGGCGATGGCGCGGAGCGACATCGCCGGAGGTCCGTCCGCCCATCTCGCGCGCGGCTGTCTGCCCGGAGGGTGACGCCTCCGATCGGGGGCGGACCGACCGTCGAGTAGGGACGGCGGGTTACCCCGCCGCCCCTCTCACAGAACCGGACTTGTGGGCCACACATCCGGCTCTTCGGATCGCTATCCTACGCGTCAAAGAGCACGCCTTGACGCGGGACCGCCCGGGGCGGGTGGAAGCCATGCCAAGACTGGGCCAGCGAAAAGAGTCTCGCGTGAAACCACAGATTGGGATAGGCCCGGGTCAGCCCGGGCAGGTTGCTCCTCTTCCACGGACCACAGCGGCGGAAGGCCGCCCTGGCCGCCGCCTTCCGGGTCACGCCGCGGCTCAACAGGTGCCGGAAGAGGTACCGGGACCGCTTCCTCTTCTGCTGCGCGATGATCGCCCGAATCCGTCGCCGGATGTGGGCGTCGAAGCGCTCGAGCAAGGGCACGGCCTCTCCCGTGCAGAGGCGAAAGTAGCCGATCCATCCCCGGAGGTAGAGGTTTGCCCGTCGGAAGAGCTCCGGCAGCGACTGGCCCCACGTCCGGGGCGTCAGCTCCCGGATCCGGGCGTCCATGCGCTGCTTCGTCTTCTGCGAGAGGTGGACCTCCACGTTTCCGGTTCCGCTCGCGCGGAAGCGGAAGCCCAGGAAGTGCCGGCTCTCCGGCCGGGCCACGGCACTCTTGTCCTCGTTCACCTGCAAGCGGAGTTTCCGCTCGATGAAACGACGCGTCGAGTCCATCACCCGGTGTCCGGCGCGCTCGCTGCGGACGAAGATGTTGGCGTCGTCCGCGTAGCGCACGAAGCGCAGCCCCCGACGCCCCAACTCCCAATCGAGCTCGTCCAACACGATGTTCGACAGGAGCGGAGAGAGGGGCCCGCCTTGGGGCGTCCCCTCGTGAGTCGGGATCCGCACGCCGTCCGGAAGCACGACCTTCGCCTTCAGCATCTGCTTCACTAGCTTGGTGACTCGGCGGTCGGCGATCCTCTGATTCATGCGATCCAGAAGTCGCTGGTGGTGGACCCGGTCGAAAAATTTCGAAAGATCCAGGTCCACCACCCAGCCGTATCCCTCGGCAATGTGAGCCTTGGCTTCGGCTATGGCCGTGTGCGCTCCGCGACCGGGGCGGAATCCATGGCTGCTCGGGTGGAAGTGGGACTCGAAGATCGGCTCCAGCACCTGCCGGACCGCCTCCTGCACCCACCGGTCCACGACGTTCGGGATGCCCAGACCCCTCTGCCCGCCTCCGGGCTTCGGGATCCAGACCCGCCGGATGTCTCCGGGGCGGTACCCTCCGTCGAGCAGCGCGCGGCGCAGCCTGAAAAGCAGCTTCGGCGAGGCCTCCACCACCTCCCGGACGCTGCGCCCGTCCACGCCCGGTGCCCCTTTGTTGCGCGCGACGTTGAGCAGGGCGGTGGCCAGGTTCCGGATCGATGCAATGCGCTCCATCAGGTCCTGGTCCGCCTCCCCGCCGGTGGCGAGGTCCTTCGCTGTCTTGGGCTTCGCTCTCTGCAGCAGCCACGCCTTCCCCCCGGATCCGTCCGGGGCTCCGACGCCGCCGCCCCCCATCGGGCTGTCGGCAAACACGAAGCTCAGTTGGCGCTCCCTCACGCTTGTCAATCCGTCACCCCCTTCGCTCCACCGGCATTACCCGGCTTCACCACTACTATGGGGTGATCCGACTCCTTGGCCGGCATCGGCCGCGCGTCGTCGCCTCCGCGCCGCCTACCGCTCGATGCGGACCGGTCAAGGCCTCCTGGGGTAAGGACGAACCACGTCCCGCGACCGCCGACCCCAGTACCGTCCCGCCTCGACTGGATATCGGGCATCGCACTGCGAAGCGTGCTCACCCAGGTCGGGCCGGCCTTACGGGGCTTCACTTGCGTTCGGTGCCACGGTTCCCCTCGGGCTTCCATCCCACGCGCCCTCACGGGTGCGACCCAGGACTCCACCCTCGGGGGGCGGCAGGTCTCGCGCAGTTGCCTCCGGGTCACGGTTGCCTCCAGTGCGGCTCCGTCGGGGACTCTCACCCCGAGTGTCTCGTCCATGCCCAGCGCACCTCCCGCGGCTTCGCCGCGCTCGGTCTGGTC
>CAYMLW010000542.1:0-2304 GCA_964391035.1 uncultured Gemmatimonadaceae bacterium
AGCATCGACGTGATTCTGGTCGACACCGCCGCACTGCTGACCACCGCATGGATCGTGTGGTACTTCTGGCTCAGCGAGAGTCAGGCCTCGGTGGCCGCCGCGGTCGCCGGGGTCCAGGAGGCCGCCATCCGCGTGAAGGGCGGCTACGACCCCGACCGCATCGAGGTCCGGGCCGGCGAGCCCGTCCGGCTCAAGTTCCTGCGCCAGGAGACCGCCGCGTGCAGCGAGCGGGTGGAGTTCCCCGACTTCGGGATCTCGGAGCCGCTGCCCGAAGGCGAGGAGGTGGCCATCGAGCTGACCCCGGAGCCGGGAGAGTACGAGTTCACCTGTCAGATGGGGATGCTGAGAGGGACGCTGGTGGCGCGGGGGAACGGGAGAAACGCACCCGGAGATCAGCTGTGATTGGATTGAGAGTTCATCCACGGCGTGCCTTGGCGGGAACCGTGGCTGGAACGGTGCTGGCCGCGACGGTGGCGACAGCAGCGGCTTGTGCGCCGACCGGCGACTCGGAAACCAACAGCACCCGGGGCGAATCTACTCCGCGTGAAGCCGCGTACGCGGACATCTCCGCAGAAGATCTCCAACAGCTTCTCGCGTCCGCCGACCCGGTGCTGATCAATGTTCACGTGCCCCGCAACGGCGACATCCCGGGCACCGACCTTGGAATCCCGTATGACGAGATCGGGATCCGCAGCGAGGAGATCCCGGGCGGGAAAAACAGCCGCATCGTGCTGTACTGCAGGAGCGGTCACATGAGCACCCAGGCAGCACGGACACTCGTCTCGCTTGGGTACACGGCTGTCTACAACCTGAGCGGCGGTATAGAGGCGTGGGAGGCCCGGAGGGAGCGACCCGGGCCCACCGAACCGGAAGGCCTCAGACGGACGGTCCGGGGACCAGCCGACCGGTGATTCCCAGCGCCGCGTTCGTCCTCCGGATGGACTCCGCACCGTTCCTTTCCAGCTCCGTGAGCGCAGGACGCACACCGACGCGGTCGCTGGCGGAGTCGGCTGGACTGACTCTCGCCAGGTGACCGCCACAACGGGCAACGACCATTCCTCGAACGTCACGGTTTCCGTGCTGATCTTGACGCGCTTGAGCGAGCGCGCACGTTCGGGCGGCGTCGGACTCCCTTTCCTGCCGACATGAATGAGGACTCATCCCGGTCTCACCATGCGTTCACACCGCCCCGCGTACGTTCCGGACACGCATCGCAGGGAGGATCGCGACAATGATGACGATTCGATGGAGGGTACGATGAATAGCCCCCGAAAGGTCGATCCCGTTTGCGGGATGACGGTTCACGTGGACAGCGCTCCTGCCAGGGCTTCCCACCAGGGTGCGCGCTACCACTTCTGTTCTTCCGCCTGCCGGGACCGGTTCGTCCAGGATCCGCCTCGTTACCTCGGTGAGGGGATCGAATCGCCGGCGGAGGAAGCCACGGTGGGGTCGGCCGCGGAGGCGGAGGCACGGGGCACGCGTCCCTGCCCGGAATGCGGGACGAACGTGGAACCGATCGGCGATGCCCCGTTCCTGGGCCAGCTGACCATGACGGAATACGCCACGATGGTCCGTCACACATGGCGGCGCCGACTGGGCCGCAGGGCGTACGGGCGGGAGCACTCCGCGCGCCTCATCCGGGCGCTCGCTCTGCATGCACTGAAGCCGGAAAGCCCTGTCGCACGGATTACCGTCGAGGAGGAGTTGACCCGCGAGGTGGCACGCTTGCGGGCCGACGGCTTGAATCGGGCGCAGGTCCAGCGGGAGTTCTACCACCTGTCGCGGGCAGCATCGGATGTGCTGGTGCGGGCGGGCCTCCCGACTCGCCAGACCGCCACCATGATCGAGACGCTGGATCGGCGGCTGGTCTCGCTGCTCGAATGGACGGACACCCTCGACCATGGCCAGCGCCGGCAGTACACGGCGTGACCGGATCTGCGAGGGAACACCATGAAGCCGATGGAGACTCGCCTGGTTTCACATCGTGGTGGCCCGAACACGGTCGAGGAGCTCCGAGACCAGCCGGGCCGACTCGCGCGGACGCTCCACCACCACGGCGTGACCGGTTGCCGGGAGGATCCGCAACCTGGCGTCGGCGAGCCTCGCTGCGAGCACCCTGGACGGCCGGGTCCCGAACACGCGGTCTTGTTGGCCCGCCACCACCGTGGCGGGGACGGTAATGTCGGCAAGCCGGTGGAGTATCGCCGGGCGGTCAGCCATGAGCCGGAGCGAGGCGGAAACGGTCTCCCGCGGGACCGATTCGGCCCGCCGGACCACCCGGCGACCAACCGCGGCCGCGGGGTC
>CAYMLW010000543.1:0-2300 GCA_964391035.1 uncultured Gemmatimonadaceae bacterium
AGAGCCCCATCGGCCGCCGGATCCGGGGCACCACCAACGACCGCTACCAGGAGTGGATGACCGTCGTGGGCGTGGTCGAGGACATCCGCCACGCGTCGGTGCTGTCGGAGCCCCAGGGTGAGCTGTACGTCAGCGCCATCCAGCGGCCCAACCGGGCGTCCGGCATGACGCTGACCGTAGAGACCGCCGCGGCGCCGGCGTCCCTCGCCGCCACGCTGCGCGAAACGATCCGCCGCGTCGCGCCCCAGGTGCCCGCCGAGATCGAGACGTATCGCGAGATCGCCGCCCGAGACCTGGCCGGGCGACGCTTCGCCCTCGTGCTCCTGAGCGGGTTCGCGCTCCTGGCGCTCCTGCTGGCCGCCATCGGCATCTACGGCGTCGTATCCTACACCGTCGGCAGGCGCACCCGGGAGATCGGGATCCGGGTCGCCCTGGGTGCACCGCCCAGGCGGGTCTTGCGGTCCATTCAGAAGGACATGCTCGCGCCCGTCGCCGCCGGCGCCGCCATCGGCGTGGCGGGCTCACTGGTCCTGGTCCGCGTCATGGGAAGCCTGCTCTTCGACGTCCATCCCGTAGACCCGACGACGCTGGCCGCCGTCACCCTCCTCCTCGTGGGCACGGCCTTCGTCGCGACCTGGGTCCCCGCTCGACGATCGACACGCGTGGATCCCATTGACGCTCTCGCCGCGGAATAGCCGACCCGCCGCCCGCCGCCAGCCGCCAGCTGTCAGCCGCCAGCTGTCAGCCGCCAGCCGTCAGCCGTCAGCCGTCAGCCGCCCGCCGCCAGCCGCCAGCCGCCAGCCTCGAGCGCAGCGAGCACCTTCCCGTGCACGCCGCCGAACCCGCCATTGGACATGAACAGCACGATGTCGCCTTCTCGCAGCTCCGGCTCGAGGGCGCGCACGATCTCGTCCGTGTCGGCGATGTAGCGGGCGGGGGTGCCATCCGCGGTGATGTCCGCCACGAGTTCGTCCGGGTCCATCCCCGATTCCTGATCGTAGCGCTCCGGGTGGAAGAGCCCGGCCAGCACCACCCGGTCGGCCCCGCCGAGGGCTCGCCGGTACGCTTCCTGGAAGTCCCGCCGCTGGGCCGTGTAGCTGCGGGGCTCGAACACGGCGATCACGCGCCGCCCGCCGAATCGCTGGCGTGCCGCCGCGATGGTCTCCCGGACCGCCGTCGGGTGGTGGGCGAAGTCGTCGATGACCGTCACGCCCCGGACCTCTCCGCGGATCTCCATGCGACGCCGCACGCTGCGGAACGTCCGGAGCCCCTCCGCGATCCCGTCCCACTCGGCACCCACGCTCACGGCGGCCGCGATGGCGGCCAGGCAGTTCCGGACATTGAACGTACCCGCGAGCGGCGTCTGGACATCGCCGAGGCACTCGCCGTCCCGGTAGACGTTGAAGATCGTGCCATCCGCTTCGACCCAGATTCCGTCCGCCGTCCAGCGGGGGTGGGCGACGGTCGTGTCCAGCCCCTCCGGCTCCGCCGACCCCGCGGCCCGGACCTCGCCCGTGGCCGGCGGCGTCCGTCCGTCCGACCCGACGGGCACCCTCGGCTCGTCCAACCCGTACGAGGCCACGGGTGCGAACGACCTCGACGCCAGCTCCCGGATCACCGGGCTCTCCCACCCGGCCACGAGGGTGCCGGTCCGGGGGACGAGGTTGATGAAGCGAGAGAACGCGAAGCGGTAGGCCACGTCGTCGCGGTAGATGTCGGCGTGGTCGAACTCGATGTTGGTGACGACCCCCACGTGCGGCAGGTAGTGCCACATCTTCGGGCCCTTGTCGAAGTACGCCGTGTCGTACTCGTCCGCCTCGATCACGAACAGGTCGGACCGTTCGATGTCCACCAGCCGGAAGCTCGTGCCGAAGTTCTCCGCCACCCCCCCGATCAGGAACGACGGCTCCAGCCCGGCGCACTCCAGCAGCCACGCCAGGATCGAGGTGGTGGTGGTCTTGCCGTGCGTGCCCGCCACCGCCAGCACCCGCCGGTCTCGCAGGAACGCCTCCTTCACCACCGTGGCCGCCGACGTGTACCGGATCCGGCGGTCGAGCACGGCCTCCAGCTCCGGGTTGCCCCGGCTGATGGCGTTGCCCACCACCACCACATCCGGTGTCGGGTCGAGGTTGGCCGGGTCGAAGCGGTGGGCGTAGTCGATGCCCAGGTCATCGAGGAGCGTCGACATGGGCGGGTAGACGCCCTCGTCGGAGCCCGTGACACCGTGGCCCGCCTCCCGGAGGAGCCCCGCGAGAGATCCCATGGCCGTGCCGGCGATACCGATCAGGTGATAGTGCATG
>CAYMLW010000544.1:0-2298 GCA_964391035.1 uncultured Gemmatimonadaceae bacterium
CACTCCGAGGCCCTTCAAGACATTGGCGAACTTCCCGACCTCACGATGCAGGTCCCAGTACGTCAGCGTCCGCTGGTCGCCCGGCTCGCCCTCCCAGACCAGCGCCGCCTTGTTCCGGTTGGGGCCCCGGACGTGCCGATCCAGGCAGTTGTACGCCGCATTCAGCTTCCCGCCCACGAACCACCTCGCATGCGGCGGCTTCCAGTCCAGCACTCGATCCCACCCCTCGAACCAGTCGAGCCTGTCCGCCCACTCCGCCCAGAACGCCTCCGGGTCCGACGAAGCCCGCTCGTAGATCGACGCGTCCCCGGCGTTCGCCCGCTCCGCGAACTCCGACGGGGGGTCGAACGTGCGAGACTCCTCGAGCAGCGCTTCCAGGGTGCGTTCATCCATGGCCATCGTACATCCTCCGGGAGGGGTTCATCAGGCTTGCTGGGGTAGAACACTATACATGGACCCGGCCGCCACGGCCAAAACCCGGCGCGTCCCCACGCTGTCTGCACCGCCAGGTGTTGTCCGATATCGTGGCCTGGGCTATCTTTGTATGGCTATGCCCGAATCGATCGGGCGGCGAGCCCCGATCGGGACTCGCCTGACCTAGAGAATCGCGGAACCATGGCGAAGAAGAAGCTCACCAAGAAGCAGTTGGAGAAGCTCCAGAAGCGGCTGCTGCGCGAACGAGACCGGGCTCTTCGCTCCCTCGGCCGCTACGACGAGCTGTCGAAGATCTCGGCCGAACAGGGCGACTCGGACCTCTACTCCTACTCCGATCACATGGCGGACCTCGGTACCGACGCCATGGAGCGCGAGAAGATGCTCCTGTTCGCCAGCAAGGAAGGCCGGTACCTCTACCGGATCGAGGAGGCACTGCGCCGGCTCTACAAGGAGCCCGAGTCCTTCGGCTTCTGTCACACCTGTGGCAACCTCATCGAGTTCGAGCGCCTGGACGCCCTCCCCCACGCCCACTACTGCATCGAGTGCAAGCGGAAGGAAGAGGAGGTCGACGCCGCCTGACGACCGCTCCCGCACACCCGGCAGCGACGCCTCGAGCCGCCCGGACTCCCGACGGTCCGGGCGGTTTCGCCTTCTAGTCGGCTGCTTCCCGCACCAGCTCCGGCAACTGACGCACGAAGGCCCCTCGCGTAATCACCTCCGCACCCACGTCCCGCGCCGACGCCAGCGCTTCCTCGTACACGTGCGGCGCGAAAGCGACCACGCGTCCAGCCCCTCGCTCCAGTCCACCCTCGATCACCGCCTGGGCCTCCGGAGCCTCCAGCTCCACGATCAGGAGCCGCGTCTCCGGCCCGACCGCCTCCAGCACCTCCGCGCTCCCCTGCGTCACCATCGCTCCTGATGCCACACCCCGCACCCGGGCCGCAAACACCAGATCACGCACCAGCGCGACCACCCGCTCCCCTCCACTCAACTCGTTCTCCACCATGACGTTAGCTCCAGTACCTTATCGAGAATGACTATTGACACACGTCCGCCGACGACGTTAGCTTACCTACGGGTCAACCACCGTACCAGGTGCACTGCGATGCGCGATACAAGTCCAGAATGGGCGGCCGAGGCGGACACCGTCCTGCGATCCGCCCTCGAAAGCAGCGGCCAGCGATTCACGGAGCAGCGGGCCGCCGTGTATCGCTGCCTCCGCCGGTCTCATCATCACCCCTCGGCCGACGATGTGTTCACCGCCGTCCGCACGGTGATTCCGGATATCTCCCTCGCCACCGTATACAAGTCCCTCGAGACCCTGGTCAGCTGCGGACTCGCCTCCAAGCTCACCTACGGCGACGGCTCCGCCCGCTACGACGGCCGCACGGACCCGCACCCCCACGCCCGCTGCCTGTCCTGTGGCGCCGTCCGCGACGTACCTGGACACCTCGACACCGGCTCCCTCGACCACCTGGGCGACGTGCCGGGATTCATTGTCGAGGGGTACCGCGTCGAGCTCGTAGGGATCTGCGAGAACTGCGCCGACTGACCTCTTGCCGTCGCAGTCCCTGCCTGCGACGTTGACATCCTGTTGCTATCCCCTCCGGGCGCATGATGGCCTCCGCCTACTCCGGCCGCCGATCCCGCGGTTTGTCGAGTACATCGTCCACAAATTGTACAATACAGCCTATCTCGTGGTTTTGTATGCCCATTTTCATGCATTTTGTGAACGATTCAACTTACAAACTGCAGGAATACGCTTGACAGGAGGGCTACCCGTGTGGTATCTAGCGGCGTTCGCCGGTACACCACACAAGCGCGCGGGAGGCCCGAGATGGGGAACGGGAGTCGAGCCACGAC
>CAYMLW010000545.1:0-585 GCA_964391035.1 uncultured Gemmatimonadaceae bacterium
CGGTGACCGTGCCGCCCAGGATCGCGGCGAAGGAGAGCGGCATGAGGAAGCGGGACGGCGAGCGGCGCGTGCGCCGCGCCCAGTTCTCCACCTGGGGCGTCACCATCGCCACGATGGGCGTGTTGTTCAGCAGCGCCGACGCCCCCGCCACCGGGAGGAGGAGCCGCCCGAGGAGGCCCCGGGGGGCCGTGTCGTCACGGAGCGCGCCGGCCAGGACCGGCTGGAGCGCGCCCGTCCGCTCCACCGCCCGGGCCACCACGAAGAGCGCCGCGACCGTGATCGGCGCCGGGTTGCTGAAGCCGCTGAACGCCTGCTGCGCGGTGGTCACGCCCGCCACGAGCAGGACGACATCGGCGCCGAACACCGCCACCGCCGGGCTCACCCAGTCGCGGATCAGCGCCGCTACCGTGACCACCACCACCGCCAGCGTGAGCCACGCCGGCCACCCCAGGGCGGCGGCGCCCGAGAACTCCGTCACGCCGAGGCCCTCGCCGTCACTCGCCCCCCGCCCATCCCTGCACGCATCCGTTCCCGTGCCCCGTGTCCGTCTGGCGTGTCCGGCCGTTCAAGCGCCGTGTTCAGCCG
>CAYMLW010000545.1:685-2286 GCA_964391035.1 uncultured Gemmatimonadaceae bacterium
TGCCCCCGCCCCGTGTCCGTCTGGTGTGTCCGGCCGTTCGAGCGCCGTGTCCGGCCGTGCCCCCGCCCCGTGTCCGTCTGGCGTGTCCGGCCGTTCGAGCGCCGTGTCCAGCCGTGCCCCCGCCCCGTGTCCGTCTGGTGTGTCCGGCCGTTCGAGCGCCGTGTCCGGCTGTTCCCGTGCGGCCCCCCCGCCGGCCCCAGGCAGCCTCGCCCTCACTCCGACGCCGCCTCGTAGATGGGACGGATCACCGCCAGCACGTCGTCCACGCAGCCGGCCCCGCACGCCACGATCCCGTGGGGCTGATGGGGGTCCCGCTTGTTGTACTCCAGCGGCTCGCCCAGGCAGTCGGTCACGCTCCCGCCAGCCTCCCGGAGGAGCACCTCGGGCGCACAGGTGTCCCACTCCTTCAGGTACGGGACCGGGTGGATGTAGAGGTCCCGCCTCGCCTCGGCGATCCGGCTGCACTTCACACCCACCGACCCGCACGGCTCCACGTCGGTGACGCCCAGGGCCTCCTGCATCTCGACCAGGAGCGGGTCCGGGTGGCTGCGGGACCCGACCAGACGGAGCCCGTTCCGATGGCAGCGCGCCACCTCCAGCCGGCGACGCGTCCCGTCCCGCTCGACCCACGCACCCTCGCCCGCGTACGCGCTGTACAGCACGTCCCCGTCGGGCAGGTACACCACGCCCAGGACGGACTCGCTTCCCACGACGAGCCCGATCATGATCGAGAACTCGCCGTTCTGGGCGAGGAACTCCTTCGTCCCGTCCAGCGGATCCACGATCCAGACCCGCTCCGCGTCCAGCCGGTCCAGCGTGTCCCGACTCTCCTCCGACAGGATCGCGTCCCCGGGGAACGCCTCCCGGAGCTGCTGGAGGATCGCACCGTTCGCCGCGTGGTCGGCCGCCGTGACCGGCGAGTCGTCCGCCTTCGTCCGCGACACCTCCGTGCCGTAGAACTCCAGCGCCGCCGCACCCGCCGCCCGGGCCGCCGCTTCCGCCACGCGCCGTTCTTCCCGTATCGATTCCATGTACTCTCCCTGGATGGCAAAGTGCGCAAAGTTACCAGCACGGAGGCGATGGGCCAATATCGGCTGGCGGCTGGCGGCTGGCGGCTGGCGGCTGACGGCTGGCGGCTGACGGCTCGTGGCTGGCGGCTGACCGCTGACGGCTTCGGGCGACTGACCCGCCCGCGAACCCGGAGAGGGCCCGGCAACCGGGCGTGGCCGAAACCCGCCCCTGTCCCCCCGCCGGGTGGGGTGGTGGGGAGCCCACGAGGGAGGGGGCGATGCTCCCCGGAGAAGCGACATCGGCGAGCGCGCCCGCGAACCCCGAATCGGCCCGGCCACCGGGCGTGGCCGACGAACCCAGCCCCCGCTGGCTGTTCCCCGTTCCGCTCCCGATCGCACCCGCGCCGCCGGGGTGGTGGTGGGGGAGCCCACGAGGGAGGGGGCGATGCTCCCCGGAGAAGCGACATTGGCGAGCGCGCCCGCGAACCCCGAATCGGCCCGGCCACCGGGCGTGGCCGACGAACCCAGCCCCCGCCGGCAACCCGCGCTCAGCGAGTACGGAGCTCGAAGGGGAGCATCGCCCCCGACCGC
>CAYMLW010000546.1:0-2274 GCA_964391035.1 uncultured Gemmatimonadaceae bacterium
GTTGGAACCCGAAGATGCGGAAGTACATCTTCGCGGCCCGCAACGGCATCCACGTGATCGACCTCAAGAAGACGCACCAGCTCCTCCAGGAGGCGCAGGCGGTCCTGCGTGACCTGGTCACGGGGGGTGACCGCGTGCTGTTCGTCTGCACGAAGCGCCAGCTCCGCCAGATCGTGGAGGAGGAGGCGGAGCGGTGTGGTGCGTTCTACGTGACGGAGCGGTGGCTGGGCGGCATGCTCACGAACTTCCAGACGATCAAGAAGCAGATCCGGCGGTTGAAGGAGCTGGAGCGGGGGATCGAGGAAGGCGCGTACGAGTTCTACACGAAGAAGGAGCAGCTGCTGCTGGAGCGTGAGCGGGCGAAGCTGAACAAGTACCTGGTGGGCGTGAAGGACATGGGTCGCCTGCCGGGCGCGATCTACGTGGTGGACGCGAGGAAGGAGTCGATCGCGGTCCGGGAGGCGAACAAGCTGGAGATCCCGGTGATCGCGATCGCGGACACGAATGCGGACCCGGACATGATCGACCACCCGATCCCGGGCAACGACGACGCGATCCGGTCGGTGTCGCTGATCACGAAGGCCCTTGCCGACGCGATCGAGGCGGCGCGCAAGGAGATGCCGGAGGACGTGGAGCGTGGCGATGAGGGCGGCGTGACGTACTCGACGGAGCACGGCGCCCAGGAGGTGGAAGAGCGGAAGGACCAGCCGCGGCGTCCGAAGCGGCGTCCGAAGCGGCGTCGTCCGAGGCCGCAGGCCATCGCGCAGGTGCGGTCCGGCGAGGACGCCGGCTCGGGCTCGGACGAGGCCGAGGAGGCCGAGGAGGCCGGGTCGGAAGAGGAGTAGGGGCGGAGGCGGCCTCACTCCGGAGGTTGAGAAGCGCCTCAGAGTCGCGCGGACCGCGACACTGCGGCGCTTTTTCACGACAGTCGACGACAGAACGAGGGAAGACCCAGATGGCGATCAGTGCGGCACAGGTGAAGGAGCTGCGGGAGCGGACCGGCGCCGGGATGATGGACTGCAAGAAGGCACTCCAGGAGAAGGGGGGCGACCTGGAAGCGGCCATCGACCTGCTCCGTTCGAGGGGCGCGGCGAGGGCGGCGAAGCGCGCGGGCAAGGAGGCGTCGGAGGGCGTGGTCGGGAGCTACGTCGGCGATGGCGTGGGCGCGCTCGTGGAGGTGAACTGCGAGACGGACTTCGTGGCCCGAACCGAAGACTTCGAGGGGCTGGCGGCGCAGCTTGCGGAGCACGTGGCGAAGCACGCCACGGAGACCAGCGGCTCGGAGTCCGGCGACGCCCTCATGGAGCAGGCGTTCCAGGGAGGCGACCGCACGGTGGAGCAGGTGGTGACGGGCGTGTCGGCGAAGACGGGCGAGAAGATCGTGGTGCGTCGGTTCGCCCGGTTCGCGACGGACGGCACGGTGGGCGAGTACGTCCACATGACGGGCAAGATCGGCGTGCTGGTCGAGCTCGATGGCGGGAGCGACGAGGTAGCCCGGGACGTGGCGATGCACGTGGCGGCGTCGGCGCCGCTGGCGGTCACGGCCGCCGAGCTGCCCGAGGACGTGGTGGCCCGGGAGCGGGCCGTGTTCGAGGAGCAGGTCCGGCAGGAGGGCAAGCCAGAGCACATCCAGGACCGGATCGTCGAGGGGAAGCTGGGCAAGTTCTTCAAGGAGAACGCGCTGGTGGAGCAGCCGTTCGTGAAGGACCCGGACCAGACCGTGGGCCAGATGGTCGGTGACGCCACGATCCGCCGGTTCGTCCGCTACGAGCTGGGCGAATAGCATGGCGGAGCTGCGCTATGACCGCGTTCTCCTGAAGCTGAGCGGCGAGGCGCTGGCGGGGGACCAGGGGTTCGGGATCTCGCCGGCGGCCGTGGGTCGAATGACCCATCATATCCGGACGGTGCGTGACCTGGGCGTCTCCCTGGGGGTGGTGATCGGCGGTGGCAACATCGTCCGGGGCACGCAGGCAAGCGCCGAGGGCATGGATCGGGTGAACGCCGACTACATGGGCATGCTGGCCACGGTGATCAATGCCCTGGCGCTCCAGGACGTCCTCGAGCAGGGTGCCATCGACACCCGCGTGATGACGGCCATCCGCATGGAGGAGTTGGCGGAGCCGTACATCCGGCGGCGGGCGCTGCGGCACATGGAGAAGGGTCGCGTCGTGCTCTTCGCGGGGGGCACGGGCAACCCGTACTTCTCGACGGACACGGCGGCAGTGCTGCGGGCGATCGAGATGGAGGCGGACGTGCTGATCAAGGCGACGAAGG
>CAYMLW010000547.1:0-2272 GCA_964391035.1 uncultured Gemmatimonadaceae bacterium
CATCGGCATAGCGCTCCGCCTGGAGCTCCAGCAGCTCGAGGGCCTGCTCGAGGTTCCGGGTCTCCCCGAGACGGTATCGGTTGAACGCCTCCCAGTACGGCGCGTCGGGGGCGTACGCCGACCGCGGGTGCTCGTCCCATACGCGGTGGAAGAGCCGGGCGGCCCGCTCGTACTCGGCCCGGTTCATCGCCTCCCGGGCCGCCCGATAGAGCGAGTCGGCCGGGTCCTGCCGGCTCCAGGGCGCCGGGGCCTCGGCCGACGGCGAGTCGTTCAGCAGCGGGGCGCGGAGCCGGACCTGGTCGGCGGACAGCGCCGACGGCAGGATCAACAGCAGCACCGCAACGGTGAGTCTACGCATCGTATGCTCCTTCATCGTGGTCATCCTCGATCACAGCGCCGTGTCCACTGGCGACGCGGCCGAGCGCAGCTTGGTCATCAACTGCCGCTCCCGGATTCCTTCCTCGATCAGCTCCCTCCCGTTGGTGTCCAGCGCCGCGCTGGCGATCTGGACCAGCACCAGCTCCAGGTCCGCCAGCAGCTCCGCCATCTCCGGATCCCGGGCCACCCGTGAGTCCATCATCATGCGCGTCGTGGCCAGGAGATCCCGGGCCCAGCGCGCCGTGGCCGTCCGATCCTCCGACCGGTCCGTGCTCCGGAACAGCGTCAGCATCGCTTCGGCCTCGCCCAGGTGGTCGGCAGCCGCGAGCCGCACCGCCAGTGACGGCCTCTCCTCGACACCCCTGGCCTCCGCCACCGGCCCGGGGCCCTCCACGGGCTGGACAGGGCCCGTGATCCGGCCGAGGCCGAAGCCCACCGCGAGGGTCGCCGCAGCGGCGAGACCCAGTGCCCACGGCGTCCACCGATGGAGCCGCCGGACCGTTGCCCCGGAGCCGTTCGGGTCCCGGACCGACGGGCCCCGCGACGGACCGTCGCCGGCCCGGGACCCCGCCTGCGGCAGCGCGTCCCGGATCGCCGCCCACATCTCCTCCTTCGGCGGAGGCGGCGGCTCGTTGTAGTCCCGTGCCATGTCCAGGATGCGGTCGAGGTCTTCGTCGTGCTTCATACCGCGTACTCCTCCGAGAAATCGGCCAGCGCCTCCCGGAGCATCCCCCGGGCCCGGGACAGCCGGGCCTTGGACGTGCCCTCCGCAACGTCGAGCGCACCGCCGATCTCCTGGTGTGTGTAGCCCTCCACGTCGTGCATCACGAACACCGCCCGGTAGATGTCGGGCAGCGCGTCGATAGCCTGGTGCAGCCGCTCCTTCTGGTCCGGCTCCGCCCGGCGACGACGCGGCCGCAGGTCACCCGGCGCCGCCACATCCAGCTCCAGCTCCCGGCTCCGGATCCGCTTGACCTTCCGCAGACCGTTCAGCACCACACGCGACGTCAGGGAGTGCAGCCACGTCGAGAAGGCCGCGTCGCCCCGGAACTGGTCCAGCTTCTGGAATGCGCGCACGAATGCCTCCTGGGTGAACTCCCGCGCCAGCTCCTCGTCACCCGCCATGCGATAGCACAGGCGATAGACCCGATCCACGTTCTCGTCGTAGAGCGCCCGCGCCGCGTCTTCATCGCCCGCCTGGGCTCGCTCGATCTGTTCTGTCTCGGTCAACGCGATTCTTCCGAACGGTTGGCCCTCCCTTTCACTCCCTGGGACACCGGGAGCCGGGATAGGGTTGCGTGTGCCGCCACGGTACTCTCACCATCACGGGAACAGAAGGGCGCGCAGGTTGCATTGAGAAGTCGGAGCGGAATGGACTGACCGGCAGGTCAACGCCGGATCACGTCGCTACACCCACAGCCAGAAGAGGACGACCATGACCCAGACCGAGACTGCCGCCAGCTACGCGCTGGCCCGGACCGTGGACCTCAGCTACGAGGAGGCGGATGTCCGTGTGCGGGAGGCCCTCCAGGCCGAGGGATTCGGGGTGCTCACGGAGATCGATGTCTCCGCGACGTTGAAGGACAAGATCGATGTCGACTTCCCGCCGTACGAGATCCTGGGCGCGTGCAATCCGCCGCTAGCCCATCAGGCACTGCAGACGGAGCCCGACATCGGGCTGCTGCTGCCATGCAACGTGGTGGTGCGAGCGCTGCCGGACGGGCGCACGATGGTGGAAGCGCTGGACCCGGTGGAGCAGCTCGGGGTGGCCGACAATCCGGACCTGCCGGAGCTCGCTGCCGAGGTCCGAGCACGAATGGAGCGGGTGATCGCCGCGGTCATCGGGTAGGGCGCGGCGGCTCAAGGCCGCCGCCGCCCTCCCACACCACCGGAC
>CAYMLW010000548.1:0-2268 GCA_964391035.1 uncultured Gemmatimonadaceae bacterium
CGAAGCGAGCCCTCTTGCGCCCGCCAGGGCGCCCTCTTGTCCGGCGCAGCCGGACTCTCTTGCGAGGCGAACGCCGAGCCCTCTTGCGCCCCAGGGGGGGCGCCCTCTTGCGCAGCGCCGCCCTCTTGCGAGGCGCAGCCGAGCCCCCGTGGTTGACCATTCCACCACTCCTTCACTACCTTGCTAGGCTGTCCCGTCGAAACGAACGGGGGCGGCAGGGGGGCGCGGAGTCGCCGCGCCTCTCGCGTGCATTGAACCGTCGGGGGCCGGACGCGGCCCAGCGGCGCGCGAGAATGACCAGGAGACATGGCGAAGACACCCACCAGCAGCACCACCGAGCAGGATCCCAGGACCACCGAGGAGCAGGAGCCTCAGGCCGCGGCGGAAACGGACGCCGGGGCGCAGACGTCGACCGAGGAATCGGCACCGGAGGCGGCGGCGCCGGAAGCGTCGTCGGACGACGGGGCGCCGGTCGGGACGTCGTCGGATGATACGTCGGAAGCGGAGATGACGGCGGCGGACGACGCCACGGTCGAGGCGGGCGACCCGGAGCTGGAGCTGGAGATCCGGGAGTACACGCAGGACCAGATCGAGCGCCGGGCCCGGGAGATCGGGATCAAGCCGGAGCTCTTCGAGGAGAACGAGTACAGCCTCGACGAGTACGAGGAAATGCTCGCGATGTACGAGGAGACCCTCAGCGAGATCTCCGAGGGTGAGATCGTGCACGCGACGGTGCTGCGGGTGACCGAGAACACGGTCGTCCTGGACGTCGGGTTCAAGAGCGAGGGCTCGGTCACGAAGGACGAGTTCACGGACCCGGATGAGTTGCAGCCTGGCGATGAGGTCGAGGTCTTCCTGGAGCGGCTGGAGGACGACGAGGGCCGGGTGGTCCTGTCGAAGAAGAAGGCCGACTTCCTGCGCGTGTGGGACAAGATCAAGCGGGCCTACGAGGAGGACGACGAGGTCCCGGGCATCCTGAAGCGGAAGATCAAGGGCGGCGTTACGGTCGACCTGATGGGCGTCGAGGCGTTCCTGCCGGGCTCGCAGATCGCGCTGAGGCGGGTGCCGAACGTCGAGGAGCTGATCGGCAACCGCTACAGCTTCAAGATCATCAAGCTGAACAAGCGGCGCCGCAACATCGTGGTCAGCCGCCGGGTGATCCTGGAGACGGAGCGGGAGAAGAAGAAGGAGTACCTGGTCAAGGAGCTGATGGTCGGCCAGGTCCGCGAGGGCGTGATCAAGAACGTGACGGACTTCGGCGCGTTCATCGATCTGGGCGGGCTCGATGGGCTGCTCCACATCACCGACATGAGCTGGGGCCGGGTGGGCCACCCGTCGGAGATCGTGGACATCGGCGACAGCATCGACGTCAAGGTCCTGGACATCGACTGGGACCGGGAGCGGATCTCCCTCGGGCTCAAGCAGCTCCTGCCGTACCCATGGAAGGACGTGGCCGACAAGTACCCGGTCGGATCCCGGATCCTGGGTCGCGTGGTCTCCATCACCAACTACGGTGCCTTCGTCGAGCTGGAAAAGGGCGTCGAGGGGCTGGTCCACGTCAGCGAGATGAGCTGGACCCGCAACATCAAGCACCCGTCCCAGATCGTCTCCATCGGCGACGAGATCGAGGCCGTGGTCCTGAAGGTGGACCGCGACGATGAGAAGATCTCCCTCGGGATAAAGCAGATCGAGGAGGACCCGTGGCTGGCCCTGCCGGTGAAGTACCCCACGGGCACCAAGGTGAAGGGCACGGTCCGGAACCTGACCTCGTTCGGCGCCTTCGTCGAGATCGAGCCGGGCATCGACGGGCTGATCCACATCAGCGACATGAGCTGGACCAAGCGGATCCAGCACCCGTCCGAGATGCTGCGTAAGGGCGAGGAGGTCGAGGTGATGGTCCTCGGCGTGGACGCCGAAAACAAGCGTATCTCACTGGGCCTCAAGCAGATGCAGGACGACCCGTGGTACAGCCTGGTCGAGCAGTACGCGCCGGGCGTGGAGACCGACGGGACCGTCGCGCGGGTCCTGGATGACGGCGTGGTCATGGACCTCGGCGACGACGTCGAGGGTTTCGTGCCAATGAGCCAGTTCCCGGATGACGTGAAGGAGCCGTCGGAGGCGGTCTCCGAGGGTCAGCGGGCCGATCTCCGGGTTCTGGAGTCCGACGCAGTCAACCGCCGGATCGTCCTGGCTGTCACGGAGATCCACCCGCCGGAGGGCGGAGCCGAGGCGCCGGAGGAAGCCGAAGCCGAGGAAGCCGAAGCCGAG
>CAYMLW010000549.1:0-2256 GCA_964391035.1 uncultured Gemmatimonadaceae bacterium
TCGTCGGCCCCGGCGAAGCGGGCCACCAGGATCCCCATACCGGTGAAGATGGAGGAGATGAAGACCACCACGACCAGGAAGATCTGCCAGCTCACGCCGATGGCCGCGTTGGCCGTGTACCCGACGTAGTGACCGACCATGGCGTGATCGACGATCCCCTGGAGCCCGCCGATCACGTTCTGAAGCATGGTCGGCCAGGCCAGCTTCCACACCGCCGGCGTCATGGGACCCTCGACGATGGAGCGGTCGAAGCGCCCCCCCTTCCTGGCCGGTGCGGCGCCCGCCGCCGTGGGGGCGGCGGTCTCTGCGATGAGATCCGCCGGCGGATCGTCGGTCATGGATTGGGCTCGGGCCGGAGTTGGAGAGGTCCAGGGGCAGCATCGAAGATAGCGACACAGGATCCGAACGCCACACCCTGGCCGGTGGCGTCTCACCGGGCGCCTCTGCCCGCCGGAGAGGCCTCTCCCGGGGCCACCGCCCTCGCGCCGTGACGGAGAGGAGGAGCGGAGTTCGTCGCGGGGCCGCGCTCCCGGCGCGACCTCCGACCTCGTCGCGGGAGGGGCCCGGTGAGGCGGCGGAACACGCCGGGCGGCCGGCCCATGCCGCGAACATCCGCTCCGGGAGGAGCCGGTGAGGCGGCGGAAATGCCCGGCGGGTGGTCCATGCCGCGAATCCCCGCTCCACCGCCGGTCGATGGCTGCCCCGTTCCAGCCGCCGCCGCCGCGACCGCCGGAGCGGCCTCTCCGGTGGCCTCGCCCTTGCATCCGGCCGTTGTCCCCTCGCACGTTCGAGTCCGCCCCACTCACTCGCGTATCTCCCGGAACCGGAGGACCCCGACCATGTCGACGCGCACCATCCCGACCGCCCTGGCGCTTCCGACCGCCCTGGCGCTGGCGGCTGCCTCCGCCCTGACCGTCCCGAGCGCGCCCGCCCTCGCCCAGTCGGGCGCCGCCGGTGTGGCCCTGGCGGACAAGAGCGCCGACTGGCTCGTCGCCTCGGCCGTGCTGGCCGCGCCGGCCGAATTTCGCGATGGCGCCGAGGTCCGGGGCTGGACCGATGACGGCCGCCTGGTCACCCTGCGACCGGGCTCGAACGGCATGATCTGCCTGGCGGACCGGCCGGGCGACGACCGGTTCCGGGCGGCCTGCTACCACGCCGACCTGGAGCCGTTCATGGAGAGCGGCCGCGAGCTGCGTCGGAAGGGCCTCGAGGGGATGGAGCGGCAGCGGGCGAGGTGGGAGGAGATCGAGGCCGGGCGGGTCCCGATGCCGGACGCCGCCATGGTCTACAACCTGGGTCTCGACACCGAGGACTTCGATCCCGCCGAGCTCGACCCCGCCACGGCCGGGCGCCTGCACGTCATCTACATGGCCGGCGCCACCGCCGAGTCGACGGGCCTGCCCACCACGCCCGGCGACGGCCCCTGGCTCATGTTCCCCGGCTCGCCGTCCGCCCACGTCATGATCAACGTCCCCCCGAAGGAGGAGTCGTCCGGCGGCGGATGAGCGACTTCCTGTACTCGACAACACGACGGGAAGCCGGCGCGCTCCGGGCGGCGCTCCGGCCCTGGGTCCGGCCCCTCGGGCTCGACCCGGCCGAGCACCACGGGCACTGGGGCTCCCTCGCCCTCGCCCTGCCCGGGCACGAGGGCCACGCCTTCCACCAGGACGACCACGCCATCACCGTCGTCATCGGCCACCCCGCCGTTGCGGTGCCCGGCGGGCCCGCAGCGCTCCTCGACGACGCCCGGCGACCCTGGGTCCACGACGCCCTGGCCGACCCACGGTCCTGCGTCGACGCCCTCGATGGCCACTTCGCCGCGCTGCGCGTCGAGATGGGCAGAGCCGGACGCCCGGAGACGGCGAGGGACACCGAAGTCCAGGGCGCCGCCCCGGTGGGCTCCGGGAGGCCGGCGAGCGGGGCCGATGGCCGCGGCCCTCGCGGCGTGATCGTTACCGACCGGTTCGCCTTCGTCGACCTGTACCAAGGGCCGGGACCCGAGGGCGGCCTGGTGATCGGGACCCACCCGGATGCCGTGGCCGCGGCCACGGGCCGGGCCGACCGCCTCGACCCCGTGGCGCTGGCCGACGCGTGCGCCAACTTCGGCGCCACGGTCCCGTGGACGCCCTACGCGGGAGTCGAGCAGCTGATACCGGGCTCGGTCCGCGCCTTCGATGCCGACGGGTGGACGGGCCCGGCGGAGCCGTACTGGCGTCCGTGGGAGGCGGGCACCGGGCCGAGCGCCGGAATCGGACG
>CAYMLW010000550.1:0-2235 GCA_964391035.1 uncultured Gemmatimonadaceae bacterium
GCGCCGAACGGGCAGCGACGACTACCTGATCCGTCAGGCACAGCAGCAGATCGACCACGCCCGGGCCAACTGCGAGGCGACGAACGAGCTGCTGGCGCGGCTGAGCCCGCCCCTCCCGCCGCAGGACTGCTCGGGCATCGTGTTCACGGCCGAGGACCGGCAGGCGATCATCGACCGGAACAGCGAGTTCCCGTTCGACTTCACCAACGAACCGCTGGCCATGAGCGTCGGTATATCGCTGCCGATCTTCCAGGGTCTGAGCCGGAAGCAGCAGCTGGAGGCAGCGGTGGCGCAGGCGGAGGACGCGGAGTGGCGTCTCCGGGCCCGGGAGCTGGCGCTGCGTGCGGATGTGGAGACGGCCTACCGGGAACTTCGAACGGCGTACCAGGCAGCCCTGCTCGAGGAGCGCAACCTCGAGCTCGCCCGGGACCAGCTCCGGCTGGCCCGGGAGCGGTACCGCGTCGGCTCCGCGGCGTTCATCGAGCTGATGGAGGCCGAGGCGTTGATGGCCCGGGCGGACCGGGAGTACCTGTCCGCCGTATACACGTTCCAGGAGTCGCTGACGGCCCTCGAACAGGCCGTCGGTCAGAAGCTGGCGATCCCCGAAAGCTGAATCGACGATGCAACGAAAGACGAAGGTCTTCCTCGGAATCGGAGCCCTGGTGGTCGTGACCGCCGCGGGCATCGCGGGATTCGCACGGCAGAGTGAGTCCGGCACCGCGGTCCGCACCGCGGCCGTCGAGACGCGGGACCTGGAGTCCATGGTCCGGGCCAGCGGCTGGATCCAGCCCCGTATGGCGGTGGACGTCCAGTCGGACATCATGGGCCGCGTCACGGAGCTGCACGTGAACGAGGGCGACGCGGTGCAGGACGGGCAGATCCTGTTGCGGATCGACCCGACCCAGTTCGAGGCGGCCGTGGCCCGGGCCCGGGCGTCGGTGAGCGAGGCCCGGGCCCGGGAGGCCCAGAGCCGGGCCTCCCTGCTTCAGGCCCAGCACGCGCTGCGCCGGGCCCGGGAGATGCGGTCCCGCGACTCGCTCCTGATCAGCCAGCAGCAGTTCGAGGAGGCGGAGACCCAGGCCCGGGTCCAGGAGGCCCTTCACGAGGCCGCGACCCACGGCGTCGAGATCGCCCGGGCGGCGCTCCGGGAGACCGAGGACCGGTTGGCCAAGACGGTGATCCGGTCCCCCCTCGACGGGATCGTCACCCGACTCAACATCGAGGAGGGCGAGACGGCCATCGTGGGGATGCAGAACAACCCGGGCAGCCTGCTCCTGACGGTGAGCGACCTGTCGGTCATGGAGGCGGTGATCCGGGTGGATGAGACCGACGTCCCGGGCATCGAGCTCGGCGACAGCGCGATCCTCACCATCGACGCCTTCCCCCGTGAGCGCTTCACCGGCCGGGTCACGGAGGTGAGCCACAGCTCGACGGTGGATCCGGACACCCGGGGACTGAGCCAGCAGTCGCAGGCGGTGGACTTCGAGGTGGTCATCACCCTCGACGACCCGCCGCCCACGATCCGACCGGACCTCTCGGCCACCGCCGAGGTGATCACCGAGCAGCGCCCCGGCACGCTGGCCATCCCGATCATCGCCCTTACGGTGCGGGAGCGGGAGGATCTGGAGACGCTGGACCAGGAGCTGTCGTCGGAGCAGGAGTCCGCCGCGGCCGCGCTCCTGGGCGAAGAGCAGGACGACATCGAGGGCGTGTTCGTGGTCCGGGACGGCAAGGCCCACTTCACGCCCGTACAGGTCGGCATCACGGGCCGGGAGCACTTCGAGGTCCTGACGGGGCTCGCCGAGGGCGACACCGTCGTCGCGGGCCCCTATGAGGCAGTCCGCAGACTAAACGATGGCGCCGAGGTCCGCGTCCTTCCTGATGCGGGCGGAAGCGAAGCCACTGAACAGCCGGAGTAAGGGACATGGAGCGCGCGGTAATCCACACGGAAGGGCTCACCAAGGACTACGAGCTCGGGGCGGAGACGGTGCACGCGCTGCGGGACATCGACCTCGAGATCCAGCGCAACGACTACGTGGCCGTCATGGGTCCCTCCGGCTCGGGCAAATCCACGCTCATGAACCTGATCGGCTGCCTCGACACGCCCACGTCGGGCGAGTACTGGCTGAACAACACGGCGGTGGCCCGTCTCGATGACGACGAGCTCGCGGCCATCCGGAACCGGGAGATCGGGTTCGTCTTCCAGACATTCAACCTGCTTCCCCGGGCCACGGC
>CAYMLW010000551.1:0-2231 GCA_964391035.1 uncultured Gemmatimonadaceae bacterium
ACAAAGTGGCCCGCATCCGCCGTACGTATCGCTAAGTGAACGGCATTGGAGCTAGGGGGTGCTTCTCATTCGCAGTCTTAGTCGGGGACCGCGCTCCCGGTCAGGCCGGGGCCGGTAGGTCCGCAGGGTTCCGGGCTGGGGCACCCTCGGAACGCCTGACACGGAGGACTCGGAGAAGGTGGAGAGCACGGAGAACGGCGGTTCCTGTTCGACCCGCGCGGTGCAGGCGAGGCCCGGGGACCCGGAAGTCGCGTTGGTAACGGGAGGGCGCGAGAGAGGCCGGTGAGGCCCGCGAACCCGGAGGCCACGCCGGCCAACGTCCCCCGGGGCGGGGACTCAGATCTCAGTTCTCAGATCTCAGTTCTCAGATCTCAGTTCTCAGATCTCAGTTCTCAGATCTCGTGAGAAGACGGCCCGGCAGTTGGCCCGTGAACTCGCCGTCCGAGATCACCGCCTGTCCGTTCACGAACACGTGGACCATGCCCCGGGCGAGCTGGTGCGGCTCGGTGAAGGTCGCGGGATCGTCGATGGCGTCGAGGTCGAAGACCGCGAGGTCGGCCACGGCCCCCTCGCGGATCACGCCGCGGTCGTCGAGGTGCCAGACGCTGGCCGGGAGCGACGTCATGCTCCGGATCGCCTGCGACAGCTCGATCGCCCGTCGCTCGACCACGAACTCCCGGATCTTCCGCGGGAAGGTGCCGTAGCCCCGGGGGTGGGGCACGCCCTGGCCCATGGGGACCAACCCGCCGTCGGATGCGGTCATGACCCACGACCGGGTCATGAACCGGAGCACGTCCTCTTCCGCCATGTTGAACGACACGATCCCGACGTGGCCCGGCTCGAGCAGCTCCAGCGTCAGCTCCCGGGGATCCTGGCCCCGCTCCGCGGCCACGTCGGCCAGGGTGCGGCCCTCGAGCGACGGGTCCTGCTCGACCCGCCGGAACTGGATCCGCCCGGCCCCACCACGCCGCTCGAGGTTCTCGGCCATCTCGTCGAGGATCCGGGCCCGGGTCTCCGGGTCGCGGATGCGGCGGAGGAACGCGTCGCGGTCACCCTCGGTGGCCCAGCGGGGCACGAGGGCGGCGCCGAGCCCGGTGGCTGAGGCGAGGTACGGGTACTGGTCGGCCCAGACCTCGAGGCCCTGTTCCCGGGCCCGCTCGATCCGGTGGACCAGCGCCGCGGAGAAGCCCCACACGCGCGGTCCCAGGACCTTGATGTGGGTGACGATCCCCGGCAGCCCGGCCTCCCGGGCCACCGTGATGACCTCCTCCGTGGCCGCCACCACGCCGATGTTGTAATCGGCCTCGTCCCGGGGGTGGCTCTGGTACACGCCGCCGTACTCCGCCGCGACCTTCGCCAGCTCCACGACCTCTCCGATCTCCGCGAAGATGCCCGGCGAGTAGAAGAGCCCGGACGACAGCCCGAACGCCCCTTCCTCCATCCCGGTCCGCACGATGCCCCGCATCTCGTCCAGCTCCGCGGGCGACGGCGCCCGATCCTCGTTTCCGAGCACGGCTCGGCGCACGGAGCCGTGCCCGATCAGCTGACCCACGTTCACGCCCAGCCCGTCGGCCAGCAGCGCCGCTCGCTGCGCCGCCAGGTCCGTCGGCCCGCCACCATCCGGGTTCACCAGCACGGTGGTGATCCCCTGGGCGATGAGGGGCTCGGCCGCGCTCAGCTCCGGCTCGTCCAGGCCGTCGCCCGCGTGCGTATGCGTGTCGATGAATCCCGGGGCCAGATACAGACCGGTTGCGTCGATCTCCCGGACCCCGGCTGCCGCCGACAGGTCGCCGACCGCGGCGACCCGGTCCCCGTCCACGGCCACGTCCGCCCGGAACCACGGGTTCCCGGACCCATCGAGGACCCGCGCATTCCGGATCACCAGGTCGTAGTCCTGGGCCCCGAGCCCGGACCCGAGCCCGGCGAGGAGGCTGAGGCCGAGGGCAAGGGCCAGGACCAGCGCCCCAAACGCGGCCCCACCCGTACCCAACGTCCCCCGGGTCCCCCGGGGCCCCCGGTCGGGGGCGTGACAGCGGAGGGGTCTCCCCCATGTCCGTCGATCCCGCCGTGGCGCGTAGGTCTCCCGGCCCCGTCGCCCGCCACTCCGTCGATATTCCGTCATGTTCCGCCTATGCAGTCCTCTGGGTCCATGTCCCGTCGCGTCAGGTCGACGCCGCTCCTGGTCCGGATCCGGATCACACCGGCTGTTCCCTGCGTGCCGAGCTCCCCCC
>CAYMLW010000552.1:0-2230 GCA_964391035.1 uncultured Gemmatimonadaceae bacterium
CTCTACGTAAGACTTTGTCGCGTCCAGGATTTCCCAGGATGCCTCCATCTTCCGGCGGAACTTCTTGAGCGCCCAATCCAGGCGGTCGTTCTCTCCGAGCTGAACCTCGACCATCTCTGCTCCCTTGAATCCGGAACGAAAAGCACACAATGATACCGCAGGTCCACGGAGCGCGCAACGTGCGTTCCGCAGGCCCTTCCCCGTCGCGTACCCCCGAGCCACGGGAACGATTCACGATGGAGAGGCGGAGCCCGCGGAACGAACCACCCGCGGAACCGCGGGACCCCCTTCTCCACCCGACTCTTCCTCTCCTCCGACGCCTCCTCTTCCCGGCTGCCGACAATGGCTCCGGTGCGGGGTTCCACCACACCTCCCGTGGGGAGATGCCCGTGACTTCCGCGCCGGGCATCAGGTCTTACGATGGCGCTCCACATGCTGATGGCAGACCTCGATCGTCGGAGTCGACCGTGATTCGAACGGACTGACATGAGCCGTACTGGCGATGCAGCCGAAGGCCGGTCCCTTCTTCCCCGGACGATCCGCAGGAAGCTGATGGCCGGGCTCTTCGCTATCCAGGTCGCCATCACGATCCTGGTTCTCGCGGTGGTCTCGCAGCGGTTCTCCGCGGATGTCCGGGCGGGGGCCGTGGACCACGCGACGTCCGTGGCCGCCATGACGGCGCGGACGGTGGGGACGGCCACGGCATCCTCGTCACCGCGCCCGCCGTCCGGATCGATGGCTGCGAGATCACCGGCAGCGCCGCCGATGGAATCCACGTCACCGGTGGGGCGACCCGGCGGGGCCCCGCGGACCCGACGGTGACGGCGTCTCCGACAACGTGGACTTCGACCCGTGGCTGACGGCGCCCGCGGAAACCGGTACTGGCGGCTCCCTCGACCCGTCGGGAGGATAGGCCCCACTCGCCTCGACACCTTCGACACCCTCTCCCTCGACACCCCCTCCCCTCTGAGGACAAGCTGACCCTCGCCGCTGACCGACCCCGCCTCTATCATTGCGGCCGAGAGCTCCATGCTCACACCCTCCGAGTTCGCCCCGACTGCCGCCTTCTCGTGATCCTGTCGCATTCTGGTTATGTTCAACAGTTGGAGCTCAGGACCGCACGATGGAGGTGACGGAGGCGTATGGCAGGGCATTCCAAGTGGTCGAAGATCAAGCGCAAGAAGGCGGCGAACGACGCCAAGCGCGGGAAGATGTTCACGCGGCTGATCCGGGAGCTCACGGTGGCGGCCCGGGACGGCGGCGGCGACCCGGAGTTCAACCCGCGACTGCGGCTGGCCATCGACACGGCGAAGGCGTCGGACATGCCGCAGGACAACATCGACCGGGCCATCAAGCGGGGCACGGGCGAGCTGGAGGGCGTGAACTACGAGGAGACCACGTACGAGGGCTATGGCCCCGGCGGCGTGGCGCTCTATTTCGAGGCGCTGACCGACAACATGAACCGCACGGTCGCGGACCTGCGACACGTGCTGGAGAAGTACGGCGGTAACCTGGGCCAGAACGGCTCGGTGGCGTGGCAGTTCGAGCGCAAGGGCCGGATCTACGTGGACGCCGAGCACTACGACGAGGACGCGGCCATGCTCGCCGCGCTCGAGGCGGGCGCCGAGGACTTCGGCGACCAGGACGACGAGTACGAGATCTCGACGGAGGTGGCCAGCTTCCACGCGGTCCAGGACGGGCTGCGTGAGCAGGGCGTGGAGTTCACGGAGGCGGAGCTGGCGATGATCCCGAAGGCCACGGTCCGTGTCGAAGGCGACGACGCCCGGAAGCTGCTCCGACTGCTGGACGCTCTCGACGACCTCGACGACATCCAGCACATCCACAGCAACGCGGACATCGACGAGGCGGCGCTGAGCGAGGTGGAGGCTTGAAGGTCCTCGGGGTCGACCCCGGGACCGCGGCCACGGGATACGGCGTCGTCGTCCGCGGGGATGGCGGCGCCGACTCGCTGGTGGAGTGCGGCGTCATCCGGACATCGGCGGACGACCCCCTCGAGCAGCGGCTGGTCGAGATCCACGAAGCTCTGGGCGATGTTCTGGAGCGTCACGACCCGGACATCGCGGCCGTCGAGGGCGTCTTCTACGGCAAGAACGTCCGCACCACGGTCTTGCTGGGCCACACGCGCGGGGTCATCCTCCTCGCGGCGGCCCAGCGGGGCGTGGCCGTGGCCGAGTACACCCCGGCCGAGATCAAGAACGCCGTGGTCGGC
>CAYMLW010000553.1:0-2218 GCA_964391035.1 uncultured Gemmatimonadaceae bacterium
GCGACGGTGCGAGGGATCCCCGTTTACCGCATCACGTTCTTCCTCTTCGGCGGCATGGCCCAGACCAGCACCGACAGCCGCACCGCCGGCGAGGAGTTCCTGATCGCCATTGCCGGGCCCGTCATGAGCTTCCTGCTGGCCGGCTTCTTCCTGTTCTTCTGGTACACCGGGGGCGCCGCGGGGTGGAGCGCGGCCCTGGTCGGTATCTCCGCCTACGTCGCCGTGCTCAACCTGGTCCTGGGCGTGTTCAACCTGCTGCCCGGGTTCCCGATGGACGGCGGGCGGGTGCTGCGCGCCATCATCTGGGGCACCACCGGCGACGTGACCCGCGCCACGCGGTGGGCGGCCCGGGTCGGCGAGGGCATGGCGTTCCTGCTCATCGCCTACGGCTTCTGGGAGATCCTCACCGGCGACGCGATCGGGGGCGTGTGGCTGGTCTTCATCGCGTGGTTCATCAGGAATGCCGCGCGGAGCAGCTACCGGCAGCACCTGATGGCCCGGATGCAGCAGGTGGCCCGGGAGGCCTTCGAGGCCCACTACCATCGCTCGCCCTTCGGCCCCGGGCCGCACCACTGGCCGGGGGGACGTCCGGACGCCCCTCGCGAAGAGCGGCCGTCGCCGGGGGGGGCGTGACGTGTCCAGCCTGGGCGGGCCGACCTCCTGATGTTCGAGATCCCGGCCGAACGGCTGCCTCCCGGGTTCACCGACACCCTGGGGAACCCGCCGGCCGAGCCCGTCGTGCCGCGCCCGGCGGCCACCACGATCCTGCTCCGGGACGGTGTGACGGGCCCGGAGGCGCTCCTCATGCAGCGGCATCGGCGAAGCGGGTTCGTCCCCGGAGCGTGGGTGTTCCCGGGTGGCCGCGTCGACGACGAGGACGCCGACCCGGCACTGTCGGATCGGGTCCGCGGACTCGACCCCGACCCCGTGCCGCCGACCGGGTTCTGGATGGCGGCGGTCCGCGAGCTGTTCGAGGAGACCGGCGTGCTCCTGGCCCGGTCCGGGGACGACTGGGCCGACGACGCGTCCCATTCGCCGGCCGCCGGGACGCTGCGGGGTCGGCTCATGGACGGGGACGCGTCGCTCCTCGATGCCGTCCGGGAGTTGGACGTGGTGGTCGACACGGGGCCGATGCAGCACATCGCACACTGGGTCACGCCCGTGGTCGAGCCGCGCCGGTACGACACCCACTTCTTCGCCGTGTCGCTGCCGCCCGGTCGCCGGGCCGAGCCGGACCCCCGGGAGATGACCCGGGCCGTGTGGCTCACCCCGACGGAGGCGCTCGAGCGGTTCGAGCGTGGCGAGCTGCCCATGGTCTTTCCGACGGTGAAGACGCTGGCCATGCTCCGGGACCACGGCTCCGTCGCCGACGTCCTGGCCGCCGCCCGGGAACGGGCTATACCACGGATCCTGCCCCGCCTCGTGCGGACGGAGGGTGGCGTCGGCATCGTGGTCGACGATTGAGTCGGCCCGGGTCCGCCCGGAACGCGGATCCCGTTACCCTATTACCTGTTCCCTGTTACCGGTCACCCGTTACCCGATCCGACATGCCCCTACCCAGGACGCTCGGCGAGTTGAAGGAATCCGGATACCGGCCGCGCACCGTGAAGGACGAAGTGCGCGCGAACCTCCTCACCAAGCTCGAGGCCGGCGACGCCCTGTTCCCCGGCGTTCTCGGCTACGACGACACGGTGATCCCCCAGATCGTGAACGCGATCCTGGGGCGTCAGAACTTCATTCTTCTGGGACTCCGCGGCCAGGCGAAGAGCCGGATCATCCGCCAGCTCGCGGGCCTGCTGGACGAGGAGCTGCCGATCATCGCCGGCAGTGAGATCAACGACGACCCGCTCCGGCCGGTCTCGAAGCATGGCCGGCAGACGGTCGAGGAGCACGGCGATGCCACGCCCATCGAGTGGGTGGGCCGGGACGCCCGCTACATCGAGAAGCTGGCGACGCCGGACGTGACCATCGCCGACATCATCGGCGACCTCGACCCGATCCGGGCCGCCCGCGGCGGCCACGTCCTGGCCGACGAGCTGACCATCCACTTCGGTCTCCTGCCCCGGGCCAACCGCGGGATCTTCGCCGTGAACGAGCTGCCGGACCTGGCGGGTCGGATCCAGGTCGGACTCTTCAACATCATGCAGGAGGGCGATGTCCAGATCAAAGGCTATCCGGTCCGCCTCCCCCTGGACGTGATGCTCGTGCTCACGGCCAA
>CAYMLW010000554.1:0-2214 GCA_964391035.1 uncultured Gemmatimonadaceae bacterium
AATCGACTCGCGTTGCTCGCCAAATCGACTCGCTTCGCTCGCCAAATCGACTCGCTTCGCTCGGGCAAATGGAGCTCGGCCCATCGGGGCCTCGCTCAACTGGCTCGGCCTGCGGCCTCGCAACCCGGCTCGCTGCGCTCGCAAACGGGCTTCGCTGCGCTCGCAACCGGCTCGGCCTGCGGCCTCGCAGCGTGGCGGCGCGACGCCGGGCGGCCTGGCGCGCCAGCGGGGCTTCAGCCCGTGAGCCGTCAGCCGTCAGCCGTCAGCCGTGAGCCGTGAGCCGTGAGCCGTGAGCCGTGAGCCGTCAGCCGTCAGCCGTCAGCCGTGCCGCGCCGCGATAGCGTTCCACGTACTCGGTGAGCATGCGGTGGGTGTTGAAGAACGGGGTGACCTGGCGGATGCTCTGCTCGGCGCGTTCGAGCCAGCGGTGGGGCAGGCCGTCGGGGCGATCGTAGAAGAGAGGGACGACCTCGGTTTCGAGGAGCTGGAGCAGCGCCTCGGCGTCGCCCCGGTCGGCCTCGGCCTCGGTCCTGAAGTGGGCGCCCTCGCTGATGGCCCAGCCCGGGGCGGGACGGTCGAGGTCGCGGTCTTCCCATGCCTCTTCCCACCACCCGTCGAGCACGCTGACATTGACGACGCCGTTCATGGCGGCCTTCATCCCGCTCGTCCCGCTGGCCTCCATGGGCCGGCGGGGGTTGTTGAGCCAGACGTCGGCGCCCTGGACCAGTGGCCGGGCCAGGTCGATGCCGTAGCCGGGCAGGAACACCACGCGATTGCGGAACCGGTCGTCCCGGGCGATCTCGCCGATCCGGCGGATCAGCGCCTTGCCGCCCTCGTCCCTGGGGTGGGCCTTGCCGGCGAAGATGAGCTGGACGGGGGTGTCGCCGTTCACGAGGCGGTCCAGCCGGGCCTCGTCGCCCAGGATGAGGGTGGCGCGCTTGTAGGTGGCGAACCGGCGGGCGAAGGCGATGGTCAGGGCGTCGGGGTCGAGGTCGGCGCCGATGGCGCGGCGCACGAAGTCGATGAGGGCGGCTCGCCGCTCGTTTCGGATCCGCCAGAGCTCCTCGATGCCCGGCTCGGGCCGCGTCCCGTCCAGGCCCAGCCGGGCGAGCGACACGCCGTAGCTGTCGGCGATGTCCGGGGCGACCCAGGTGGGGGCGTGGACGCCGTTGGTGATGTGGTCGATCGGGACATCGTCGACGGGCCGATCGGGCCAGAGCTTGCTCCACATCGATCGTGTCACGGCGCCGTGGAGCTTGCTGACCCCGTTGATGCGCTCCGCCATCCGCATGGCCAGGACCGTCATGACGAAGGGCCCCTTGCCGGGCTTCTCGCGGCCGAGGTCCATGAGCTCGTCGATGCCGAGCCCCAGGGCGTGGGCCGTGGGGGTCAGGTACGTCTCGACGAGGTCGCGGGAGAAGCGGTCGTGACCCGCGGGCACGGGCGTGTGGGTCGTGAAGACGCAGCGCGCCCGGACCGCGGCCACGGCGTCGTGGAAGGCCAAGTCCTCGTTCTGGACCAGCTCCCGGGCCAGCTCGAGGGCGAGGAACGCCGAGTGGCCCTCGTTCATGTGGTAGGTCGCGGGTCGGATGCCCAGCTCGACCAGCGCCCGGAATCCGCCGACCCCGAGCAGCAGCTCCTGCGAGACGCGCATGGGGTTGCCCCCGCCGTAGAGCCGGGCGGTGAGCCGGCGGTCCTCGGCCCTATTCTCGTCCACATCACTGTCGAGCAGGATGAGCGGCACCCGTCCGACGTCCACGCGCCAGACCCGGGCGTGGACCGGGCGGCCGGGGAAGGGGACGGTGACGGTGGCCCGGGTGCCGTCGGGCCGCACCGCGGGCCGGACCGGGAGGTCGTCGAAGTCGGCAATGGGGAAGGTCTCGGTCTGCTGGCCCTGCGGATCCACGTCCTGCTGGAAGTAGCCCTCGCGGTAGAACATGCCCACCCCGACTAACGGGATCCCCAGGTCGCTGGACGACTTCAGGTGGTCGCCCGCGAGCACGCCCAGGCCGCCGGAGTAGATTCGCAGGCATTCGGCCAGGCCGAACTCGGCGGAGAAGTAGGCCGCCAGCGGCGCTGCGGGGTCTCGCTCGCCGTCGTACCAGGAGTCCTCCGCCTTCATGTAGTCGGCCAGCTCGTGGTGGAGCGACCGGACCCGGGCGTCCAGCCCCTCGCGGGCGTTCAGCTCCTCCGGGTCGAGCCGACGCAGCAGCC
>CAYMLW010000555.1:0-2211 GCA_964391035.1 uncultured Gemmatimonadaceae bacterium
GCGCCGCTCCCCGAAGGTCCGGGTGCTCTTCCATGCTTAATGCAAGAGTATTGGCGCTAGCCCGCGTCGCTCGATGATGCTCTTCGCCATGAGCCCCGCGATGACGAGCAGTCCCATGGACAGGGCGATCTCGCCGACCACGAGGCCCCGGCTGAGCCGGCCCATGCGGATCGATGTCGAGCCCCGGGCGTCGTCCTGGAGCAGGTGCTGGACGTCGCCGCCCGTGGCCTTGATCCCCGGGATCACACCGGACAGGACCGCCGCCAGTGTCGCGATCCCCGCGATGAAGAGGAGGATCGGGGCGTCGATGGTCCAGACGAACCAGAACGGCGGCTCCGTGAACGCGACGGCGTCCCGGAACCAGCGGATCCCGAGCCACGCCGCCAGCGTGCCGAGGACCGCCCCGGCCGCGGCCAGGACGCCGGCCTCGGCAATGAGCTGTCCGATGAGCCTGCGGCGGCCCGCGCCGAGAGCCGTGCGCAGGGCGATCTCCCGGGTCCGGGTCGCCGTCCGGGCCAGGAGCAGGTTGGCCACGTTCACGCACGCCACGATCAGGATCAGCCCGACGGCCACCAGCATGGTAAGGAGGATGGCCGTGGTCTCGTCCCCCATGCTCGTGAACGGGACGATGTCGACGCCGACGCCCTCATTGGTCTCCGGGTGGTCCCCGGCGATCCGGCCGGCGATGGCCGCGAGCTCCGCCTGGGCGGCCTCCCGGCTCACGCCCTCCCGGAGCGGGCCGAAGACCATCAGGTCCGTCCCGCTGTCCCGCTCCTCGGCCGGACTGCGACGCAGCGCCACCCACGCGTCCTGCAGATTCGGGAACCGGAACCCCTCCGGCATGATCCCCACCACCGTGGCCGGCTCGCCGTTGACTCGCAGGCTGCGGCCGACAATGGCCGGGTCGCCGCCGAACTCGTCCTGCCAGACGGCATGGGAGAGGATCAGGATCGGGGCCGCGCCCGGCTCGTCGTCCCCCGGCAGGTAGGCCCGCCCGAGCTGCGGCTTCACCGCGAGAAGATCGAAGGCGTTCGCGGTGAGGAAGGCGCCATCCAGCCGGATGGCACGGTCGCCCGTGCTCACGTTGACCGTGCCGGTATGGCCGGCCGCCAGGCCCTCGAACGACGTCTGGTCCTCCCGGAACCTCAGGTAGTCGGCGAACTCCACCGACAGCTGCTCCCACCCCTCGACCGCGTTCGTCGACCAGACGTTCATGACCCGGTCCCCGCCCGGGAACGGCAACCCCCGGTAGAGCGCGCCGTGCACCACGCTGAACATGAAAGCGGTGGAGCCGATGCCGAGGGCGAGCGTGGCGACGGCGAGGAGGGCCAGGCCGCGGGAGCGGTTCAGGGCGCGGGCGGCGAGCTTGACGGTCCGGGTGACTTCCATGGGGCGTCGTCCTGGGACTGTGTCCGGGTCGGGTCAGTGAACAGGACGTGGACGGGGGCGTTCGAGTTTCGGAAATCGGAAATCGGAAAGCGGAAAGCCGGAAATCGGAAATCGGAAATCGGAAATCGGAAATCGGAAATCGGAAATACCGGAAATCGGGAAGGGCGAGGGGCGAGGGGGGCGGTTTGGGGGGTCGGGACGGGTTTCGGGGCCGGACGGGGTTTGCCGCTGCTGGCCGTCAGCCGCCCGTGGCCTGGTAGCTCCAGTTGAACCAGACGGGGTCCATGGGTCGGGCGCGATGGATGTCGAACAAGGCGCGGCTTTCGCCTGGTTGGACCAGCACGTCGACCTCGTGGCGGCCGCAGAACTCGCGGATGTTGGTGCAGTTCTCGAGGGTGATGGCGGTGATGTGGAGCGCGGCGCGGGAGTCGTTGCGGATGTGAAGGACCTGGCGAGCGGGTCGTTCGGCGTCGGCGACCCAGGTGGTGACGGCGGGCCCCGCGGGGCCGGCGAGGGCGTCGCGGTCCGCGGATCGGACGGGCGTGCCGGGCGAGCGCAGGCGCCGGGGCGGCGGGGCAGCGGCGCCGCCCCGGTGGGTCCAGATGGCGATGGCGCCGCACCCCCCGAGGCTGCCGCCGAACTCGGCGGGGACCTCGGAGGCGCCGCGGTAGACCTCCATGATCTCGATGGACCAGGGATGGACCATGTTGACGGCGTGGAACGCCTCGCCGAGGGCCATCGCCGACCGACGCGCGGGCGCCCGTGTGATCCGGATCCCGTCGATGTAGACCTCGGGCGCGCAGCCGCCGCGGACCTCGAGCT
>CAYMLW010000556.1:0-487 GCA_964391035.1 uncultured Gemmatimonadaceae bacterium
CCCCGTCTTCCTCGGGGAGGAGGTGCCGGAGCCATGGGACCACGCCCACCGTGGGAACGCCGGTCCGCTCCTCGAGGATCTCCGGAGCCGGCGAGAGGAGGCGGGCATCTCCGCGGAACCGGTTCAACAGGAAGCCCCGGATGCGGCCCCGGTCGGCCCGTCCGAGCAGCGCCCAGGTTCCGAAGAGCGAGGCGAAGGCGCCGCCGCGGTCGATGTCCGTCACGAGGAGCACAGTGGCGTCGGCATGCTCGGCCACGGACATGTTCACGATGTCGGTGCTTCGGAGGTTCACCTCGGCCGGACTGCCCGCTCCCTCGGCCACGACGACCTGGAAATCCCGCCGCAGCTCGTCGAGAGCCTGCGCTACGGGCGGCCAGAGATGGCCGCGCCGCCCCCGCCACGGAAGATCGGTCAGCTCGGGCCGGCCGCTCCCCAGGAGCACGACTTCGGAGCGGGTGTCCGCCATGGGCTTGAGCAGGACCGGGTT
>CAYMLW010000556.1:497-2181 GCA_964391035.1 uncultured Gemmatimonadaceae bacterium
TTCGCACGTCGGGCGCGACCCTGGCGGCGCGGGCCTGGAGCGCCTGGGCCCGGCCGATCTCGCCGCCTTCGACCGTGACGGCGGCGTTGTTCGACATGTTCTGCGCTTTAAACGGTGCCACCCGGAGACCCCGCCGGACCAGGACCCGGCAGAAGCCCGCCGTGAGAAGGGACTTGCCCACTCCCGAGGCGGTGCCCTGGAGCATGAGGACGGGGGCGGGGCTCATCGAGGACCCTCGGAGGAGGCGTCGTCTCTGCGGCGGGTTACCTTCGCGCTTTCGAAGGTAGCCATCTCCCGGAGCACGGCGGCTGCCCCCTCCAGGATTGGAAAGGACAGGGCCGCGCCCGTTCCTTCTCCGAGCCGCATCTCGAGATCCAGCAGCGGCTTGAGGTCCAGCTTCCGGAGAAGGACGTCGTGGCCCGGCTCCGCGGACCGGTGGGAGGCGAAAAGATACTCCCGGACCCGGGGGCAGATGCGGACGGCGGCCAGGGCCGCTGCCGTAGCGATGAACCCGTCCGTGACCACGGCCCGTCCCGCCCGGGCTGCCCCGAGGAGCACTCCCACGAGGCCGGCGATCTCGAGCCCTCCCACCTGACGGAGGATCTCGAGCGGGTCCCGCACCCCCTCGATCCGGTGGAGCGCCCGCTCGATCAGCCGTTCCTTCGTCGCAAGGCCTTCTTGCGAGACGCCCGTACCCGGACCGAGGACCTCTCGAACCCGCCGGCCGGTGAAGGCCGCGGTCATCGCCGTAGCCGGCGTCGTGTTCCCGATCCCCATCTCGCCGAGGCCCACCAGTCGGGCAGCTCCGACGTGTTCCTCGACCAGCCGGACGCCCACCAGGATCGCCTGAAGAACCTCCGTCTCGGTCATCGCGGCCTCCTCCGAGAGGTCCCGGGTCCCGCGGCGGACCTTCCGGTCGAGAACCCCTGCGTCCGCAGGAAGCGTTGCGTTCACACCCAGATCCGCTACGACGATTCGGGCGCCCACAGCACCCGCCACCGCATTGATCGCGGCTCCCCCCGAGCCGATGTTCACGCACATCTGGGCGGTCACCTCGGAGGGGAACGCGCTGACCCCCCTGCGGGCCACGCCGTGGTCACCCGCCAGGACGCAGACGACCCCACCCCCGAGAGGAGGGGGGGGATCGCCGTGGATGAGGGCGAGGCGCAGCGCGAGCTCTTCCAGGTGCCCCAGACTTCCCCGGGGTTTGGTGAGGTTGTGCAGATGCCGGACGACCTCGGCGGGCTCGGCCCGCTTCGGCGGACGGATCCTCCCCAGAAGATCCTCCAGCGCCCCCTTCAGCGCCCCCTTCGACTCCTCGTGGCCACCCGTCGTATGGCCCGGCTTCACGATCAAAGCTCGATCCCCGGCTGGGCCCCCACCCCGTGGGTCCGGTAGGGGTGCTTCACCTCACGCATCTCGGTTACGAGGTCGGCGAATTCGATCAGCTCAGGTGTGGCCTTCCGACCGGTGATCACCACATGAGTTCCTTCGGGACGATTCGCGAGGACGGGGAGGACCTCGTCGTGCTCCAACCATCCATAGGCCAGCGCGTAGGTGAGCTCGTCGAAGACGACCACGTCGTATTCGCCGGACTCAATCGCTTCCCGGCACCGGGCCCAGCACTCCCGCGCCAGCTCTCGGTCCTCCTCGATCCGTTCGCTCAGCCAGGTGAAGCCGGCGC
>CAYMLW010000557.1:0-2169 GCA_964391035.1 uncultured Gemmatimonadaceae bacterium
AGGTCTACGGCGAGTTCAGGATCGACCTCATCGACGAGCTGTACCACGAGGACTACGTCAACCACTCGGCCATGGAGGGACTCCCGCCGGGGCTCGACGGCGAGAAAGCGTACGTCCGGATGCTCGCTTCCGCATTCAGCGAGCCCGACGCCACCATGGAGCGGATCGTCATCGACGGCGACAACGTGGCCTGGCGCTGGTCGTTCCGGGGCAAGCACACGGGCGAGTTCATGGGGATCCCCGCGACCGGCAAGGAGGTCGAGATCACCGGAAACGACCTCGGCACGATGCGGGACGGCAAGCTCGCCGAGCTGTGGCTCGAGTTCGACGGGATCGGGATGATGACGCAGCTCGGGGTGATGGAGCCTCCGGCGGACTGAGCGCCACCGCCTGGTCGGCGCCGGCGGGACGGCGGCGGTGCTCACACGTGCGACGGGCCCGGGGCGCGGCGCCCCGGGCCCGTCGTGGCCCTCCGGAAGGGGCTCAGCTCTCGTTCGACCGGTCCGTCCCGATGGGGCCGGTGCCCGGCTCTCGCCGCGGCTCGCCGGAGACGGGGTCCGGCTCGGCGGGCTCCGTCCGTGCATCCGGCTCGGCTTCTGGCGCCGTCTCCGGCGCGCCCTCGGTGGGCCCGGACGGCTCCGGTACCGGCGGCAGGGTCCCCGCGGGCTCCGCACGGGACTCGCCCCGGGCGGCACGCTCTTCGAGGTCATTGCGCAGCTCGGCGATCCGCTCCTGCACCCTCTCGAGCAGGCCGTCGAGTCGGGGCTGGACTTCGGCCAGGAACCGGTCGACCCGCGGGCGCACGTCCTCCATGGCGTTGTCCACCCTCGGCCGGATGTCCTCCACGGCCGCGTCCACCCGTGCTTCGAGCTCCTCGACCGACCTCCTGAGCTTCGGCCGGACCTCGTCGATGGCCGCGTCGATGCGGGCTTCCAGATCCGCGAGCGGGTCACGCCGCGGCTGCTTCTCCTGTTCCGTCACGGTCTCCTCCTGTCACGACACCGGGTGCGCGGGTCTCGCCCCGCTGTGAACCCTACGTTTCCCGACCTGCAAGGTTTCGGCCGGACGCTGCCATGGGTCTTGCATGGGAACGCGGTGGCCGAGCCACGAAGGGAGCGATATGGAGCAGACAGAGGCGGGGAAGCGGATGGACCATCTCCCGAGCTGATCCGCGACCTGGAGCGGGGGGCCGCGCTGTGCACCGAGTTCGACCGCGGCATGTGCGCCACACTCGTGCGGACATCCGCGGAGCACGGCGAGCACCGCAGCGCGGAGGGCCTGGACGAAGAGCTCATCTTCCGGGAGTACCACCTCCTCCGCCGATCGCTCTGGCAGCAGACGAAGGAGTTAGGCAGCATGCGCTCTCACCGAAGTTCGAACGAAAGGACGAACGATGAAGTCCATGAAGCTGGTGCTGCTTCTGGTATTGGTTGTCGCTTTGGCGGCCGTTGCGCTCCAGAACCAAGCGTCGTGGCAAGTTCGCTTTCTTTGGTTGACCGGAGAAGTGCCAGGTATAATCTTGCTGTTCCTAACCGCGGCGGTGGGGTTCATCGCGGGAATTACTGTCGCGCTTCTGGTGAAGCGTGACGCAACACCACAACACTAAACAGGAGAAAGACATGAGCGAGAGAGACGAGAGAGAACTGTATCAACAAAAGAAGCAGGCCCAGTTGGACGAATGGCAGGCGGAACTGGACAAGCTTAAGGCAAAGGCCTCTGGGGCCAGTGCTGACGCGCAGATGGAGTTGAACAAGCAGATCGAAGCACTCGAAGGCAAGATCGAGGAAGGCAAGGCCAAGCTTGCCGAAATCACGGACGCAAGTGACGACGCGTGGGAGTCGATCAAAGACGGCGTGGAGTCCGCATGGCATTCGATCAAGTCTGCTTTCAGTGAGGCGGCCGACAAGTTCAACAAATAGCTGCCTAACAAGCCGCTGAACCTGACGGTCGCCTTCGGCGCCCGCAGGTTATCGGCGAGGCGAACCACGGCGAGAACGCCACCGTCTATTACGCCACCATGCGGGTGGTCAGCCTGGCCAGCTCGGCGGCCCTCCACGGGATGAACCGCGAGGAGCTCGAGGAGCAGGGCGCCTGGCCCGACGTCTTCGACGACCTGCTGGACAGCTGGCCGCTCCCCGCTTCCTGAAGGACGTGCTCCCCGCCCCGTAC
>CAYMLW010000558.1:0-2166 GCA_964391035.1 uncultured Gemmatimonadaceae bacterium
CAGGCCGGTGGTGGTGATCAACAAGGTCGACCGGCCCGATGCCGACCCGATGCGCGTCCACGACGAGGTCCTCGAGCTGTTCATGGAGCTCGAGGCCACCGACGAGCAGCTCGACGCGCCGTTCATCTATGCCTCCGCCCGGGACGGCTGGGCGGTCCGGGAGCTGGACGACGAACGGTCGGACGTCCACGTGCTGCTGGACACGATCCTGGAGGCCGTGCCGGCGCCGCCCTCCGATCGGGGCGGGCCGTTCCAGTTGCTGGTCTCGACGATCGACCACTCGCCGTACCTGGGCCGGCTGGCCATCGGTCGGATCCAGCGGGGCGAGGTGTCGGTGGGCGACGGGATCGTCCTGATCGACCCGATGCCGGAGGAGGCCCTCGAGGAGTTCACCGAGACGGCCCACGGCCACGTCACCGAAGGCGCCCGCTCGGGCCAGGTGGCCAGGCTGTTCACCTTCGAGGGGCTGGAGCGGGTCGAGGCGGGGTCGGCGGGAGCCGGCGAGATCGTCGCGCTGGCGGGGCTCGAGGGCGTCGACATCGGCTCCACCATCGCCGACCCGGACCACCCGGAGCCGCTCCGGGGGATCGCCGTCGAGGAGCCCACCATCTCCGTCGACTTCATGGTGAACACCTCGCCGTTCGCGGGTCAGGACGGGAAATACGTGACCAGCCGGCAGCTCCGGGACCGCCTCATGCGCGAGCTCGAGCGCAACGTCGCCCTCCGGGTCGAGGAGACCGACTCGCCCGACACCTTCACCGTCTCGGGTCGCGGCGAGCTCCACCTCGGCATCCTGATGGAGACCATGCGCCGGGAAGGCTACGAGTTCGCCGTCTCGCGCCCCCGGGTGATCACCCGGCAGGACGAGCAGGACCGGACGCTGGAGCCGTACGAGGAGGCGATCGTCGACGTGCCGCAGGACTTCGTCGGTGTCGTCATCGAGGGGCTCGGCAAGCGGAAGGGCGAGATGCTGGAGATGCGCGGCGGACAGGGCGGGCTGAGTCGCCTGGTCTTCAAGGTCCCGGCCCGGGGCCTCTTCGGCTACCGCGGCGACTTCCTCACCGACACCCGCGGCGAGGGCACCATGCACCACCGGTTCCTGGAATGGGGCCCGTGGGCCGGTGAGATCCGGCGGCGGGACCGGGGCGTGATCGTCAGCATGGCCGACACCAACGCCGTGGCCTACGCCCTCTTCAACCTCCAGGACCGGGGCACCCTCTTCGTCGAGCCCGGCGTGAAGGTCTACGAGGGCATGATCGTGGGCGAGAACGCCCGGCCCGGCGACCTCGAGGTGAATGTCGGGAAGGGGAAGAAGCTGACCAACATCCGGGCGGCCGCCTCCGACGAGAACATCCTCCTCGAGCCGCCTCTCGAGCTCGGCCTCGAGGAGGCCCTCGAGTTCATCGACAACGACGAGCTCGTCGAGATCACCCCTGCGGGGATCCGCCTCCGGAAGCGCCACCTCAAGGCCCACGAGCGCAAGAAGGCAGCCCGGGTCGGGTAGGGTCCGGTGACGGCCGACGCGCGTCCCGCGGACCCGGCTTCGCTCGACAGGCCCCCTGTCCCTGTCCCGGGGCGCAGGACGCAGAATCCGGCGTGAGATCCGCCGGGCGCGAAGAACCTTGACACGCCAGGGGCGCCGCGTTATCTGGCCGGGTACGACGGCGCGTTTCGTGCAACCCCCGAGACACGGCCACGACCGCCGTTTCCACTCCAGCCCGAACGAAGGAGGTCCGGACCCATGGCCGCACTGCTCGCCTCGGAACGATCGGTCGACCTCGATGACGAGCTGTTCATGCTCGGCTTCATCGACGACGAGGACCTGGATGACGACGAGGACCTGGACGACGACGAAGACTGGGACGACGACTGGGACGATGACGAGGATTGGGACGACGACGACGACGAGGACTGGGACGAGGACGACGAAGACTGGGACGACGACGACCTGTAGTCGGGCTGCCTGACCCATAGACGAGCTCGCGAGGCGACGCCGCGCGGGCAGCGCCCCCGGGCCCCGAGGGGAGCCGCGGGGGCCCGGGGTTGACCCCATCTGATCCGACCGCTATACTGAAAGACTCGGCGCCGAAATCTGGCGCCGTTCTTGTCGTTGATTGACAACCGAGGTGTTTGTTCGTGTGGGCCCTGAGAGGCGCGGAGCACTGT
>CAYMLW010000559.1:0-2146 GCA_964391035.1 uncultured Gemmatimonadaceae bacterium
CCTCCGACCGGTTCACCTGGCCGCTGCCCTCGATCCACTCGTCGAACCGCTCCAGGAGCTCCTCGTCCATCGATACGCCGAACCGAATCACACGCGCTCCGGGGTGGGAAGTGGCACGATGTTTCCCTATCGTAGCACGATCTGTCGTGGGTCGGCAGTCCGGAATCCCCCCCGATCTGGTGTGGGGATGTGCCTGACCGGGCGGGCGATCAGGTCCTCATGAAGTTCCCCGCACTGGGCGGGATTAGCTGGGCGAACTACCTGGAGGACGAGGAGACGCAGGCGGAGGGTAATGGTGACGGCTATCGGTGGAGACGCTGGTGGATCGGGCAATCGAGGCGTTCCCGGGGCTGGGGATCCGGACGGTCGCGTTCGGCTGGTACACCGACCACGCCGGCGCCGTCTACCTCGAGGGCGGCACGAGCCTCCCGCTGGTCGGGACCGGGCCAACCAGATCTGGCTCGACGAGCGCACGGGAGAGGTTCTGCTCCAGGTCGACTCCGCTTCCGGCGGTCGCCCCGGCCGTGCAGATCGCGATCGGGGTGTGGACTCTCCTCAGGCTCGGGATCCTGGCCGGATGGATCTGGATGCTCTGGCGCCCTGAAGCGCTCGTGGACCGGGAAGACGCTATACTCTCACGGCTTCAGCACGACCCGACCTTCGACGTCCCCGGAGCGGACCGCATCCAGGCCGTCCTGGAACTCCTCCAGGGGCAGCTGGCGGTCGACCAGCGTCTCGACCCTCCCTTCGGCCAGCAGCCGGACCGCTTCCTCGAGCTCGGCCAGGGTATTGCCCACGCTCCCGATGACACGGACCTCCCCGATGATGAGGCCAATGGGGTGCGTCTGGAAGGCGTCGAACGAATAGCCGACGAGAACGAGGGTGCCGCGCTTGGCCAGCATGGCCACCGCCTCGGGCATGGTCTCGGCGGTCCCCACCAGCTCGAAGACCACGTCAGCGCCGCGACCATCCGTCAGCTCCCGCACCCGGTCGGCCACGGCTTCGCCGGTGTCCCGGGTTTCGGCGGCGTTCACGACGTGGTCCGCGCCCAGTGTTTTCGCTCGCTCGAGCTTCGCGGGCGTGCGTCCGACCCCGATCACCGTAGCGCCGCGCAGCTTCGCGACCTGGATGATGCCGTACCCGACCGCACCTACTCCATAGGCTACGACCACGTCGCCCTCGCCCACGCCAGCGAGGTTGCAGCCATGAATGGCGGTGGTCACCCCGCAACCCAGGGGCGCGGCCTGTTCGAAGGAGACATGGTTCGGCAGCTTGACCGCGTTCCGCTCCGGCACGACCACGGCTTCCGCATATCCGCCGTCAGTGATGAAGCCGTATTCGGCCCGGAGGTCGTTGCAGAGATTCTCCTCGCCCCGCAGGCACCATTCACACGTGCCGCACCCGGCGTAGTAGTACACGACGACGCGGTCGCCGACGGCTCGCTCGATCACGCCCGGTCCCACGGCCTCGACCGTCCCGGCCATCTCGTGGCCCATCGTCACCGGCTCGACGCCCAGGTCCAGCAGACCAGACGCGAAGTGCAGCTCAGTGTGACAGACTCCGGCCGCCTCGATCCTCACCCGTACCTCGTCCTCGCCCGGCACGGGACGCTCGACTTCATCCAGCCGGAACGGCTGGTTCGGGCCATGGTATCGCACTGCCTTCACGGGAAGTTCCTCCGGAATGGTGACGTCGCCGACGCTGGGAACCTGAACTGCCACGCAGCTTAGAGCAAGGCGGTGGTTCGCCGCCACGGACGTGCCGCTGGAGCCGGCATGGACGCGTGTTGACGCCCTCGTCCCTACCGGAAGAATCAGGTGGCAGAGCCCGCGCTGCGCGATCCGCGCGGCCGTCGCGGGCTCCTCGGCTGGCTCCCGCGGGTTGTAGTGGGAGCTGATGACTCGCCTGTAGGCGCCGGCGGTCGCGATCAGGAGCATTGACCGATGTCAGAGACCGCAGCTTGTCCGCGCGATCCCGGATCGTCTCCAGATCGTAGACACAGGCCGGCTGCCGCCCCTCAGGTTGCGTGCACAACAGATTCATACGGATCGTTGGTGGCGGTGTCAGAACGAAGAAGACCCGTTCTTTGAATTGAAGGAGAATTCAAGTGCGCACACTCATCATCTCGTTCATGGCGGTCGTCTCG
>CAYMLW010000560.1:0-2140 GCA_964391035.1 uncultured Gemmatimonadaceae bacterium
AGCCGTCAGCCGCGAGCCGTCAGCCGCCAGCCGCGAGCCGTCGCGCCACGGCGTGGCGGTCGAGCTTGCCCATCGGGTTCCGGGGGAGGCGCTCCACGACCACCAGCCGGCGGGGGACCTTGAAGGGGGCCAGTCGCTGGCGGAGGTTGTCGGCCACGTCGACAGGATCGATGTCGAACCCGGCTTCGACCACCAGTGCCGCCCCGACCATCTCCCCCCACTCGTCGTCCGGGATGCCCACGACGCACACCTCGCGGATGCCGGGCAACGCCTCCAGCGTCTGCTCGACCTCCATCGGATCCACGTTCTCGCCACCCGTCACGATGCGGTCGACCCGCCGGCCGAGGACGTGGAGGTTGCCGTTGTCATCGAGGCGGCCGCGGTCCCTGGTCGAGAACCAGCCGCCATCCAGGAACGGGCGGTCGAGCCCCCGTCCGCCGGTCGGCAGAGGTCGATCACCGTGCTCGGTGGCAGAGCGGTCCGACGTCGCGCCGAGGGCGCCAGACGCGGCCGGGTCCTCCAGGTATCCGTCGAACAGCATCGGGCCGCGCACCTGGATCTCATCGTCCGTCCCGATCCGGATCCCGGCGCCGGGCAGCGGAGGGCCCGCCCCCAGCTCGCCGCGGTTCACGGTGCCGTACGGCTGGGTCGTGACCTGGGAGCAGGCCTCGGTCAGCCCGTAGGTCGTTAGCACTGGCCAGCCCCGGTCGGCGGCCCGGGCGAGGAGCGCCGGGGAGGCGCCGGCGCCGCCCAGGAGGACGGCCCGGAGGCGGGAGGGGGGCGCCGGGGCCACGTCGAGGATCCGGGAGAGCAGGGTCGGAACGAGAGAGACGAGGGTCACCCGGTCGCGTTCGATGCGGTCGAGGATGGCACTGGCGTCCGCGCCATCCGCGAGTACCACCGTGCGCCGGGCCAGAAGGCACCGGGTTACGATGGACAGCCCGCCCACGTGGGCCACCGGCAGCGGGAGGAGCCAGCGGTCGTCGTCCTCCCACCCCAGGTTCGCGGCGCTGGCCGCGGCCGATGCCATGAACGCCCGGCGCGACAGCACCACCCCACGAGGCCGGCCCGTAGTGCCGGACGTGAAGACGATCGCCAGCGGATCGTCAGGGTCGGGGTCGTCGGGCTGCCGCGGAAACTCGTCCCCGGCCCCCGGCGGAGCCGATTTTCGCCAGTCCGGGGGCACGACGACGACCTCGCCCCCGTCCCCCTCCGGCCACGCCGCCGCCACCCGCTCCCGCAGGCTCTCCCGCTCCGGCGCCGTCAGTCGGGGATGTAGCAGAAGCGCCGGCGTGCCCGTGGCGATCAGGGCGTGGAGCATGACGAGCGACGACACGTCGGGGCGGGCCACGAGCCCCACCGGCCCGGCCCCGGCGAGGGACCTCGTCCGAAGCCAAGCCACGGCCTCCCGGGTGCGGTCTGCGAGCTCGGCATGGGAATACGAACGTTCGTTCGCGATGAGCGCCGGTACCGACGGCGACTTCCTCGCGGCGTCGAAGATCGAGAGTCCCCCGGCCGCAGCCCTCACCCCTCCGCAGCTCGCAGCCAAGAGGTGACGCCGTGCCTCCGTTCCTCCGTGTCTCCGTGCGGGCAGGTCCTCCGTGTCACCGTCCCCTCCGTGTCACCCTGCGCCCAGGGCGATGCCGAGGGCGAACAACCCCCCGAACGCCACCCCGAGCTGTGCGGTCCTCGCCAGCGTGAGGTTGAGGGCCCGGCCCCGTTTCCTGGCCACGCCGCGGACCAGCGGTAGCGCCAACGGCGCGGTGAGGAGCGGGAGCAGGACCCAGGGGTCGAGGCGTCCCTGCAGCCACAGCAGGGGCGGGACGATGTAGGCTGCGGCCATCAGCAGCACGTATTCCGCCACCGTCGCCCGCCGCCCGAGCCGCACGGCGAGGGTGCGTTTCCCGGTGGCGGCATCGGTGTCGATGTCCCGGATATTGTTGACCACGAGGATGGCCGTGACGAGGGTGCCGACGGACACCGCCGCGAGCCAGGCCACCGTCGGCACGTAGCCGGCCTGGACGTACGCCGTCCCCCCGACGGCGACCAGCCCGAAGAAGACGAAGACGGTCACGTCGCCGAGTCCGTTGTAGCCCAGCGGGTAGGGCCCCCCCGTGTAGGTGAGCGCGGCCAGGATCGA
>CAYMLW010000561.1:0-2132 GCA_964391035.1 uncultured Gemmatimonadaceae bacterium
GGGTCTGCCGGACGAGGGCGGCCGCGCCGTCATGGCGGGCGTAGGGCGCCCAGTACAGCTCGGCGGTGCCACGGCCAGTGGCTCGCTCCGCGTGCATCCACGCGAGGATCCGGACGAAGGCCTCTCTCACGACCCGTTCCGGCAGCCACGTCAGCGGTCGGCCCAACATCCGGACCAGGCGAACCGGCCAGACCGGCCAGGCGTCCTCCGCCACGCAGTTGGTCAGGACCAGCCCGGCGCAGGCGGCCGGCCGTCGGACGGCCAGGTTCAGCGCCACGCCCCCGCCCAGGTCGTGGCCGACGAGGACGGCCCGGTCCAGGCCGAGGTGGTCGAGCCACGACGCCAGGTACGAGGCCTGGCGGGCCACGCCGATCTCCCGGTCCCGTCCTGCCGGGATCGAGTCGCCGTAGCCGACCATCTCCCACGCCAGCGCCCGTCCGTGGATGTGGGGCAGCACCCGGCGCCAGAGCTCCGGCGAGGTGGGGATGCCGTGGACCAGGACGACGGGCTCGGCGCGCCCCCCCTGACGATGCTCGACCTCGAGCCAGCGCATCGGGATCCCGGCCACCGTGGCGTGGCACACCGTCGGTTCCATGCGACGCCGTCCTCGACCGTCCCCGGGCTAGTCCAGCTCGTCGGGGTAGCTGCCCCGCATCTTCCGCCAGCCCTCGGCCGCCCCCCGCTGCGCGATCAGGCGACCCAGGCCCACCGCGACCCCCGTCGCGACGGTCCACGCCACCGCGTCGCCCCACCCCACGGCGGAGGCGGCCGGGTTCTGCGGCGGCTCGTCCTTCCGCAGCTTCTCCCACTCGGACTCGAGGAGGTTGCGCACCGCGATGCCCGCCACCGTCGCGCTGGCCAGCGCCAGCGCGTTCCAGGCGGTCCGTTCGTCGATCATGTCTTCCAGAAATGCCATACCCATTCGGACTCGAGAGTCACGTTCGGCCTGACAGGGTGCAAAGCCGGTGCCGGAACGCCGTCGTGCGTCGCCCACGCGGCCGGGCCACTCCCTGCGTCCGCCCGCCGTCGCGATCCCGTCCCATCGGGCCATTCCTGTGCCCCATCCCGGGCCCCATCGTCGGGCCATGACGACACTGGCCCGTTCCGACTCGACCACTCCCGGCACTCCCCGCGGCCCCATGGCTGCCGCCCGGGACGTGCTCTCCACGCACTTCGGCTACCCCGACTTCCGGCCCGGCCAGGACCGGGCGATCCGGTCGCTGCTGGCCGGTCGCGATGTCCTGGTCCTCATGCCCACGGGGGGCGGCAAGAGCCTCTGCTTCCAGATCCCGTCCCAGGTGGTGGGGGGCGTCACGCTCGTTGTGAGTCCGCTCATCTCCCTGATGAAGGACCAGGTCGACACGCTGACCCGGGTCGGGATCCCGGCGACGTTCGTGAACTCGACGCTGGAGACGGCGGAGGCGAAGCGTCGCCTGGATGCGGTCGAGGTCGGCACGACCCGGCTCCTCTACGTGGCGCCGGAGCGGTTCGCGAGCCGGTCCTTCGCCCGGCGGCTCGAGCGGCTCGACATCGCCCTGTTCGTGGTCGACGAGGCCCACTGCATCAGCCAGTGGGGCCACGACTTCCGGCCCAGCTACCTGCGGCTCGGCGAGGTCCGGGACCGGCTCGACTGTCCGACCATGGCGCTGACCGCCACGGCCACGCCCCGGGTGCGCGAGGACATCGCGACCCACGTGCACCTGCGGAGCCCGGTGGTCGTCGCCAAGGGGTTCGATCGGCCGAATCTGCGGTGGCACGTCCTGGCCGCGAAGAACGACGACGAGAAGAACGAGCTGCTGGTGCGGCTCCTCGGGGAGCGGCGCCGGAACGGGGGTGAGGGCAGCGCCATCGTCTACGCCACGACGCGGAAGAGCGTGGACGCGGTGACCCACTACCTCAACGGCCGCGGGATCCGGGCGGGCGGCTACCACGCCGGGATCGGGACCGGCGAGCGTCGTCGGCTGCAGGAGTCGTTCATGACCGGGGAGCTGCGGGTGGTGACGGCGACGAACGCGTTCGGTATGGGCATCGACAAGCCGGATGTCCGGCTCGTGGTCCACTACAACACGCCGTCCACGCTCGAGGACTACTACCAGGAAGCGGGCCGGGCGGGACGGGACCGGGAGCCCGCC
>CAYMLW010000562.1:0-2111 GCA_964391035.1 uncultured Gemmatimonadaceae bacterium
GCTCCCCGAAGGTCCGGGTGCTCTTCCATGCTTAATGCAAGAGTATTGGGCCTAGAACGCCGCTTCGCCCGTGATGTCCTGCCCCAGGATGAGGGTGTGGATGTCGTGGGTCCCCTCGTACGTGTACACGCTCTCGAGGTTGGCCATGTGGCGCATGGCGGAGTACTCGACCAGGATCCCGTTCGCGCCGAGCAGCCGGCGGGCCTCCCGGGCGGCCTCGCTGGCCATGTCGACCATGGCGCGCTTGGCCAGCGACACCTGCTGCGGCCGCATCCTGCCGTCGTCCTTGAGCCGGCCCAGCTGGAGCGTCAGGAGCTGGCCCTGGGTGATGTCGGTGAGCATTTCGGCCAGGCGGGCCTGCTGGAGCTGGGTCGCGGCGATGGGCCGGTCGCCGAACTGGACCCGTTCCTTGGCGTAGCGGAGAGCCTCGTCGTAGCAGGCCATGGCGGCGCCCACGGCGCCGAAGGCGATCCCGTAGCGGGCCTGGGTCAGGCACATGAGGGGGCTCTTGAGCCCACCGCTGTCCGGGAGCAGCGCGTCCTCGCCAACGCGAACGTCGTCGAGCACCAGCTCGCTGGTATCGCTGGCCAGGAGGCTGAGCTTGCCCTTCTGGTCCCGGGCGGTGAAGCCGTCGGCGTCGGTGGGGACGATGAAGCCGCGGATCGAGGAGACATCGGCGATATCGCCGGTCTTGGCCCAGACGATGGCGATGTCGGCCATGGACCCGTTGGTGATCCACATCTTGGTCCCGTTCAGGACCCAGCCGTCGCCGTCCTTGCGGGCGGTGGTCAGTAGCCCGCCGGGGTTCGAACCGAAGTCGGGCTCCGTCAGCCCGAAGCAGCCGATCACCTCGCCGGCGGCCATGGGCGGGAGCCACTTCTTCCGCTGCGCCTCGGAGCCGAACTGGTAGATCGGGTACATGCAGAGGGCGCCCTGGACGGACGCGAAGGAGCGGATCCCCGAGTCGCCCCGCTCGAGCTCCTGCATGATCAGCCCGTAGGCTACGTTGTTGAGCCCCGCGCAGCCGTACTCCTCCGGCAGGTTGGCGCCGTAGATGCCGAGCTCGGCCATCTGGGGGATCAGCTCGGACGGGAAGCGCTTCCCGACGTACGCCTCCTGGATGATGGGCATGACGGCGTCATCGACCCACTGGCGGACGGTGTCGCGCACCATCCGCTCCTCCTCGCTCAGGAGCGAGTCGACGTCGTAGTAGTCTACACCGGTGAAGCTGGGCATGGGGTGCTCGGGCTTCGGGTTCCGTTCATCGGATCAGGAGTGGCTCGAAAAGCTAACGGGTGTGTCAGCCGGTGGCGAGGCCAGCCACGTACTCGACGCGGATCTCGGCGTCCCCCGGGGAACCGGGTTGTTCCGGCCGGGCGTCGGCTAGGCGCCGAACCCCCGGGGCTCCGGCTCACCGGCCCGCTCATTGGCCGCGCGCAGCCGCTGGGCCAGTACGTGCATGACACCGATGGCCGTGGTGGGATGGTCCTGGAGAAGCGCGTGGAAATCCTCCCGGGCGATCCGCAGGGCGAGCCCGTCGGTGGCGGCAATGCAGTCGGCGGAGGTGGGCATGTCGGAAACCACCGACATCTCGCCCAGCACCGCGCCCTCCCCGACCGAGGCCAGCACCTGTCCGTCGGGCCCCCGCACGTCGACGCTGCCCTCGACCACGACGTACGCGGCCTCCCCGGGCTCCGCCTCCCGGATGAGCGCTTCCCCGGCGCGGAACCGGTGCTCGGCGGCGACCCGGGCCAGCGACACCAGATCTTCTACCAGGACGTCCTGGAAGAGCTCGACGTTCTTGAGGTGCAGCACCTTCTCGATGTTCGTCATGGTGAGCGTTTCTCCTTCCAGGATCTCGCGGGCCAGCGCCCGCGACGGCGATTCGACCGGCGACTCGGCGGCCGCGAGCTCCTCGAGGATCCGGGTGGCCGACTCTCCCGGCTCCGCGGTCTGTTCCGCCAGCGCGCGTACGGCGGTCTCCCTGACCAGCTCGTTCTGCTCCCGCTCCAGGAGTCGGACGAGAGCGTCGGGGTCCGGGCGCCGGGTCCCGAGCCAGTGGGCCGCACAGGTCCGGATCCAGCGGTCCTCATGATCCAGCAGCTTCGCGA
>CAYMLW010000563.1:0-2090 GCA_964391035.1 uncultured Gemmatimonadaceae bacterium
GGGCGACCTGTTCGCCCTCGAGGCTCGCGGCGAGGGCTTCCATCCGGCGGCGTGGATCCGGATCGACGCCGACGGGATCGTCTCGGTGATCGTCGACGAGCAGGAGATGGGTCAGGGCGTGCGGACCTCGCTGCCCATGATCGTGGCGGAGGAGTTGGAGGCCGACTGGTCGAAGGTTCGGCCGTTGCCTCCGCCGACGGACCCCAGCAGCTGGGTCCGGACCATCGCGACGGGCGGGAGCACCAGCATCCGGACGGGCTGGGACCCGCTCCGGAAAGCCGGTGCCGCCGCCCGGGAGATGCTGCGGCAGGCGGCCGCCGATCGCTGGGGCGTGCCGGTGGCCGACGTCCGTGCCCGCAACGGCGCGATCCTCCACGAGGCGACGGGGCGCTCCATCCTCTTCGGCGACCTGGTAGACGACGCCGCCCGGCTGCCCGTCCCGCAGGACCCGCCTCTCAAGGACCCGTCCGACTACACCATCATCGGCCGGCCGAAGCCGCGGGTCGACCTGCCGTCGAAGGTGGATGGCAGTGCCGTGTTCGGCTTCGATGTCGCGCTGCCGGGCATGCTGTTCGCGAGTGTCGAGCGGCCGCCGGCCTTCGGCGCCACGCTCCGCTCCGTGGATGACGCGGCGGCCCGTCGCGTGGGTGGCGTGGTGGACGTGATCACGGTGCCCCAGGGCGTGGCCGTGGTGGCTCGGAACAGCTGGGCGGCCCTCAGGGGTCGGCGGGCCCTGGGCCTCGACTGGGACACCGTCGGCGCGCGGGGGCTGTCGAGCGCCGCGCTCTTCGAGCGGTTCGAGGAGCTCGCCGGCCGGCCGGGCCGGGTCGAGGAACAGGTCGGGAACGTGGACGCGGCCCTCGACCATGCCGCCGCCACCGTCACTGCAGACTACCGGCTCCCGTTCCTGGACCAGGCGCCCATGGAGCCCATGAACGCCACGGCTCGGGTGGACGGAGGCCGGGTGGAGGTCTGGGTGCCGACGCAGGTGGCCACGGCGGCCCAGGAAGCCGCGGCCCGGGTCGCCGGCGTGGAGCCGTCGGCCGTGACGCTGCACGTGCTGTTCGCGGGTGGCGCGTTCGGCCGCCGGCTCCAGACCGACGACGTCGAGCTCGCGGTCGAGGTCGCCAAACACGTGGACGGTCCGGTCCAGGTGTTCTGGACCCGCGAGGACTCGATCCGCAACGGCGCCTACCGACCGCTGACGTATCACCGGCTCCGGGGCGGCCTCGACGGCGACGGCGCGATCTCCGGCTGGCACCATCGGGTCATCGGTGCCTCCGGGAGCGCCGGGCTCGTGGTCCCGGGCGCCGGATCGCCGCCCTACGAGATCCCGAACCTGCTGGCCGACTACCACCTCGAGGCCACCCCCGTGCCAACGGGGGCCTGGCGCTCGGTGTCGTACACGCACCAGGGCTTCGTCATCGAGAGCTTCGTCGACGAGCTCGCCCATGCCGCGGGGCGAGACCCCTACCGCTTCCGCCGGGACCACATGCGGATCCCCCAGCTCCGGCAGGCGCTGGACCTGGTCGCCGAGCGGGCGGGCTGGGACGACGAGCGGACCCCCAGCCGGGGGATGGGCATCGCCGCGGTGTCTTCGTTCCGGTCCCACGTGGCCGAAGTGGCCGAGGTCTCCGTCGAGGCCGGCCAGGTCCGGGTCCACCGCGTGGTGGCCGGCGTGCACTGCGGCCGCGTCATCAATCCGGACACGCTGGCCGCGCAGGTCGAGAGCGCCGTCACCCTCGCCCTCTCGTACACGCTCAAGCACGGGATCACGCTCGAAGACGGCGCCGTGATCGAGGGCAACTACACCGACTATCCGATCATCCGGATCGACGAGATGCCGCCGGTCGAGGTGCACGTGGTTCCCAGCGAGGATCCGCCGACCGGGATCGGCGAGCCTCCGGTCCCGCCCCTCGCCGCCGCGGTGGCCAACGCCATCTTTGACGCCACCGGGACCCGGCTCCGGGAGCTGCCCATCCGGATGTGAACCTCTTTCCGCGGCTCCTCTGGCTCCGCCTCGTCCGGCGGTTCCGGCCCCGAAGCGGACTGCTCGGACCCATCCGGACGCCGTTCCGGGTCCTGCCCAC
>CAYMLW010000564.1:0-2090 GCA_964391035.1 uncultured Gemmatimonadaceae bacterium
CTGGTGCCCGCGATCCGGGCGGCCGGGGAAGACGCGTTCGCGACGCTGCGCGAGGGCGGCCGGGGTGGTGGTGTGGGGCGGCGGGCGAACCGGACCCGGGCCGTCCTGGTGGTCGGCCAGGTGGCGCTGGCGCTGGTGCTGCTGGTGGGCGCCGGGCTCCTGGTCCGCAGCTTCGCCAACCTCAGGACCCACGACCTGGGCTTCGAGCCTGTGGACCTGCTGACCATGCAGGTCAACCTGTTCGGCCCCGAGTACGCCGACGGGGACGTCCGCCGCGGCTTCTACGACGCGCTCCAGGTGCGGCTCGCGGCCATCCCCGGGGTCGATGACGTTGCGTTCACGAGCGCCGTCCCGCTGACCGGCTTCGACGGTGACGCCGACTTCAACATCGAGGGGCGCCCCGTCCCGGGCCCGGAGACGCCCCAGGCCTCCTGGTACCGCCAGGTCACGCCCAACTACTTCGACGTGATGGGAATGACGCTGGTCGCCGGTCGGGGATTCACGGAGGCCGACGACGCCGACGCCCCGCCGGTGATCGTCATCAACGAGACCTTCGCCAACCGCTACTTCCCCGACCAGAACCCCATCGGCCAGCGGATCGACTACGGCGACCGCTCGGAGGTGACCTGGCGGGAGATCGTGGGCGTGGTCCGGGACATCAAGAACTTCGGGATCCGCGAGGAGAGCCGGGTTGCCAACTACCTGCCCTACGACCAGGTCACCGCGCCCTTCGTCTTTCCCGTCCTGAAGACCAGCGTGCCCTCGGAGACGGTGGTCCCGGCGGCACGACGGGCCCTCGCGGAGATGGACCCGACCCTGGCTGTCGGGCGAGTCGCCACCATGGAGTCCATCGTGGACGACGCCATCGCGTCCGACCGCTTCGTGACGTCGCTCCTCTCCCTCTTCGCCGGCCTCGCCCTCGCCCTCGCGGTGGTCGGGCTCTACGGCGTCGTGGCGTATTCCGTGGGACGTCGAATGCCCGAGATGGGGGTCCGTATGGCCCTCGGAGCCGCCCGGGTCGATATCGCCCGGATGGTGGTGAGCCAGGCCATGGTGCTCGTGGGCGTCGGGATCGCGGTCGGGATCGGGGCCGCCGCTCTCCTCGCCGGCTTCGTCGAGCGACTCCTCTTCGGCGTCCCGACCCTCGACCCGCTGACCTTCGGCGTCGTCGCGCTCGCCCTCGGCCTCGCCGGGGCGGTTGCAGCCGCCGTGCCCGCCGTCCGGGCGGGTCGCGTGGATCCCGTGCGGGTGCTCAAGGCGGAGTAGGCCGGGCCGCGTAGGCCCGTTGGCCCCGGGGCGAGGCCGGCGGGGCCGAGCGAGGCGCAGCGGGAGCTCGCCGGCTAGACGGGCGTCGCCTACGACTCGATCCCCGTCCGGGCCAGGACGCCCTGCTGATAGTAGTGCTTGACCTCGCGCATCTCCGTGACGAGGTCCGCGCGATCCAGGACCTCGTCGGGGCAGTAGCGGCCCGTCAGGACCAGCTCGATGGAATCCGGCCGCGCATCCAGCACCGCCATGACGTCGGCCGTCGTGATCAGCTCGAAGTAGATGGCCGCACAGACCTCGTCCAGCACGACGATGTCGTAGTCGCCGGCCTCCATGACCTGCACCGCCCGCTCCAGCGCCGCCGCCGCCTTCGACCGCTCCTCCTCGCCTGGCGCCTCGCCCTTGTAGACGAACGCATCGCCGCCGTACTGCTCCAGCGTGATCCAATCGGACAGCGCCTCCAGAGCGTCCAGCTCGCTGTACGGGTACTCCTTCATGAGCTGGACGACGAACGTGCGGAGGCCGGCGCCCGCGGAACGGACCGCCTGCCCGAGCGCCGCCGTCGTCTTGCCCTTGCCGTTCCCGGTGTAGACCTGGATGTAGCCCCGCTTCAACATACCCCCACGGGCTCAACCCGCTCTCCGCTGTCGGCCACGTCCACACGCTCCGTGTCACGGGTCGAACACGTCCCGCGCCACGGGCCGCTGGCCAAAGCCGCTACCGCTCACTCTCCCCGACCGTGTATTCCACAGGCGGGTCGGCGCCGAGCAGGTGCTCCACGAAATAGTCCCAGCGACGCCGGATCATGTAGGGATGCATGGCGA
>CAYMLW010000565.1:0-2089 GCA_964391035.1 uncultured Gemmatimonadaceae bacterium
GCCATGGTGGAGAACTACCTGGATCGCCCCAGCGTGGCCGAGCTCTTCGAGATCGGGTCGGGGATCGCGAGCCTCCTGGAGCTGGTGGTGCCCGGGGAGGGCGGCGTTGTGGGCCTCCCGATCCGGAACATCGAGATTCCGGAGAACTGCGTGGTGGCCGCCGTGATCCGTGATGACGAGTTCGTGGTGCCCCGCGGCGATACGGTGCTCGAGCCCGACGACCGCGTCGTGCTGGTGGGTCCCAGCGAAGCCGTGCGGTCGGCGCACCGGATCTTCACCGGGGAGAGAGGGATCGCGTAGGCCGGCGTCCCCGGAAACATCGAGCTCGAGCCGCCTGAGCTTTTGCGCTCCCGGACAGCGCATCGTAGTTGTAAGAATAGCATACCCGCTTCCGCTCTCCTTCCCCCCCGGAGGCCCTATGCAGCGCCACGCGAATCGCATTGTCCCCCTCCTCGCGATCGGTGTGCTCCCGGTCATCCTGCCTCGAATGGCGGCCGGTCAGGCCGCCGCGGTGTCACCGGGCGCGATCGCGTTCGCGGGGGCGACGGTGATCGACGGCACCGGTGCGCCGCCCGTCGAGAACGCGACGGTGGTGGTCGAGGACGGCCGCATCACCTGCGTCGGCGAATGCGCGTTGCCGCCGGACGCGCAGCATGTCGACGTGTCGGGCAGCTACATCCTTCCCGGACTCGTCGACGTCCACGTCCATTACGGCCTCACCGGGTGGGTCGACGCCATCCCAGGCATCTTCGGCATCGACGTGAGCGACCGGTTCCCCTACCCCGAGGTCCTCGCCGGGCTCCGGGAGCACCCGAAGCGGCTGCACCGCAGCTACCTGTGCTCGGGCGTGACGGCGGTGTACGAGCCGGGCGGCTTCGCCTGGGGGTTCGAGGTCCAGGAGGGATCGGAGGGCTCGACCGGGGCGCCTCACTACGCCACGGCGGGTCCGATCCTCACCGGCATGCCGGCCGGGCCCATCGCCCACCCTGACGGCCGGCCCATGTCGGTCCGGATGACGAGCCCGGAGCAGGTGCGGCGGGCGGTCCGGCGGCTCGCGGAAATGGGGAGCGAGTCCGTCAAGCTGCACCGCCCGGACTTCATCGCGGATCGGGATCGGCGCCGGAAGCTTCTCGAAGCCGCCGGGGAGGAGGCCGACCGCTACGGACTCCGCATCATAGGCAACACGCCGAACCTCGAGGTGGCCAAGGAGCTGCTCCGCGCCGGCGCATCACTCTTCATCTATCCCGTCGAGGACACACTGGTCGACGACGAGTTCATCGACCTCGCCCGGTGCAACGACCTCATCTACGCCCCGACCTTCGAGGCCGGTGTGGGCCGGCTCGAGGTGGAAGCCCGCCGGTTCCGGGAGGGCCGGCTGCCCCTGGACTGCGTGGACCCGGAGACCCGCCGCAAGGCGTTCCTCACCGATTCCCTCCCGTCAGAGGCCACCGGGGAAGCCGAAATCATCCCCGAGCAGGACCCCGGGATCCGCGCGGTCCGGGAAGAGAACCTCCGACGGCTACACGAGGCCGGCATCGCCATCGCCATAGGCTCGGGTGGCGGCGCACCGCTCAACTTCCACGGACCCGCCACGGTGAACGAGATGGAGGCCATGGCGGCGGCGGGGATGGAGCCCATGGAGGTGCTGGTGGCCGGCACCCGCAACGGCGCCCGGGCCATGCTACGGTCCGGGTTCGGCACCCTCGAGCCCGGCAAGCTGGCCGACCTGATCGTCGTGGACCGGGATCCTCTCGAAGACATCTCGAATCTCCACAGCGTCCGGCTGGTCGTGCGGGCCGGACGGGTGTGGAGCCGGGACGAACTGGAATACCGATAGCCCTCCCGTACATCGAAACCACTGGCCATGGAGCCACTACGCACGTTCCTCGAGGAGCTGAAGCGCCGAAAGGTGTTCCGCCGGGCACGCCCGCGTTTCGAAGCGACGCTCCGCCGGCTGAACCGGGATCGGGGGCTCGAACCTGAAGCGGCTCCCCGCACAGCGGAGGGCTCGCTGGACTCCTCGAACCGAGAATCCCTATCACTACTGTGTCATAAACTGGCTGACCGACTGCCATTCGCCCCGCAGGTG
>CAYMLW010000566.1:0-2087 GCA_964391035.1 uncultured Gemmatimonadaceae bacterium
TGCAGATCACCCAGACCGTGGAGGGCCGGGAGCGCTACGGCGTCCGGCTCCGCTACCCCCAGGAGCTTCGCGACCAGCCGGAGAAGCTGGCCGAGCTGCTCATCCCTGTGGGCATGCGACGGGGCGGCAGCATGGGCGGCTCCGGGAGCGCCACCCCCGCCATGGGCGGGATGGACATGGGCGGAGGCAGCGGAACGCAGATGGGCTCCGGAGTTGCCGCGCAGGTCCCGCTGGGCCAGGTCGCCGACATCCGCATGACCAGCGGCCCCATGGTCATCAAGACGGAGGGTGCGTTCCCCACGGCGTGGGTCTTCCTCGACGTGGTCGACCGGGACATCGGGAGCTACGTGGCCGACGCCAAGGCCATGGTGGACGAGATGGTGGAGCTGCCCGCCGGCTACACGCTCCAGTGGTCCGGCCAGTACGAGTACATGCAGCGGGCGAAGCAGAAGCTCCAGTACGTGGTCCCGGCCACGCTCCTGATCATCTTCCTGCTCCTGTACTTCAACTTCAAGAGCGTGGGCGAGTCGCTCATCGTGATGCTGTCGCTGCCGTTCGCCATGGTCGGCGGCGTGCTCCTCATGTGGGCAGCCGGCTACAACTGGTCGGTGGCATCGGTCATCGGGCTCATCGCCCTGGCCGGCGTGGCGGCGGAGATCGGGGTGGTGATGCTGGTCTACCTCGACCAGGCCTACGAGAAGCGACGGCGCGAGGGCCGGCTCCGGGGCCGACTCGAGCTCCTCGAGGCCGTCCGTGAGGGCGCCGGCCAGCGGCTCCGGCCGGTGATCATGACGGCCAGCGCCGTCATCGGCGGGCTGCTGCCCATCCTCTGGGGGCACGGCACCGGCGCCAGCGTCATGAAGCGGATCGCCGCGCCCATGGTCGGCGGGATGATCACCGCCACGCTCCTGACCATGCTCGTGATCCCCGTCGTCTACTCCATGTGGCGCGAGTGGCAGCTCGATCGGATCGAGACCGCCCCGGCGCCCGAAGCGACGTCCGCAGGCGGCGAGTCCCGGACCGTTTCCGGGACCGGCAGCTGACGGAACAGCCGTGGGAGGCACGATGGAACGGAGTCGCAACGGACGTCCCGAGGTGCTGGTCCTCGTGCAGGACGAGGCCCTCGCCGAGGGCCTGCGGACCGAGCTGGAGTCCGCCGGTTTCGTCCCGGACGTCACCACGGATCCGGACCGGGCGGAGCGTGAAGCAACCCGTGGATCGCACGAAGCCTATGTGGTGGATGTGTCCATGGCGGAGGGCGCGGGGTCCGCTTCACCCCGGCCGAATGGGACATCCTCGACCACCTGGTCTCCCACGCCGAACACGTGGTGGAGCGCGAGGACCTGATGCGCGCTGTCTGGGGACCGGACCCGGATCTCTCCTCCAACGCGCTGGATGTCCATATCGGACATCTGCGCAAGAAGCTGGCGGGGGCCGGCTACCCGGACGTCATCGAGACGATCCGGGGCCGCGGCTACCTGCTGCGGGTCGACGCCGACCCGGCGGAATAGGCCGACGCGCCCGGAGCGTCAGTGCGCCGGCACCGGGGCGGGCCGGGCCACGATCTCCCGCCAGATCCCGTCCCGCCGGACCTCCTCCAGCCCCCGGACCGGGTCGTCCACCGAGCAGAAGACGCACGTGGCGGTCACGGTGTCGAAGCGGTCGTCGTCGAACGGGAGCGACTCGGCGTCGGCGACCCGCAGCTCCGGGCTCCGCTTCAGCCGCGCCGCCCGGTCCCGGGCCCGCTCAAGCATCCGCCCGGAGATGTCGATCCCGGTCACCCGCTCCCGACGGCTGCGGCCGCCGAGCCACTCCATGGGAGCCTCCATGAGGTCGTAGATCGGTGCGATCCGGTCGTAGACCCGGGCATCGCCGGTGCTCACGGTTCCCCCACCGCCCGTCTCACAGCGACGCCCGACGCAACAGCTGCGCGTTCGCCGCCACGATCACCGTACTCGCCGACATCAGAACCGCGCCCACGGCCGGGTGCAGCAGAATCCCCCATGAGGCCAGCACGCCGGCCGCCAACGGAATGGCGATGATGTTGTAGCCGGCGGCCCACCACAGGTTCTGGATCATCTTCCGGT
>CAYMLW010000567.1:0-2087 GCA_964391035.1 uncultured Gemmatimonadaceae bacterium
GACGGCAAGCCGGGAATCACCGCGACGACGCGACGGACGCGACGAACGTCGAGAATCCGGCCAGAGACGAGACGGGCCTGGTGGCAGCAACGAAGTGGTTTCGGTTCCGCCGGTACCCCGAGCCGCGGGATCTCGTCGCGATCGTCGCGTCGTCGCGGTTCGAAGGTGCAGGTCGTCGCGTCGTCGCGGTTCGAGTGTGCAGGGCGTGGCGTGCGTCCGGCGTTCCAGCGCCTCGGTCGCGGCGGGGCCGTCGTCGTGAGGCATACGTCACGGCCCGGGTAGCGTCTTCCTCCCGGGGCGCAGTACAATGTGGCCGGACCGAGCCCTTCCCTCCGGAGCACCGAAGCCGTGACCGACAGCACCGTCGTCGCAATCATCCTGTCGCTGGTGATCATGCTGCTCGTGTCCACGGGCATGTCCGTGGTCACGAAGCGGGTGAAGATGCCACTGTCCATCGCGCTGGTCCTGGTGGGGCTGGTGCTGGGGGAGCTGATCCGGCTGTACCCGGAGCTTGGGCTGATGACGAACCTCCGGCTGTCGGAGGAGATGCTCCTGTACGTCTTCCTGCCGACGCTGGTGTTCCACGCCTCGTTCTCGGCGGATGCCCGGCTGATGATGAAGAACATCGAGCCGGTCCTGGTGCTGGCGGTCCCTGCGGTGATCATCTCGTTCGTTGGCGTCGGGTACGGGCTGCACTGGACGCTGGGCATGCCGCTTGGGGCGGCGCTGCTGTTCGGCGCGCTGATCACGGCTACGGACAGCAGCGCGGTGCTGTCGATCTTCAGGGAGATCGGCGCGCCGAAGCGGCTGACGGTGCTGGTGCAGGGCGAGAACCTGCTGAACGATGCGGTCACGGTGGTGATCTTCCTGCTGGCGGCCGGGGCGGTGGGCGTGGGCACGGTGGCGGTGCCGGAGGGGGCGAACGTGTTCCTCTTCGGCGTCACGGAGTTCCTGGTGGCGTTCGTGGGGGGGCTCGGCACCGGCGCGCTCATGGGCTGGCTCTTCGGCGGGCTGATCGGCGCGGTGGAGAACGACGACCTGATCGAGATCCTGCTGACCACGGTGGTGGCGTTCCTGTCGTTCCTGGTGGCGGAGCTGGCGGTGGGGGCGAGCGGGATCACGGCGGTGGTGGGTGCGGGGCTGGTCCTGGGCGGGTGGGGCCGGACGAAGTACTCGCCGGGCACGCTCGACTACCTGACCCGGTTCTGGGCATACCTCGCGTTCATCGTGAACTCGCTGGTCTTCCTGCTCACGGGGCTCGCCATCGAGTGGCGGCCGGTGTTCGCGTCGCTCGGGCTCGGGGCGATCGTGGTGACGTTCCTGGTCACCGTGGCGGCCAGGGCGATCAGCATCCATGGGCTGTTCCCGCTGGTGAACGTGCTGCCGGGGGTCGAGAAGACGGGGGCCCCGTACCAGGCGGCAATCGCGTGGGGCGGGATCCGGGGCGGGGTGGCGCTGGCGCTGGCCCTCACACTGCCGGTGGAGTGGCCGCAGCGGGAGATGGTGGTGGGGCTGACGGTGGGCGTGGTCCTTCTGAGTCTCTTCCTCCAGGGCCTGACGCTCGAGCCGGTCATTCGGCTGCTCGGCCTGCACGCCATGACGCCGCAGGAGGAGTACGGGCGGGACGAGGCGCTGCTGCGGGTGAAGCGAGCGGGCCGGGGCCGGCTGCCGGAGCTCCGGAGCGGGGGCGTGATCAGCGCGACCGTCGCCGGCAAGGTGGAGGAGAAGTACCTGGAAGAGGAGCGGGAGGCGCTGGAGCGGGTCGAGGGGATGCGTCGCCAGGAGCTGGTGGGCGCGGAGGAGGAGGCGAAGCTGTTGCGTCGCCAGATGCTGCTGGCGGAGAAGCGGTCGTACCTGGAGCTGTACGAGGTGGGCGTGCTGACGGAGAAGGTGCTGAAGGACATCCAGAACGTGGTGGACGTGCAGCTCGACCACATGCGCCAGACCGACGAGCTGCCCCCGGACGCCGCGGGCTCGACCCCTCGCTGGGGAGTCGGGCGGCTCGTCTTCCGGGCCCTCGACGCGCTGGCCCCGGCGGGCCGGATCGCGCCGTATTCATTGAATGACCATGGGGGGAATTGTCGGTG
>CAYMLW010000568.1:0-2057 GCA_964391035.1 uncultured Gemmatimonadaceae bacterium
GCTTCACCCTCGAGGCCCGGGTCGTCTCCGACGGCACGCCCACCGGCCCGCCGTTCGTGGCCCTCAACGACGCCGTCCTCCACAAGGGCGGCTTCGCCCGCGTCATCAGCCTCGCCGTGTTCGTCGGCGAGGAGCGCGAGGAGGTGGGGGAGTACACCGCCGACGGGATCATCCTGGCCACGCCCACCGGCTCGACGGCCTACTCCCTCTCCGCAGGTGGCGCCATCGTGGCCCCCTCCATGGAGTGCATCCTGGCCACGCCCATCTCTCCCCACACCCTGGCCGTCCGCCCCCTCGTGCTCCCGGCCGACACCCGGATCGAGGTCGAGATCCGGGCCGGCAGCACCGAGGTCGTCCTCACCGTCGACGGCCAGGAGGGCGAGGCGCTCCTCAAGGGCGACCGCCTGGTGGTCAGCCGCGGCGACGCCACCGTCCCCCTCGTCCGCCTCCACGGCCAGAGCTTCTTCTCGACCTTGCGCCGCAAGCTCCACTGGGGCACCGGCCTCCGGGCACGGCCCGGGACGTCGGTGACGGACGACTGAAAGGCGCGTCCGGAGATCGGCGTCCAGCGGCAAGCGGCAAGCGGCAAGCGGCAAGTGGCAAGTGGCAAGTGGCAAGTGGCAAGTGGCAAGTGGCGAAGGGCGAGGGGCAAGGGGCGAGGGGCCTATCCTCATTCTCGTGCCCGGGGCGGGGAAGAAGGGGAGCGGAGAGGGCCCATCCCGCTATTGATGCGTCCCGGGGCATCGGTCTATCGTTGGTAACGCCATGCTGATCGAGCTTCGTATCGAGAACTACGCCGTCATCGAGCGGCTCGACGTGCGTCTGGAGCCCGGGCTGAACGTGCTGACCGGGGAGACGGGCGCCGGGAAATCGATCATCGTGGGCGCGCTGTCACTCCTGCTCGGGGAGCGGGCGTCGGCGGAGTCGGTTCGGGCGAGGGCGGAGCGGGCGGTGGTCGAGGGCGTGTTCGAGGTCGAGGGTCGCGACGACATTCTGCGGACTCTGCACGACCATGGGCTGGACACGGAGGACGGGCTCCTGATCCTGCGCCGGGAGGTGGCCGTGGAGGGCCGGAACCGGGCGTGGGTGAACGGCTCGGCCAGCACGGCCGGGCTGGTGGGTGAGCTGGGCAGCCGACTGGTCGATCTGCACGGCCAGCACGAGCACCAGGCGCTCCTCCGGGTCGACGCCCAGCGCGAGATCCTGGATGCCTTCGGCGAGCAGACCGGGACGGCAGCGGAGCTGCGGGTGGCGCACGAGGAGTGGACAGAGGCTCGGTGCGCGGTGGAGGAGCTGGACGAGCGGCGTCGCCAGATCGAGCAGCGGGCCGACTTCCTCCGGTTCCAGCTCGACGAGATCGACAAGGCCGGGATCGAGCCGGGCGAGGAGGAGTCGCTGGAGGAGGAAAGCCGGCGGCTGGAGCACGCCGAGGAGCTGGCCCGGCTGGCCGACGGGCTCCAGCAGACGCTGTACGAGGACGAGTCGTCGGTGGCGAGTGTGCTGGGCGCGCTCCGTCGCGACCTGGCCGAGCTCATCCGCATCGACCCGTCCGAGGAGGCCGCGAAGGATCTCCTGGACACCGCCTACTACAACATCGAGGAGCTGGGCCGCCGGATGGCGGACTACGCGAGCGGGGTCGAGCACGATCCCGCGCGGCTGGACCGGATCCAGCGTCGCCAGGACCGGCTCTACCGCCTCAAGTCGAAGTACGGCCCCACCCTCGACGACGTCCTCGAGACCGCCCGGGGGGCACGGGCCGAGCTGGACACCCTCGAGGGGGCGAGCCTGGAGCGGAAGGAGATCGAGAAGCGCCGGGACGACGCCGCCGACCGGGTCGCCGGGATCGCCGAGCGGCTGTCCGCCGGTCGACGCGAAGCCGCCGGCCGGCTGGCCGCGGAGGTGGAGGGCATCCTGCCCGGGGTCGGGATCGAGGGCGGCCGGTTCGAGGTCGCCCTGGAACCCCTCGACGAGCCCGGACCCCACGGCGCCGAGCAGATCGAGTTCCTGGTGGCCGTGAACGTCGGGTTCGAGCCGCGGGCGCTGGCCCGGGTCGCATC
>CAYMLW010000569.1:0-2056 GCA_964391035.1 uncultured Gemmatimonadaceae bacterium
CCCGACCTCGAGCTCCGCGGCGAGCTCGCGCAGCGCCTCCTCCAGGGGCTCCTCCTCCCAGCGGTCCAGCGACCCGTAGACCGTTCGCAGTCGACGGAGCCGCTCCACCACCTCGCCCGGCTTCCTGGCCCAGTGCTTCTCGACCGCCTTCGCCTCGTACTCGATCCCGTCGACCAGGTACGGCACGGCCCGCTCGGCGATGTCGTCGAGGGTACGGGCCCGATCCCGGAGCAGCGCCAGCAAGCTCAGCAGCCGCTGCCGGTCCAGCGCCAGCGACCTGGCGCTCGCCACGCCCGCCGCGACCAGCCGGTCCGAGACCGGCACCTCCAGCGCCTCCGGCGTCATCCGGCTCAGGTGCTGCCCGTTCAGCCACTCCAGCTTCTCGGTGTCGAAGACGGCGCTCTTCTTGTTGACCCGGTCGAGGGAGAACCGCTCGATCAGCTCGTCGACGGCCATGACTTCCGTGTCGTCGCCGGGCGACCAGCCGAGCAGCGCCAGGAAATTGACCATCGCCTCCGGCAGGATCCCCTCCTCCCGGTACTGCCCCACCGCGGTGGCGCCGTGCCGCTTGCTCAGCCGCTTGCCGTCGCTGCCCAGGATCATGGGCAGGTGCGCGAATGCCGGCACGTCCCACCCCATCGCCTCGTACAGCAGAATCTGCTTCGGCGTGTTCGACAGATGGTCGTCGCCCCGGATCACGTGGGTGATCCCCGTGGCGTGGTCGTCACTGGCCACCGCCAGGTTGTAGATCGGCGTGCCGTCCGTCCGGAGGACGATGAAATCCTCGATGTCACCGTTGTCGAACCGCATCCGGTCGTGGACCACGTCGTCCCAGCTCGTTTCCCCCCCGGGGACCCGGAACCGGATCGTGAACGGTTCTCCCGCCGCCGCCCGCTGCTCCGCCTCCTCCCCGAGGACCGTGTCCAGGCAGTGCCGGTCGTAGCGGTACCCGCCGCCCTTCGACTCGGCGTCCCGACGCTTCGCTTCCAGCGTCTCGGGCGTACAGAAGCAGCGATAGGCCCGCCCCTCCTCCAGCAGCCGGAGCGCGTCCCGGCGGTGTCGATCGAGGCCATCGGCCTGGTGGACCGGGCCCTCGTCCGGGTGCAGCCCGAGCCAGTCCATGCCGTCCAGGATCGCCTGGACCATGGCGTCGCTCGACCGCTCCCGGTCCGTGTCTTCGACCCGGAGGATGAACACCCCACCATGACGACGCGCGTACAGCCAGTTGAACAGCGCCGTCCGCGCGCCCCCCACGTGCAGGAATCCCGTCGGCGACGGCGCGAACCTCACTCGAATATCACTCACTGCAGCTCCTTCTCCATTCCATCCTTCGACCCTCGCCTTCCCCCCCCCCTCGCCCCCGAATGCGGCCACAACGCTGAACACCGCCCCCCGAACGCCGGTCCCTGGTTGCTGGTTGCTGGTCCCTGGTCGCCGGTCGCCGTCTACCGACTCCCTGCCACCCACGCCATCCCATCCGGCTCGTCCCCCGCCACCACCTCGCCCACGACCGCCCAGGCCGTCAGGTCCACCACGCTGATCCTGTCCGCCTGCGTGTTGGCGACGTAAGCCCGCGCGCCGTCGGGCGTGATCTGGATCCCGACCGGCATCGCGCCCACCGGGATCCGCCGCTCCACTTCCCAGGCATCGAGATCGATCACGGCCAGCTCGTTGGCCCGGGCATTCGAGACCAGCGCCCGGGCCCCGTCCGGCATGACCTCGACCCGGATCGGGAAGTCACCGACGTCGAGGTTCCGGACCACGGCGTTCGACGCCACGTCGATGGCGCTCAGCGTGCCGGCCGCCCGGTTCGTCACGTAGACGGTCTGGCCGTCCTGCGACAGCGCCAGCCCCTCGGCCCCGGCGCCCGTCTCGATCTGGGCGAGCACGGCGCCCGTCTCCGCGTCCACGGCGGTGACGGTGCCGCTGCCGATATTGGCCGCGTAGACCCGGCCGTGGGTCGGCGCGACCACCACCATGTGCGTGACCTGCGCCGCCGTCTCCGCCTCCGCCACGATGGAGCGGGCCGACGGATCAAGCGCCAACAGGTGCATCG
>CAYMLW010000570.1:0-2024 GCA_964391035.1 uncultured Gemmatimonadaceae bacterium
GCGTACATGAGCAACCTGTTGCCGGACAACCGTGAGATCCTCCAGAGCTGGGCGGCGGAGTTCGGCGTATCGGACCGCAACCCGTTCGCGCTCCTCGCCCACATGGGTGAGGACTGCGCGGGGGCTGTCCAGTTCGTGCGAGAGGATCGGCTGGACGAAGTTCTCGAGAATCCCGGCACCGTGGAGCCCCTGTCGGAGGAGGAGGTCGCCGACGCGTTGAGGCGGGTTCGCAGGCACGTCCCGCCATGGGGGGATCGAGACGGCCGGACGGGGATGTTCAGTCTCGCGGGCGCCCAGGCGAAGATCGCGCTTGCCGAGACGAGCCGCGGGTGGGGTCGGCCGAGCGGGAAGGAGCCGTCCACACACATCCTCAAGCCGCCGGTTCGCCGGGACCGGTTCCCCGGCATCGAGGTCAACGAGCACGTCTGCCTGAATCTGGCCCGCCACCTGGGGATCCCTGCGGCGGCATCGTGGAGCGCTTCGATCGTGCAGCGGGTCCGGAAGGCGTGAACCGGGTGCATCAGGAAGACACCTGTCAGGCCCTCGGCGTGCCTCCCTCCCGGAAGTACCAGTACGCGCAGGGCCCCGGCTTCCGCGAGATGATCGGCATCGCTCGCAGCCACTCCGCCGATGTCGATGCCGACCTCCAGCTCCTGCTCGATGCGGCGGCATTGAACTGGCTCATTGGTGGCACCGACGCCCACGCGAAGAACTACTCCTGGTTCATCGCGACGGGGGACGAGGTCAGACTCACGCCGCTGTACGACCTCATCTCGTCCCTGCCGTACTGGGACATCGACGACGCCGATCTCCGACTGGCCATGACGATCGGGGGCGAGAACCGCCATCTCCGGGTCCGACGGCAGCAGTGGGCCGGGTTCGCGGAGCTGATCGGAGCGGAGGAGGCCGACGTCCTGCGCTATGTACGCGACCTCTGTGAGGCGATGCCCGGGGCCATCGAGGATGTCTTGGACAGAGCTGCGGACGACGGACTGGACCCGGTCGTGCTCGATCGGCTGCGGACGTCGCTCGTTCAGCACAGCCAGCGCTGCGAGGCCGCTCTGTCCTGAACGCCGATCGGCGGCAATTCTAAGCCAGTACCTACGATATCGTACCGCGGACGAACCTATCCCGCGATCAGCTCCGCGTCGATGTCGCGTCGGCCGTGCAGCACGCGGATGAGGTCGATTCGGCGGCTGTCGGCCAGGTAGAACAGGATGTAGGGAGTGCCGCTCACGGGAAACGAGCGGAGCCCGGGGATCCCCAGCCGGAGCCCGACCAGCCCCGAACCCGCCAGCGGGTGGCGGGCCAGCAGCGCCAGGGCGTCTTCGACCCGGTCCACCAGCTCCACGGCGACGGCCGGCGACGCTTCCTCCCGGAGCCAGAGCACCGCCTCCCGGAGGTCGGCGGCCGCGCGGGGGCGCCGCTGGACCGGCAGCGGGTCGGGCGTCACCCCTCGCGGGCGCGCCGGCGCAACTCGTCGAAGTCGTCCGACGAGAAGGGTTCCGACGGCCCCGACTCCAGTCCCTCTTCGATCATCCCCCGCAGCCGATCCAGCTCCCGGTCCACCCGGACCAGGTGGCGGACGTACTCGCTCGCCGACGAGAAGCCCCGGGCCTTCACCCGCTCGCCGGTGACGAACGCCTTGAGGTCGTCATCCAGGGACACGTTCATGGTAGCCATGCCAGGAATCTGGCGGCCGCGGGGCTGAATGGCAATCTTTGCCATACGCACCGTGGCGCCGTACCGGATTCAAGTTTCGTCGGCGCGACGGTCGTCGGCCTCGTCGTCGTAGCCACACCAGCCGCCGTAGAGCTGCCAACGGTCCAGGGCCTCCTTCCAGAGTGTCGGGTCGGCGAGGCGGACCGCGCGGTCGAGGCCGCAGTTGCGGAGCAGCAGCGCGAGCAGCTGTTCCCGCTCCGCGTGCGAATCGGGCCCGTCGATCAGGTAGCCGTCGAACAGCTCGAGCTTCTCCGGGGTGAACGCCTCGTACTGCCCGGCCGTGATCGGCTCGGGCCACCAGC
>CAYMLW010000571.1:0-2016 GCA_964391035.1 uncultured Gemmatimonadaceae bacterium
CCGAAGGGCGAGCGCCCGTCAGCCGTCAGCCGCGAGCCGTCAGCCGCGAGCCCGAAGGGCGAGCCCCCCCGTCAGCCGTCAGCCGCGAGCCGTCAGCCGCGAGCCCGAAGGGCGAGCCCCCGTCAGCCGCGAGCCCGAAGGGCGAGCCCCCCCGTCAGCCGCGAGCCCGAAGGGCGAGCCCCCGCTACCCTCCGATCGGCGGCGCCCCCGTCGCCTCGACGGCCCCCTCCAGCGCCTCGACCGTCTCCGCCATCCGCTCGATGTCCGCGCGGATCGGGGCCAGCTCGGCCCGGCCGGCCTCGAGGGTCTGCCGGTGCAGTTCGGTCGGGCCGTACGTCGTGCTCAGGCCGCGCATGCCGACGGAGAGACGGCTCCACGGCGTGGGCGGGCTCCGCTCGCCCACCTCGCCCTTCGCCTCGCTGCCCTGCATCCGCTCCCGGATCTCGAGGAGCTCGAGGCGGGTGTCGTGGACCTGCTTCACGAGGGCCGGATCCGGGTCGTCCGCCCGGGCCAGCGCGGTCTGCATCGCCTCGACCCGGTCCATCTGCTCCTCGAAGCGCTCGGACGTCCGGGCCAGCGCGTGCTGGAACGCCGTGACCTCTTCGCGGAACGCCCGCACCTCGTCGTCGGAGGCCCGGGGCAGCGCGCCGTCGAAGGCCGGCACGACCTCGAAGTCCACCGGCCCCGCGAGCCGGGTGGTCTCGCCGTCCTCGATCTTCACCAGCGTGGCCGTGTACGATCCCGGCAGCGCCGGGTACCCCTGGTTCCAGCCGCCGTCAGGCTGGTCGAGCCCGATCAGCGTCTTCGGCGAGTGGGTCAGCTCCCAGGCGACCCGGTGCACGCCGGCCCCCGTCGGCCCGTCCACCCGGTTGATCACGGTCCCGTTCCCGTCACGGATCACGACCTGGACGGTGGGGCCCTGCTCCCGCATCTCCGCCTCGAGGGCGTCCCAGCCCGGGAACGGGATGTCCTCGCCTTCCTCGACCTCCCGCTCCGCCGCCTGCCGCTCGGCCTCCATCGTCTGGTAGCCGTCACGCAGCCAGTAGGTGAACACGGCGCCGAACAGCGGATTGTCGGCCGTCCACTGCTGCGCCCCCTGGGAGTGCTGGACGCTCTGGGGCTGGTACCACAGCGCCGGCCGCGTGTCGAACAGCGTGGCCTCGCCGGTGAGCCCGTCGGCGCCCTCCCGCAGCGGCGTGTAGTCGTCGAGAACGAAGATCCCGCGGCCGAACGACGCGGCCACCACGTCCTCCTGCTCCCGCTGGATCACGACGTCCCGGAACGAAATCGTGGGCGTGCCGGGCAGCTCCGTCCACTCCTCGCCGCCATCGACGGTGAAGAAGACGCCGAACTCGGTGGCGGCGAAGAGCAGATCCGGATCCACGTGGTCCTGAACCACACGCCAGACCAGGTGGCGGTCCGGCAGGTTGCCCGTGATGGACGTCCATGACCGGCCCAGGTTCGTGCTCTTCACCAGGTAGGGCGAGAAGTCGCCGTACTTGTGGTTGTCCAGCGCCACGTAGACGGTGTTGGGGTCGTGGTGGCTGGCCTTGATGTCGTTCACGAACGCCATGTCCGGCACGCCCGCCATGTCGCCCACCTCGATCCGGCGCCAGTTCTCGCCGCCGTCTTCGGTGACCCAGAGCAGGCCATCATCGGTACCGGCCCAGATCAGCTCCTCGTCCAGCGGGCTCTCGCCGATGGACGTGACCGTGTTGTAGTTGGACATGGCGCCCACGTCCCAGGCGGCGTCCCAGCTCTGGACCCGGCCCATGATCGGCAGCGCCAGGCGCTCCTGGCTCCGGGTGAGGTCGCCGGAGATCGGCGTCCACGAGTCGCCCCGGTCGTCGCTCCGCCAGACCCGGTACGACGCGTGGTAGATCCGCGTGGGCTGGTGGAAGCTGACCTCGATGGGCGCGTCCCAGTTGAACCGCTCGAAGGGCTCGCCCTCCCCCGGCTGCGGTTGGATGAAGACCGCTTCGCCCGTGGTCCGGTCGGTCCGCCACAGCACGCCCT
>CAYMLW010000572.1:0-2006 GCA_964391035.1 uncultured Gemmatimonadaceae bacterium
CGTCAGTCCAGGCCGTGGTCGAGGAGGCCGTGCTCCGGCTGACCCGCTCGCTGGCCGACGAGATCGGGTCGCGGAACCTCTGCCTGGCCGGGGGCGTCGCGCTCAACTGTGTGGCCAACGGCCACGTGCTCCGGGACGGCCGCTTCGACAGCATCTGGATCCAGCCGGCGGCGGGCGATGCCGGCGGGGCCGTGGGCGCCGCCCTCTCCGCGTACCACCAGTACGAGGGCCATGCCCGGGCCCTGCCCGATGGCCGGGACGGGATGCGGGGCGCCTACCTGGGCCCGGCGTTCCCGCAGCAGGAGATCGAGGGCCGGCTCCGGGCCGAGGGCGCCGCGTTCCAGGTGGTCGAGGACACCGAAGAGCTGATCGCCCGTACGGTGGACGCGCTGGCGGACGAGAAGGCGGTGGGCTGGTTCCAGGGTCGGATGGAGTTCGGGCCCCGGGCCCTGGGATCCCGGTCGATCCTGGGCGACCCCCGCTCTCCCGCCATGCAGCGGATGCTCAACCTCAAGATCAAGTACCGGGAGAGCTTCCGGCCGTTCGCGCCGTCGGTGCTGCGGGAGGACGTGGGCGCGTGGTTCGAGCTGGACACCGACAGCCCGTACATGCTCCTGGTGGCCGACGTGGCCCGGCAGCGGCGCAAGGAGATGAACGAGGAGGAGCGGTCGCTCTTCGGGATCGACCGGCTCAACGTCTCCCGGGGCGACATCCCGGCGGTGACCCACGTGGACTACTCGGCACGGATCCAGACCGTCCACGCCGACACCAACCCCCGGTACCATCGGCTGATCAGCGCGTTCAAGGAGCGCACCGGCTGCCCCGTGCTGGTCAACACCAGCTTCAATGTCCGGGGCGAGCCCATCGTGTGCACCCCGGAGGACGCGTTCCGGTGCTTCATGGGGACCGGGATGGACGTGCTGGTCGCCGGGAACTGCATCCTGCACAAGGACGACCAGGATCCGTCCCTGGCCCGGGACTACAAGCACGCCTTCCGGCCCGACTGAGCGGCCCATCCCTCGCGGCGCGGCGGGGTGGTCACGGAGGCCGGTCCCGTGATACTCTACCCGGATGACGAACAACGACGGAATCCGGCCCGACAACGGCCCCACCCGATTCGCCGTGATCATCGGCGCGATGAAGGCGGGGACCAGCAGCCTCTTCCACTACCTGGCCGACCACCCCCGGATCGCGCCGTGCCGTGTGAAGGAGCCCAAGTTCTTCATCCGGGATGAGCGGCTGGCCGGAGGGCTCGCCGGCTACCAGGCGCTGTGGGAGTCGTGGGACCCCGTGCAGCACGCCATCGCCCTCGAGGCCTCGACCGGCTACACCAAGTACCCCGTCCAGGTCAATGCCGCCGAACGCATCGCCCGATTCGCCGAGACCGAGGGCGTCACCTTCCGGTTCCTCTACATCATGCGGGACCCCGTCGACAAGTTCATCTCCCGCTACATGCACGCCCGGTCCGGCGGCTGGACCACCGAGCGGCCCGGCGCCTGGATCCACGGCGAGGAGCGGCTCCACCTCATGCGCTACGCCAGCCAGCTCGACGAGTACTACCAGCGATTCCCGGCCGACACCCTCCACCTCATGCTCTTCGAGGACCTGCGCGATCACCCCGAGGCCACCATCGCCCGGGCCCTCCGCTTCCTCGGCCTCGAGCCCGAACCCGCCGACCAGCCCGCCGAGCGACCCGCCCACAACCGGACCGCCGACAAGCGCGTCCTCCCCATCTGGATGCTGAAGGCCAAGCAGCTCGGCGTCCTCGACCTCTACCGGACCCTCGTCCCCGAGTCGCTCCGACTCCGGGTCAACAAGGCCCTCACCCGCTCGGGCGAGGAGAGGATGGAGCTCACCCCCGACGAGGAGAAGGCCCTCATCGATGCGCTCGCCCCGGACCTCATCCGCCTCGAAGAGGTCTACGGCGTCGACATCTCACGCTGGCCGTCGGTCAGAGATCTGAGAGCTAGGATCTGAGATCTACGATCTGAGTCCCCTCCCTCCCT
>CAYMLW010000573.1:0-2005 GCA_964391035.1 uncultured Gemmatimonadaceae bacterium
GCGCCTCCCTGCTCGGGTGTGAAAGGGTGCAACAAGCGTACGAGAGGCCGGGGCGCCGGGAAGGCGCGGAGTGGGTGAAACCGAACCCGGGTCGGCTCCCGGGTACACTGGCGGGGCGAACGCCTGATCAACCGGTAAGGAATAGGAGATTCAAACGCCGTTTCGGTCACCTTCGGTAAGCTGCATGGAGGGGCGACGGGGCAAGGCGGGTCGCGAAGGGCGAGTGATTGGGCTTCGGGTCACGGGAAAGAGCCGAACCTCGGGGGATCGACGGTTGTGGCAGGCTGGGACGCTGCGCCCCGCACCCGGCGAACGCAAGTCACCCGTCAGGCGCCGCGGGTCTGATCGAGCTCGAGGTCGGGGACGGGCTCGGGCTCGGTCGGGTCGAACGCGGGCGTCTGGTCGAAGTCGTCGGCGGGCAGGGGGTCGGCCGGCGCGACGGGATCGGCGTCGAGCTCGAGTGCGGCCTGAGGTGGCCCGCGGGCGGGGGCGAGTCGGGGCGGGGTGTGGGGCAGGTCGAGATGGCGGAGGATGGCGCCCGTGGGTCCGGGGTCGGTGAGGAAAGCGAGGATACGCATCTCGGCGCCGCACTCGGGGCAGCGGAGGGGGAAGACCTCGTAGATGCGGGCGAGGAGCTGAGCCCAGCGGGAGCGTGCGGCGGCGCCGGTGAGGGTGGGGGCGCGATCCCCGTGGCTGGAGGCCGCTTCCCGTCCAGGGGTCGAGGCCGCGTCGGTGTCCGTCTCGTTGACGTCGTCGCGTTCGAGGGCGATGACGTGGGCCCGGAGCCGGGCGTTGGGCGCGAGGACGCCGTGGTAGCGGTGGCGGTGGACGCGGGGCGGAGGGGTCAGGCGGGAGAGGGCGTCCAGGAACTCGAGGAGTGAGAGGGCGAGGAGGGTGCGGCCGTCGGGGGCGGGGCGGGCCGGCCGGTAGAACACGCGCCGGACGCCGGCGTCCTCGGACCGGCCTTGCGGCCCGCGCTCGATGCGCAGGCGGTCGAGGGCAAACGGGGGTCGGGCGCTGGCTGTGCAGCTCCTGCTACGACGACGCCCAGCTCCGGTCGTGGTGGGGATCGCAGGAGATCCACGGCGGGGAGACGCGAACCCTGATGCTCCCGGTCTGGCAGCTGGGCGCGTCCTCGTTCACCCGGACCCTCACCCTGGAATACGACGACGGCACCGGGGCCATCCACACGGCGCGCTTCGACGTTCGCTGCCACCTCCGGCCCTGAGGGATCCGGGCCGGGTGAATCCATCTCCCGCGTACCTGGCTCTATGAAGTGACGGGGCCGGACGATCCGGCTCGTTGGAATCAACGAAGGAGACCTCAGCCGGGTACTGGAGGCGCACGAGCGGCGGCTCGAAGCGCTGGCATCGGAACGCGACCGGGTCGAGCAGTTCCTCGACGAAGGGCAGGCTCCCCGCGTGCAGCTCATGCGGGTGGAGGCGGCCCAGGCCGCGGCGGAAGCCGAAGAAACAGCCGTCAGAACCGCTCTGGAGGATGGCGAGCGGGAGCTGGCCCGTCTCACGGGTCTCGAGCCGTGGCGGACCCGGGCAACGCGGCTCCTGTCGGTGGAGCTGACCAGTGGGATCGCGACCCACGAAGAGGAAACGGCGCGGGACATCGCATTCCGGAACAACGCCGACCTCGAGCGCGCTCGGAGGGGCATCGCCGAGGCCGAGGCGAGCCGTGCGGCCGCCGCCGCTGCGCGGCTGCCGAGCTTCGACCTTCACGGGACGTGGTTCGAGCGAGGCGGCCTCGAGACCGACTTCACCGGCGAGTGGGCCGTGGGAGTACAGGTCTCGGTCCCCCTGTTCACCGGGGGCGCCGTGGGAAGTCGGGTCGCCCAGGCAGAGGCAGGGGAGCGGACGGCGCGGGCCACCGCGCGGACCGTGGAGCTCGACGTGGCCGCCCAGGTAGATCAGGCCGTGTCACGCATCCGGGATGCCCGGGCTCGGGTGGCCGCTCTGGAACGGGCGGTCGCGCTCCAGGCCGAGGTGGTGGAGAC
>CAYMLW010000574.1:0-1987 GCA_964391035.1 uncultured Gemmatimonadaceae bacterium
ATGCTGCTCGGCCTCGCCCAGTTCCTGATCATGGGCAGGTCCCTCGGCGACGCCGGCACCTACCGCGGCACCGCGGAGGCCCGTCGCCGCGGCGTGATCATGCTGCTCGGCGGCGTGGCGCTCACCGGCGGGATCTTCGCCCTGCTCTGGCTCCTGGCCAATGCCGGGACCATCACCATCACGATCGGCGGGATCGCCAATGCGGGTGGCGTGGTCATCGTCTCCATGGCGATCCTGTACTTCCTGTACATGCTGATCGGCGGCGGCCTCGAGACGACCGAGAAGAAGCGGGTGGTCGCCATCTTCATCCTGTTCGTCTTCTCGGCGCTGTTCTGGTCGGGCTTCGAACAGGCCGGCTCCTCGCTGAACCTTGTAGCGGAACGGCTCACGGACCGGACCTACTTCGGCTGGTTGATGCCGGCGAGCTGGCTCCAGTCGGTGAACCCGCTGTGGATCATCTCCCTGGCGCCGGTCTTCGCCTGGCTCTGGGTCGCTCTCGGGAAGCGGGAGCCGTCGAGCCCGGCCAAGTTCGTGATCGGGCTGGTCCTCCTCGGCGCCGGATTCCTGGTCATGACCTGGGGCAGCTACGTCGCCCAGACCACGGGTGAGCAGATCAGCCCGCTCTGGCTGGTATTCGTCTACCTCCTCCACACCTGCGGCGAGCTGTCGTTGAGCCCTGTGGGCCTGAGCATGGTGACCAAGCTCGCGCCGGAGCGGATGGTGGGGCAGATGATGGGCGTCTGGTTCATGTCCGTATCCCTGGGCAACCTCATGGCCGGCCTCGTGGCCGGGTACTACGAGTCGCTCTCGCTGCCCACGCTGTTCGGCGCCGTGGCGGCCACCACCATCGGCGGCGGCCTGCTCCTGGCCCTGCTGGTCCCGCTCCTGCGCAGGCTCATGAGCGGCGTGCACTGACCGTTGGCACCCCCGGTGCAGGGCAAGCGGCGCTCCGGGGAGCGGGCATCCCCGGAGCGCCATCTTGACGGACCCGACCTCGCGCCCCCCGATCCGACGGAGTGGGAAGAGGAGACAGGCCCGGGGCCGGGCTCCCGCTGGGGGGCCGTCCTGGTCTGGGGGACCTTCATCATCGGGATCGCCTCCGTCCTCCTGATCACACCGGAGAACGACCAGGTCCAGCGCCTCCTCCTCGGCCTCGGCCCCCTCGCGCCGCTGGCCTACTTCCTCAGCGAGATCGTACAGGTCGTCATCATCCCGATCCCGGGCCAGCCCTTCGAGGTAGCCGGTGGATGGCTCCTCGGACTCGTCTGGGGCAGTGTCATCGGCTCGGCCGGCGCCTTCGCCGGCTCCCTGGCGGCGTTCCACATCGCGCGCCGATTCGGCCGCGACTGGGTCCACCGGCACGTGGGCGGCGGCGTGCAGAACCGGGTCGCCCGGGAGCTGCGGAAGGGCGCCCGGATGGAGTGGATCATCTTCTGGCTGATGATGATCCCGAACTTCCCGCGAGACCCGCTCTGCTTCATTGCCGGCGTCAGCGGGATGCGCGCCCGGGGATTCGTGCTGATCGCGCTCCTCGGCCGCCCGGTCGGTCTGGTCCCCTGGGTGGCCCTGGGTGCCGAGGGCGTGGCGTCGGGCGTGGCCTGGCAGGTCGGGATGATCGGCGTCGCCGCCACCATCTGGCTCGTCTCCCGACTCGTGCCCTCCCTGGCCGGTGCCGACCCGGAACCCGAGAGCTGACCCGGCCGGCCCCCACCCCCGACTCCGGGTAGGACCACGACAACGACGACCTCTACTGCTTCCCCATCCGCCGCTTGAGGTCGGCCAACCGCTCGGCGGCGGACCGGTCCCGGGCGCTGTCCTCGAGGTTCTGGAACTCGGCCTCGTTGGGATGCCGGTTCAGGTCCTCGAGCTCGGGCATTGCGGCCACCCGACCCTCCTGGAGCGCCCGCTCCATCTCCTTCAGGTCGCGGTGGCAGAGCGTCCGCTCGGCCTCCAGCGCCTCCAGCTTCCGCTTCAGCACGTCGGCCCG
>CAYMLW010000575.1:0-1968 GCA_964391035.1 uncultured Gemmatimonadaceae bacterium
CGCTGGCGGAGGAGACGGGGCTCGGCCACGACCGGCTCATCATCAGCGCGAAGGTCAGCGGGGTGCAGGACCTGGTGGAGGTCTACACGAAGCTGGCCGCCCGGTGCGACTACCCGTTGCACCTGGGGCTCACCGAGGCGGGGATGGGGACAAAGGGGGTGGTGGCCACCACGGCGGGGCTCAGCATCGTGCTCCAGCAGGGGATCGGCGACACGATCCGGGTCTCGCTGACCCCGCGACCGGGCGGCGACCGGGCGGAAGAGGTCCGGGTGGCGCAGCAGATCCTCCAATCGATGGGCATCCGCAGCTTCACGCCCCAGGTGACGTCGTGCCCGGGCTGCGGCCGGACCACGAGCACGTTCTTCCAGAAGATGGCCGAGGACATCCAGGCCTACACGCTGGAGCGGATGCCGGCGTGGCGGTCCCGCTATCCGGGTGTCGAGGAGCTGAAGCTCGCCGTCATGGGGTGCGTGGTGAACGGCCCGGGCGAGTCGAAGCACGCGGACATCGGGATCAGCCTGCCGGGCACGTTCGAGGAGCCGAAGGCCCCGGTCTACGTGGACGGCGAGCTGTACACGACGCTCAAGGGCGACGGGCTGGTCGAGGAGTTCAAGGACCTTCTCGACCGCTACGTCGCCCGGCGGTGGGGCGGAGAGCCCGGCGGCTCCGGAGGCGCGCCGGAGTAGCTGTGACCGGCACGGGCGCCGTCCTCGCGTTGATCCCGGCCTACAACGCGGCCCGTCGGCTGGGGCCGGTGGTCGAAGCGACGCGGGCGCACCTGCCCGTCCTGGTCATCGACGACGGGTCCACCGACGACACCCGGGACGTGGCCCGGGCGGCTGGCGGGGAGGTCGTGTCCCAGCACCCCAATCAGGGGAAGGGGGCCGCGCTGAAGCGAGGGTTCCGGACAGCGATCGACCGGGACTGTCGGGCGGTGCTGACGCTGGACGCCGATGGCCAGCACGACCCGTCGGAGATCCCGGGCTGTTCGAGGTGGACATGCTGCTGGAGTGCCTGAAGCGGAGATGGCCCATCGAATGGGTGCCGATCCGGACGATCTACGGGGACGAGTCCAGCCACATCAGTCCGCTCGAGCACGTGGCGCAGTTCTTCCGTATGGTGGCCCGGGCGCGACGGGCGGTGCGGTCGCGGGGGAGCTAGAGCAACCGGATCGGGGCCGGCGGTCGGACGGCGCCGGCCCGAGCGGCTGGTCCGGGGGAGGAAGTATCGATGGCAGAAAGGAAGGAGCGCGGGATCTCCACCCTTCGGGGGCGCCGGGGCGTCGCAGCGTCGATCCTGGCGGTGGTATGGATCGCCGGGTACTTCGCCGCATCCCGGGGTGACCTCGGCGCCATGCCGGTGGAGTACGTGATACACGCGATGGTTCTCGGCCTGGCGTTCTGGTTCCCCGCCATGCGCCTGGGAGGGCTCCCGGACCTGTGGGCGCAGCGGTGGTCGCTCCTGGCCTGGCTGCTGGCCTGGACGCTGGTCTGGGACCTGGCGACGGCCGGCGTGGTCGGCGCGCGGTCGCCGTTCCAGGAGTGGTGGCTGGTGTATCCGAGTGGCGTGCTGGCTCTCACGGCGCTTCTCGGCCTGCATGTCTTCGCGGTCCGCCGCGTCGAGGCCCGGCGAACCGAGGACCCCCCGCCCGGCCAGCGTTGACACCTCCGTGCTGACCGTCCTGGGCTTTCTGACATTCGCCAGTGCCGTGGCGCTCGGCGTCTACCTGGTGGCGGGGCTGGCCCGGATCCCGGGGCTGCCGGAGCCGCGACCGCTGGATCGAGCGCCGGAGGTCAGCATCGTCGTGGCGGCGAGAGACGAGGTCCGCAGCATCCGGGACGCCATCCCGTCGCTCCTGGCCCAGGACTACCCGGTGGAGGTGATCGTGGTCGACGACCGGTCGACGGACGGCACCGGCGCGGTCCTGGACATGGACGACCGGCTGTCCGCCGTCGACGCACTCACCCT
>CAYMLW010000576.1:0-1967 GCA_964391035.1 uncultured Gemmatimonadaceae bacterium
CTAATCGGAAGTTACCCCGTAGGGGAATAGGCTGCGGGCACATGTAACTCTTGATCGTGACATGATATACGGCGTTAGCTTATGGGCGATAATGTAGCCATGGAATGAAACAGGCATAGGCTTGATATCTAGGGGTATGTGTAGTATTATGTAGTCATGCATATTGACATCATCCCCAATCGAGGCTCCCCGCCCGCCGTACTGTTGCGGGAGTCGTATCGCAATGAGGAAGGCAAGCCCCGCAAGCGTACGCTCGCCAACCTCAGCGCTCTGCCGGACGAGGCTGTGCAAGCTGTGCGGCAGGTGTTGAAGGGCGAAACCCTCGTGTCGGCGGAAGACGCCTTCGCCTTCGAGATTATCCGGTCGCGACCGCACGGTCATGTGGCTGCGGTCGTAGGGACGCTGAACCGGCTAGGTGTTCCCGAGCTGCTGTCGACGCGCACGCATCGGAAGCGACAACTGGTGTTGGCGATGATCGCGGCCCGGATCCTGGATCCGTGCTCGAAGCTGGCGACGGCGCAGCGCCTGAGCGGCGATACGCTCTCGAGCTCGTTGGCCGAGGTGCTGGGGGGGGTGGGCGCCGATGCGGATGATCTGTACGAGGCGCTGGACTGGCTCCATGCCGGGCAGGCTCGGATCGAGAAGAAGCTGGCGGCCCGGCACCTGGAAGAGGGGGGGAGGGTGCTCTGGGACGCCACCCCCGTGCCTTTCGAGAGCCGGACGTGCGAGTTGGCCGCCTTCGGACGCCCGAAGAAGGGGAAGAGCCAGTTGCAGGCGCTGTTCGGACTGCTGGCCACGCCGAAAGGGCTTCCGGTGGCCGTGGAGGTCTTCGCGGGCAACACCTCCGATCCCGAGACGGTGGGTCCGGCTCTGGACCGGGTGCAGCAGCGTTTCGGGATGAAGCGGATCACCATGGTCGGGGATCGAGGGATGATCACCGATGCACGGATCGAGGAGGAGCTCCGGCCCCGGGGCGTGGACTGGATCACCTCGCTGCGGGCCCCCACGATCCGCAAGCTGTGGAAGGAGGGGCCGCTTCAGCTCTCGCTGTTCGACGATCAGGATCTGGCTGAGATCCGCTCGCCCGAATTCCCCGGCGAGCGGCTCATCGCCTGCAGGAATCCGCTCCTGGCTGCGGACCGAGCCCGCAAACGACAGGAGCTCCTCGACGCCACCGAGCCGAAGCTCGAGGAGATCGTGAGGGCGACCGAGCGAAAGACGCGGCCACTGCGAGGCAAGGACAGGATCGGCGTGCGGGTGGGACGGGTCCTGGAGCGTTCAAAGGTGGCCAAGCATTTCCGCTATGATATCACCGAGGACTCCTTCACTTTCGAGCGGGACGAGAGGTCCATCGCGGAGGAGGCCGCCCTGGACGGGATCTACGTGATCCGCACCAACGTCGATCGCAACCAGCTGGACTCCGCAGACGTGGTCCGGGCGTACAAGGATCTCTCGCAGGTCGAGAAGGCCTTCCGAGTGCTCAAGGACTTCGCCCTCGAGGTGGAGCCCATCCGGCACCGCAGGGAGGACCGAGTCCGAGCCCACGTCTTCCTGTGCATGCTGGCCCTCTATGTCCGCAAGCACATGGAGGAGGCGCTGGCGCCTCTGCTGCTCACCGACCACGATCCCGAAGCGGCCGAGGCTCGCCGCCACTCCATCGTCGCGCCCGCAAAGCGCTCGGAGGCCGGCGAGCGCAAGGTGCGGCTTCAGCGCACTGAGGATGGTGCCCCGGCCCGCAGCTTCGAGACCCTCCTCGCGGACCTCAGGACTTTGACCAAGAACGAGACACGCGTAGCGGGCACCGAGATCACCTTCGACAAGTACGCCACACCCACACCTCTTCAGGAGAAAGCCTTCGACCTGCTCGGCGTCTCCTACCGAATGTAGCCAGTACGTCGCACCCGCCCATCAAAGACAAATGGCGCGACGACAAGCACTTCGATAGATCCTTACAGAGGTAACTTCCG
>CAYMLW010000577.1:0-1154 GCA_964391035.1 uncultured Gemmatimonadaceae bacterium
CACAAGACCGAACACAAAAGAAAGTGGGCCCAGCCGGACTCGAACCGGCGATATTCGCCTTGTAAGGGCGACGTCATAGCCTCTAGACCATGGGCCCGTGCCAATCTGAGATGCTGTATGTTTTAAAAATATTTCTAAAAGTAAAATTTTTATAGTCAATATGCAAGTGTTTGATATATGGCCATAGATTACATCATAGGAGTGCTTAGGATTACCAACCTCTTGATAGCGATATTCATACTTCTATACGCATACCTTTTCCTTATAAAGACAACCAGGAGGAGTGAGAGGAAGCCATGGGACTACTTGTTCTTCTCAGCTTTCATATTCCTGCTGTATCAAGTATTCTCTATCGTGGCTTTGTTCGCAAACTCTCAATTCTGGGCTGTGAACGAGGGAGTTGTAGGTGTCCTGGTAGAATTCCTTTTCTCAGGGCTTGTTCTTCTAGCATTTGTGAGCCAGCACGACTTAATCTTGAACTCTCCGTTAATATTGATCTCCAGAAAGGGAGATGAAGAATATACCGAAAAGTAAATATATGCCTAGTTTTTCTCAATGCAAGAAAGCGGTGGTAGTATAGTGGTTATTATTTGGCGTTGCCAACGCTGAGACCCGGGTTCGAATCCCGGCCGCCGCATTCTATTTTTGTGAAGTTTGTGCTGCTTGATGCTGCCTGTATGCACTGTTAAAACTTTGCACTGATTCTCTCAGGATTTTTTGTGCACGGACTGCCAAGTTGTATGCATTTTCAATGTCTGAAATATTTTTTCCTTTAAATGGATTAAAGAACTTCTTTTCATAGAGTTCCGACTGCTGGATAATAGCTTGTGTTTGGTCAATTCCATTCTGAAGAATCCGTATTATACTAGCAGGCGCATTTACATGGCTCTGTTCTACATCTTTTAACAAGCTTTTAGCTTGATTTACTTTTGTCTGCACAATGTTGTGCAGCCGCCTTGCAATTTCCCTGTCTGGCTTTTCTTTTTTCCAAACTTGTATTGCTTCTACAGGCCAGTTTTTGTGAATTAAATGCTCTATTTTTTTCTCAATCTTTTCAGCCTTCCTTGTATTCATTCCTAATTTTTTTGCTAGGTCTATTTCTGCTTCTAATTTCTTTTCATCTTTTATAGCCCTGTCTGTCTTGTCTGCAAAGA
>CAYMLW010000577.1:1164-1948 GCA_964391035.1 uncultured Gemmatimonadaceae bacterium
CTATAGTAACTGTGGGCAGTATGTTGAAGAACAAGCCTACCGGAAACGCCAGTATGCTCCCTCCAGGTAGCATTTCAAGCAGCGGCTCTATCCCAAAAGAAAGCGCTTCTGCAGCTACGAAATAAGCCCAAAAAGTCCCCAGAGTATGTTTGGTCTTAAAGAATATGATAAAAGCCGCTATCAAGTCGCCAGGCTCCCAAGGAATTGGAGAACCTACGCCTGTAAAATCCATTACCAAATCAAGCCACTCGTCCAGCATTGAGAAAAGGAAGTCGACCGCATAGTCCAAAATCATCGCATACACAAACCTCCTGAAAAATATCAGGCAGAGAAGAAACACAACTCCTCCAATCACCAGCCAGGTAGTCCAATCCACACCTGAAAATTAGTGGCAGGCATATAAATTGTTTTCGCAACCTATATATAGATGTTGTATGTTTCTGGCTTGGGGGACTAAGTTGAAGGCGCGAATCATTGCTATGATGTTTGTTCTTTGTTTCTTGATGACTGGTTGTCTGGGCTGGCTGTGTGACGATGTGATTTCTCATATAATCGGAGATAGTGATCACTGCCACCAGTGGATAGCTGTAAAGACTGGAAATCCTGATAGGTGCGAGAAGATACCTGGGACTGACTGGGTAGGGCAGAATCCGCCAAAAGACAAGTGCTATGTTGAGATAGCCACTAATAAGGGAAACCCTGATATTTGTTTGAATGCTGAGGGCGGCATGAACGGGTACGACAGGTATGACTGCTACGACTGGATGGGTGAGAAGAATGATGC
>CAYMLW010000578.1:0-1945 GCA_964391035.1 uncultured Gemmatimonadaceae bacterium
CTGGATTTTTCGGCCATTCACGCCAAGGCGGTTCTGGTGGGCGCCGAGGGCGTGCAATGGCCGGCCCGGGTCTCCCGGGTCGCCAGCGGTCTGGATCCCCGCTCCCGGACCGTGCGGGTCGTGGTCACGGTTGATGAGCCCTATCGGGATGCCAGGCCGCCGGATCGCCCGCCCCTGCAACGGAACATGTACGTCCGCGTGCATCTTTCTACCGAGAGCCCCGAACCTCTTTTGGCGGTGCCCGCCGCGGCGGTGCATCAGGGGAAGGTCTACCGTGTGGACAAGGATGATCGGCTCGAGCTGCGAGCGGTACAGGTCGCTTTTGAGCAAAACGACCTGTCCGTGATCCGCAAGGGGCTCGCCCCCGGGGATCGGGTGATCGTCGATGATCCCATCCCCGCGTTCCGTGGCATGTCCGTGAAACCGATTCGTGACAAGGAGCTCGAGCGGAGGATGCAAAGTTCGGCCGCAGGAGATGTACCATGATCCGCTGGTTCGCCGGCCACCCCACTGCGGCCAATCTGCTGCTGATTCTGCTGTTGGCCGTGGGCCTGTTTGCGGCCCCGTCGCTCAGGCGCGAGACGTTTCCCGACTTTCGCCCCGTCGATGTCGGTATCGAGGTGGAGTATCGCGGGGCCGCCGCGGGTGATGTCGAGGATGCCGTCTGCCGAAGCCTTTACGATGCGCTCAAAGGGGTGGATTATCTCGACGAGCTCGTCTGCGTGGCCCAGGACAACCTTGCTCTCGCCACCGCCGCCATGGCCCCCGGGGGTGATGCGATCCGCTTCCTCAACGACATAGCCACCGAGGTCAACGCCTTGACCGATCTGCCCGCGCGTGCCGAGCGGCCGGTGGTGAGAGAACTGCACAGGAGCGATCTGGTGGCTGCGGTCGCCGTGAGCGGCGACATGCCGTTGAGCCAGTTGGAAGACTATGCCCTGAACCTGGAGGAGCGCCTGATGACCCTCCCCGGCGTGGCTGCTGTGGTCATCCACGGGCTCCCGCAGCGCCAGTGGCTGGTGGAGGTTTCCCGCGAAGTGCTGGGCCAGTACGGGCTGTCGGCCCGCGAGCTGGCCACAAGGGTGGCCCGCCAGAGCATCGATATGCCGCTCGGCACCCTGGAGACCCGGGACCGGGAAATCCTGTTGCGTTTCACGGACCAGCGGCGCTCTCTTCGCGAGCTGAGTGATGTGGTGGTGGTCTCCGGAGAGGGAGGCGGTGAACTGACCCTGGGGGACATCGCGACGCTCGAGCAGGTCGGGGAGCGCGAGGAGGAACAGATCCGGTTCAACGGCGAGCGTGCCCTGGTGCCGGAGGTCAGCAAGACCCTTCGTGACGATTCCCTGAAGGTGATGGATCAGCTCGAGGCCTTTGTGGCGTCCGAGCGCGCGCGGCTCGGCAAAGGGGTCCGGCTGACACTGACCCAGGACATGACCAGCATCGTGCGGGATCGGCTGCAGATGCTGGTGAAAAACGGGCTGATGGGGTTGGTGCTGGTGGCCCTGGTCATGAGTCTGTTCTTCCGCCCGCGGCTGGCCCTGTGGGCGGTGCTGGGACTGCCTGCGGCCTTCATGGGCGCCTTTGCGGTTATGGCCCTGACCGGCCTGTCCTTGAACATGATCACACTGGTGGGGTTGTTGATGGCCATCGGCATCGTCATGGACGATGCGGTGGTCATCACCGACAACATCGCTGTCCATGCCAAGGAGCACGACTCTCCCTTGACGGCGGCTGTAGAAGGCACCCGACAGGTCATGCCCGGCGTGCTGTCGTCGTTTCTCACCACGGTGGCGGTCTTTGCGCCGCTGTCGTTTCTCGCCGGCCAACTGGGAGCCGTGCTCGAGGTGCTGCCGGTGGTTCTCATCGCCGCCCTGGCGGCCAGCCTGGTCGAGGCCTTTTGGATCCTTCCGCATCACCTCGAGGGAAGCGTACAGCGCCTGAGTGA
>CAYMLW010000579.1:0-1936 GCA_964391035.1 uncultured Gemmatimonadaceae bacterium
GGACGTGGCGCAGTCCGGTAGCGCACTGCAATGGGGTTGCAGGGGTCGTCGGTTCAAATCCGACCGTCCCGACTTGGAGGGGAAAGCGAAGCGCGGCAAGCGAGTCCAGCTTGTCGCGCTTCTGTGTTGGAGCTAGCTCCTCGCCTTCACGGCAGCTCGAACGGCGGAGTCTCCACCACCAGGTTCGGCCTTGATCCATCCGAGATCGAGAGCCGGACCGTGTACCGGCCATCGATGGGTGGCGTCCACGCCGCGTGAGTTCCCCGAGTTCCGTCGCTGATTCTCTCTCAACTCTGTCGCAGGCGAGGGCATCACAAACGGTAGACTTCCGCCGTTCCGAGAGGGCTCAGGAGTTCCATGATAGCTGGGTCAGGATCCGGGGGTCCCCTCAGGGAATTGCCGGTGCCGACACCCAGCCGTCCAGGTGGGCGGCGCTTTCGCGGACAACGTCGGGCCACGGTCTTGTCGTCCCACGACAGCACAACGGAGCGTTTGGCGCCATGTTCGGTGGGGCCCCCCCCACTAGCCAGTCCACATGAACTCCCACATGGATTTGGTGGGATTTCTGGCAGTCGGACTCACTTGGGTGAGTTATCGTGTGTCCGGCTATTCTGACCGATGCCGTCCGCCACCTTGGCCCACCCTCTTGGCGGCATGTGGTCGGATATGAAGCCGTAGGAATACGGTTGCTCATCAACCCCCTAGCGCCAATGCTCAACCTGTGGCACTGAGTGGGCCGCAGATCCGCGCTCCCACGCGAGAGGAGGGGTTATGAAGCCTCCACTGAATGCCATTGTCGTCTTGCTGTGCCTGGCCGCAGTATTGCCCTACAACGGATCCGCGCAGGTAGTGGCTGGGCGGGTGATCGATATCGGCACAGAGAGCGGTGTGGTCGGCGCTCAAGTGACCCTTGTCAACCCGGAGGGAATGATCATCCGAAGCGCGGTCACTGACTCTTCGGGTGTCTTCATCGTTCCGGTGGTCGAACCGGATTCCTACACCGTGCAGATCGACCACATCGCGTATGGTTCCATTACGTCCGAGTGGCTCGCGGTTCGTCGGAACGAAACCGTCGAAGTCGAACTCCGGGTTGGTCAGCGGGAGATCCCGCTGGAGCCGCTCATCGTCACAGCTCGTCGCTCCCGGGGCAACGCCTACCTCGAAGACTTCTACCGCCGGGCGGAGATCAACGACGACATCGGCAAGGGCGTCATCCTGACCCGGTCGGACCTCGCCCCCCTGGACGGCCGGACGGTGCTGGACGTGTTCTCCCGGGAGCCGATCCGCTTCCGGCGGTCCAACCCGTTCACGCCCTGCATCATCCGCACGTACTGGAACGGGCTGCTGGTGGAGGAGGTCACGGACGAGGAGTGGCGCGGCCCGATGCAGGGAGGGAGCACGAAGCGCGGCGGGACGCAGCTGTTCGAGATCCCCGTCTCCAGGGCCGAGGGGGTGGAGATCTATGACGACATGCTGGACGTCCCCGCCGAGTACTTCGAGCACCGGGTCCGCCATCTCTACGAGGGCGTTGATGGCCTTGAGGTGGGCGAGTTTCCCCTGTGCGGCGTGATCCTGGTGTGGAGCCGCCCGTTGCGGCCGGGAGAAGGGAAACGCACGTCCTGGCTCGTGCGCGGCCTGGCGGCCGTCGGCGCCTTCGCCCTGCTGGTGTTCGTGGCCCAGTGATGGCGCGACTGCTGGTCGCGGCGGCGCTCCTGTGCCCGGTGGCCCTGGGTGGACAAACGCTGCGCGGTCGGGTGATCGAGGAGGCCTCCGAGGACCGGCCCGTCCCCGGTGCCACGGTCGCGCTGGTGGACACCACCGGAGCCCTCGTGCGGACCGCACTGGCGGATTCCTCCGGCGCGTTCTGGCTGTGGACCGACCGGCCCGGTCGGTACCGGGTTCGGGCGTCCCGGATCGGATACGCCGAAGTCACGAC
>CAYMLW010000580.1:0-1931 GCA_964391035.1 uncultured Gemmatimonadaceae bacterium
CAGCCCACAAAGTGGCCCGCATCCGCCGTACGTATCGCTAAGTGAACGGCATTGGGACTAGCCTTAGCCTATAGCCTAAGCCTAGCCGCCTCGCAGCACGGCGCCGGGCCTACGACCGTTCAGCGAAGCGGCGACGACAGATCCGGCGTGCTCGCAGCGGCTGGCCGGCGGTCGGGGTTGTGCGCAGGGGGCCGGGCTCCACCCTTCGAGGTGTTCGATCGTGCCGTCGAGGATGCCGGGGATCGTCTCGGCCGGCAGCGCCGCGACGCCGTCGGCGGCGACTCTCCGTCGGAGCGTTTCTTCCAGCGAAGGCCCCCAACAATAGGCGAGTCCCGCTGTGTCAGGATCGCCCCGGAGTCGAGCTCGACGACCAGCTCGTGCAGTGTCAGGCACATGGCGTCCCGGTTCCCGTGGATCTCCCAGAACGCGATGGACAGACCGCGCACGAAGGCGGGGCCGCTCAAGTGTACGTTGTAGAGAGGCATGTCCAGCCCCTCGAGGGTCGATCGCGTAAGGACGTCGGCGCCCACGACCACGGCCAGCGCTGCGCCCGAATCCCGCAGTCCCTGGCCGGCTGCGGGATCGTTGGTGGACTTGGTCTCGATCAGCTGCCAGCCGGGATGAGGTGGAGGAATTCAGCGATAATCGCAGAAAATCCCCTTTTTGAGGCCGCCCTCGCTGATGTCATGGAGAATGTCGTGACTATTCGCTGAAACTCTCCACCGATTGCCGCGGGGCTACCGCCGCCCGCCTTCAGGGCCGTGGTGATCAGTGTCAACGAGCTCATTGACGCGATCACTGCCTATATCGATTTCCGCAACTAGGACCCCAAGCCGTTCATCTGGACGGCCACCGTTGAGCACAGCAGCCTTCCAGTCGCCAGTAAGCGACGGCCGGGCCGGGCTACGCCGTGTCGTCACGCACGCCGTGGCGACGAGCAGTGCTACGACAACAGCCGCTCCGCGTTTCCGACGAGTCGTCTCGTCTCGTTCCCTCCCGGCTACACGCGCGAAATCACCGCCTCCCCGCGCCCGATGCCACCCACGGCCTCCACAAGCCGGACAGTGCGTCTTGCGTGTTTGGCACCTCCATCAAGTTCGATCCGTCGGGGCGCGATCGTGAACAGCCGGGGTGTGATCAGCCGGCGAGGTACGTGGTGAACGATCGCGGGGGGAGCGTGTGTCAAGGGCTCGATCATGGGGCAGGATGAAGACCTGGATCGCGTCCTCGCCCGACCGTGTCCGCCTCCCTTGTGTTCCATGCCGGTTGATGCCATCCTGGAGCAGTATTCGGTTTTTCTTCGGTATCGAGGGAGGTGGAGGCTCCATGCCTGCCACCTCCTTCGTGCCCTTCGTTGAGACGGGGAGGGGGGAGGGGTGGCAGCGAGCTATGTGGAGCTCCGGTCGCACAGCGCGTTCTCGTTCGGGGATGGAGCGTGTACGCCGGAGACGCTGGTCCAGACGGCGGCGGAGCTGGGGTACGCCGGACTCGGTCTGACGGACCGGTCGGACCTGGGGGGCGTGATCCGGTTCGTGCTGGAGGCGAGACGGGCGGGGATCCGGCCGGTGGTGGGGGCGGAGCTGGTGGTGGACGGCCACCCGCTCGCGCTGCTCGCCCGGAACGCCACGGGGTTCCGGAACCTGGCGGGTCTGGTGACCCGGTCGCGGATGGGAGGGTGGGACGAGTGGCTGGCGGAGAAGGTCGAATTGGAGTCGGCCTATGCTTCGGGGGGGGAGGGGAGGCTCCGTGTGGACCGTGACGGCCGGGTCCGGAGCCGTGCGACCGCCGTGACACCCCGCCGGAAGGTCCGTTCCGTCCCCCATGCTCCGCGCTCGTACGGGACCGGGACGAGGATCGCTGCCGATGCCCGGCGAGGTACGAGCGCCGGGAGCGGCGCCGCTCCACGCTCGGGGAGAGGGGTTCCCTCCTCC
>CAYMLW010000581.1:0-1929 GCA_964391035.1 uncultured Gemmatimonadaceae bacterium
GATGATGATGGACTGGGCGAAGATGATCGGCATCACGCCGGCGGAGTTGACCCGGAGCGGGATGAAGCTCTTCTGGCCCTCCCGGACCCGACCCCGACCCATGACCTTCCGCGGGATCTGAACGGGCAGCTTGCGGCTGGCCATGGTCATGGCCACGACGCCCGCCACGATGAAGACCATCACGGCCAGCAGGATGACGAGCTTGGGCCAGCTGATGACGCCGGTGATGGTGGCGTCCCAGGTCCGGGCGACGGCGGTCGGGAAGCCCTCGATGATCGAGAAGAAGATCAGCAGCGAGGCGCCGTTCCCGATCCCGTCCTCGGTGATCTGCTCGCCCAGCCACATGACGAAGATCCCGCCGGTGGTCAGGGCCATCGTGGTGGTCAGGACGAAGACCAGCCCGGGGTTCAGCACGGCGCCGGGGATGCTCTGGAGGTACATGGCGTATCCGTACCCCTGCGCGGCCGACAGCGCGACGGTGGCGTAGCGCGTCCACTGGGTGAGCTTCTTGCGCCCCTCTTCCCCCTCCTTCTGCATCTTCTCGATGGTGGGGAAGACCGCCGCGAGCAGCTGGAACATGATGCTCGCGGAGATATAGGGCATGATCCCGAGGCTGAAGATCGTCGCCCGGCTCAGGGCACCGCCGACGAACATGTCGTAGACGCCGAAGAGGGTGCCCTGGAGCTGGCCGAACTGCTCCTCCAGGGCGTTCACGTCGATGCCCGGCGCGGTGACATGGGCACCGATCCGGTACACCAGCAGCACCATGAGCGTGAAGAGGATCTTGTTCTTCAGCTCGGGAATGCGGAACAGGTTCGGGATCGGATTCGCCATCCCGTTACTCCTCCAGAAGCTCGATCGACCCGCCAGCGTCCTCGATCTTCTTGCGCGCGCCCGCGCTGACGGCGTGGGCCTTCACCGTGACCTTCTTCTCCAGCTCGCCCTTGCCCAGCACCTTGACCGGGCGGCTCTTGCCCAGGTCCACGAGCCCGTGCTGATGCATGATGGCCGGCGTGATTGGATCCTCCTCGATCCGGGCCAGGTCCATCACGTTTACGATCTCGAAGGCGTTCTCGACGTGGCTCGTGAAGCCTCGCTTGGGAACCCGTCGCTGGAGCGGCATCTGGCCGCCCTCGAACCACGCCGGGATCCGGGCCCCGCTCCGGGCCTTCTGGCCCTTGTCGCCGCGCCCGGCCGTCGTGCCGGTCCCGGAGCCGGGCCCGCGGCCCTTCCGCTTCCGATCGCCGCTCGCCCCCTTGGGGCGCCGCAGGTTGTGTAGATCCGTCATCGCTACTCCTCGTCGTCCAGCTCGGCCACGTCGACCATGTGCTCGACCTGGAATATCATGCCCCGGATGGACGGGGTGTCATCGTGGACCACGCTCTTCTGGTGCCGAAGCCCCAGCGCCTCCAGCGTCGCGCGGTGCTTCCGCGGCCGACCGTTCGCGCTTCGGACCTGCGTGATCCGCAGCTTGCCGCCCCGCTTCTTCGACTCAGCCACCGCGCACCCCCCCAAGCTCCTCGATCGACACGCCGCGCTCGTTCGCCGCCTGCTCGACCGTGACCATGGCGTCCAGCCCCTGCATCGTGGCCCGGGCCATGTTGATCGGGTTGTTCGAGCCCAGGCTCTTGGTCAGGACGTCGGTGTACCCGGCCGCCTCGAGTAAGGCCCGCACGGCACCGCCGGCGATCACGCCCGTACCCGGACCAGCGGGCTTGAGCAGGACCCGGGCGGCACCCACGCGGCCCACGATCTCGTGGGGCACGGTGCCCTCGACCATGGGGACCTCGACCATCGCTTTCCGGGCCTGGTCCATCCCCTTCCGGATCGCCTCGGCCACCTCGTTCGCCTTGCCGACCGCGATCCCGGCCTTCCCGTTCTTGTCGCCCACGGTGACCAGCGCGGTGAACGAGAACCGACGGCCCCCCT
>CAYMLW010000582.1:0-1922 GCA_964391035.1 uncultured Gemmatimonadaceae bacterium
CCCGGAGCGCCGGCGGCGTGGCGGCCGGGTGGGTCGGGCGGGTCGGGAGCGCCGCGGTCCGTGACCCGGACGCGGCCCCGGTCCCGATGTCGTCGGACCCGGCCGGAGCGCCGGTGATCTCGAGCTCGTACGGTCGGGCGCCGCCGCCCCAGTCCCAGACCAGGGCGGTGTAGCGGCCCGGTGGCACGGTGGCCGTCGCGGTCTGAGTGGCGGTGGCTCCCTCGGCGGCGGCCAGGACCCGGTCGTTCTGCCACGCCTCGAGGATGTCGGTCATGCCGTCGGGGAAGAGGTAGACGAGGACGAGGGCGTCGGGCGCGCCGGTGGCCACGGTGACCGTCGTCGTCTGGTCGACCTCGAACGCGTAGTGGTCCATGGCGTAGGGGGTCTCGAAGCCGGGCCCGGCGGCGTCGCCGGTGAAGGGGAGGGCCACGACGGGGGCTTCGGCCGGGAAGTCGTCGGGCTCGTGGGCGTCGGGCGGCCGGCCGAACCGCTCCACCGGCTCGAGGCGGAGCCCGAACGGGCGGGTCAGGTCCGTCCGTTCCGGCGCGTCGAGGTCCACGGGCGCGATCAGCAGGGTGTAGTCGCCGGCCGGGAGCGAGGCGCGGGAGTACGCCACGCTGTCGAGGGTGGCCTCCAGCACGAGGTCCCGGGTCATGACGAAGGCGACGAGGGTGGACGGCTCCACGTCGGTGCGGAAGAGCCACGCCCGTACGGCGGTGCGCTCGCTCCGGGCCCCCCGGTCCGCGAGCTGGAGCGAGATCGGGCCGGGGGCCGGGAGGGTGAACGAGATCTCGTGGGGTGCGGCGCCGTCGGCGAGCAGCGACGGGTTGTGGTAGGGGACCGGGACGGTGGCGCCGCCGGCGAGGACATCGGACTCCGCCGTCAGCCCGAACCCGGCGGCCGTGTGCCCGGATCCGCCGGGCCAGTCCAGGCGCAGCGGCCCGCTGGTGGCGCCCACGGGGACCCAGACCTCGAGCCGGCCGGCGCTGGCCGACCGGACCCGCGCCGGGACGAAGTCGCCGTCCGGGCCGGTGAAGTGGACGGTGGCGTCGGCCAGGACAGCGTCGCCGTCGAGGGTGACGATGGCGCCGTAGCGTCCGGTGTCCGGCGTCATGGCGGCGACCGGCGAGACCCGGACCTCCGCCCGGCCGACCACGCCATCCGACGACGCCTCGACCCCGGCCACCCCTGCCGACACGGCCGTCACCAGGCCGGCAGGGTCCACCGTGGCGGCGGCGCCGGTGACTCGCCACTCGATCTCCGCTTCCGGGATGGGGTCGCCGGCCTCCGTCAGCGCCGTGGCGGTGAGCCGGACCGTGCCCCCGATGTCGAGGGTGGCCCGGTCGGGGGTGACCCGGACCGTGGCCACGGGCGGGAGGTCGGGGCCCGTGGAGCCGGAGCAGGCGGCGAGCAGCGCGAGGGCGATGCCGTGTGGACGTAGCCGTCTTCTCTTCGGGCCCTGCAGGTCTGGCATGGTAGTGGGCGGGGGGATAGTGAGCTGCGCCGGACAGAGTATGAGGCGCCGTGGCGTGGCGGGTCAAGTTCCCGCGTCGCAGCGGCCGAGCCGGCGATCCGGGCGCGACCGTGAGCCGACGGGGCGCACGTTGCGCTTTGTGCATGCGGGCGGGCCTTCCTACATTCTTCGGACCAGGCGCCGGATCCGCCTCGGAGAGGTGTAGGCACGCGTCGGGCGGATTCGCCCGACGCGGCCGCACCGCCCTCCGGACCGGGCCGGCCGGACGGTCTCACAGACAGATCGAACCAAAGAGCCATGACCATGCTTCGCACCGCCTCCGCGATCCTCGCCGTGCTCCTGTTGGCGCCCGCTCTGACGGCCCAGTCCGGGCAGGAGCTGCCGGACGCCAACCTGTCCGGGCTGTCGTTCCGCGGCATCGGCCCGGCGCTGAACAGCGGCCGGATCG
>CAYMLW010000583.1:0-1921 GCA_964391035.1 uncultured Gemmatimonadaceae bacterium
ACGGGGAACGGCCGGAGCGCCCGCTCGACCACCTCGTCGTCTACCCTGAGCCGCGTCCAGCGCGACGCCGCCCGGGCCAGCACCGCCCGGTGGTCCGCGGCCTCCGCCTCCGTCAGGAGCCCGCCGCTCCACGCCCGGATCAGCACCCGCTCGCACTCGACCAGCGTGAGATCCGACGCGACCACGCCATCGGCGTCCGCCAGGTGTCGCGCCGCTTCCTCGCCCCGCTCGTCGCCGAGCAGCCATGCCAGCACCGCGCTCGACTCGGCGTAGACGATCACCCGGCCGACCCTTCGCCCTCGCCCCGCTCCGCGTCCAGCAGCTTCTGCACGGTCCCCGCGGGCAGCGCCGACGGACGCGGTCCGTACAACGACGGGTCGTGGTCGGCGCCCGCCGTCGCCCGGCCCCGGCGCACCAGCTCCGCCAGACCGTCGGCCGGCGCCCGGGGCTGGGTGGTCGGCCCCGGCGGACGCAGCTCCGCCACTACCGTCCCCCGATGGGTCACCAGCACCGACTCGCCGGCCTCCACCAGCCGGATGTAGTGGGACAGCTTGTTCTTGAGCTCCCGGATCCCGATGGCGCGCATGGATCGAATGTAGCTACATGTAGCTACATTGCGCCAGTCATCCCCCCATCACCCCGTTGAACACCACCTTGAACGTCCCCCAGGTCTGCCCGCGATGCTGGGGCCGGAACCCGATGAGGATGACCTGCCCCTCCCCGTGGCGGACGGCCACCATGGCCGCCTTCTCGGAGATGACCTCCTCGCCCAGCAGCCAGCCGCTCCGGAGGATGTCCTCCTGGTCCGAGCCCTCGCCCGCCTCCGGGAAGGTGATGACCCGGGTGACGCGCTCGTTGTGGTCGGTGGGGGTGACGGCGTAGACCTGGCCGCCCCGGAACAATGCATACGCGCGTGAGGGCATGCCCCAGCCCAGGGGGTGGCGGGTGTCGACGTCCACGTTGAGCGTGGAGCCGGGGGCCCAGTACTCGGTGGACGGGAGGCCGTCGACGATGTTCCTGACCGGCAGGCCGAACTCGTCGATGGCCAGCTCGCCGGCGTCGCCGAAGGTCATGAGCGTGCCGCCGTCGCGTACGAACTGCTCGAGGGCCTCGACGCCCTCGTTCCCGAAGCCGCTCCGGTACTCGGGCGGGGTGCCCTCCACGGCCCGGGCCATGTAGCCGGACAGCTGCCCGCCGGAGCCTCCCGAGCCGGGGCCTTTCATGATGGCCGGGTTGTCCTCGGGGAGGATGATGACGTCGTAGTCGCGGATCAGGCGGCCGTCGCGGATCCGGTCATCCCGGAGGGAGTCGTACGGGAACCCGAAGCGTTCGAGGACGAGCCGGGTCCAGCCCTCGTCCATGTTCCCGCCGTAGTACCGGTGATACAGCCCGATCCGGGGGCGGTCGACGGGCATGGTGGTGACGGGCTCCTGGTCCAGCGGCTCGAACGAAATACCTGTAGCCCTGGCAACCCGACGCAGCAGGCCGGCGTCGGCGTCGCCGGGAACCAGGAAGTCGCCGGTCACGGAGCCGGAGGACACACGACGAACCCCGTCGACCCCGTCGTCCCAGAGCATGTTGACGGCGAGGAACGCCGCGTTCTGTCGCCCGTCGACCCGGTAGCCGAACTCACCGGCTTCCACGCTGCCGGCGGGCTCGATCCCGGAGGTGACGTACGGCAGCCGGTCCCGGACCTCCACGCTGAACTCGGGCGTCACCTCGGCGGTGGCGACGGTCGGGTGGGTGGCCACGGGCTCGGCGTTCACGCCCATGAACTCGGCCAGGACGTGGCCCGAGAGGTCGTACGGCCGGATCGGCGAGCTGTCGCGGTAGCGGGTGTAGGTGTTGTCGGGGTAGAACGTGCGGCCCAGGAGCCAGCGGATGACGCCGCGCTTGGGCTGGGCCATGGTCACGATCCAGG
>CAYMLW010000584.1:0-1918 GCA_964391035.1 uncultured Gemmatimonadaceae bacterium
ATCGGATTGCGCGGCGCGTACGCGAACGGCCCCAGCGGCGTCTCGCCCACGTAGTCGATGGGGACCAGGCCGAGGGTGTCGCCCTCGACCACGAGCCGGACGGCGGCGTACCGGTAGGCCTCTTCCACCTCCCGGTACGCCGACGCCTCGCCCGCCTCCAGGTCGCCGTACACGACTTCGCCAACCGGGTACGGGAACCCGATGACGACGTCCTCCATCACCTGCTCGGAGACATTACGGACCCGCACCTCGACCGCGCCGAAGTCGGGCCCCCCGGGGTCGTCGCAGGCGAGAGGGGCCAGCAGGAGCGCGACAGCCAGGACGGGCCCGGCGGCGACGGGGAAGTGACGGGCTTTCGGCGTGAGTCGGAGCATGGCGGCAGCACGAAAAGGTGTCGGGTTCTCGTGTCGTAGGACGACTGACCCTCTGCAGTTCTGTCGCATGAAACCGCGTCCACGCGACCCGTCACGCCGTGGTCTGCCGGCTAATGGCAGCGTTCGTTGTTGCCCCGGAGCATCCGCTCGCCATCGACGTAGAGCTTGTCCTCCCGGGCGTCGTAGCCGAGCGACAGCGACGTCCGGCCGCCGCCGGCCCAGTCGAGGAAGAGCGTGCCGCTCGCCCCGGCGCCCGTGGCGGACCAGCGGCCGCCGCCCCGGCTCTGCATCGCTCCGCTGGCCCCGCCGCCGAAACCTCCGCCCTGGCTGTCGTAGTAGAAGGTGCCGTCGCTGCAGAGCCACAGCTCGGCCGACTCGGTATAGCCGGTCCGGGTGAAGAACCGGGCGAGGTAGCGGCCGCGGAGGTAGGGCTCCCATTCGTCGACGACGCCCGCGCCGTCCCCGCCGGCCCGGCCCCCGACCGCGGCCGCCTCGACGCCCAGGCTGAACGCGAAGGCCCGCATGGCCTCCCGCTGCGACGCCGCCGACCCGGACGGCGACAACAGGACGAAGGCGACGCCCAGCCCGCCCGCTGTCAGCCGCACGTCCACCGTCCCCTGGTACCCCGACGGCGCGCCGCGCACGTCGAACGCGCCCGTCGGGTGCCCCGTCGCCACCTCCCTCACCTCGCCCGCCGGGACCAGGACGATCCCGCCGCCGACGTCGATCGGCTGCGACAGCTGCTCCCGGGCCTGGGCCTCCGTCAGTCGGTCCGCGATCACCACCATCAGCCCCTCGCCCGAGACCGGCTCGAGCATGAACGACGACCCGTCCGGCGACAGCGCGCCCCGCCAGCCGGCGGGCAGCGTGAGCCGCAGCCCGAGCGACGGCTCGCGGATCTCCTCGCCCGCGGTGTAGATCCGGCCGGGCTCGATCTGCGCACGGACGGGGAGGGCGAGCACGGTGAGTGCTGTGACGACGAGCAGGGGCCTCATGGGTCCCAGGATGGGCGACCGCATGGCGAGGGGTCAAGGAAATCGACGCCCGGTGGGTCGGGACGCGCCGTGTCCGCTTCGTCGCGGTCGGGACGCGCCGTGTCCGCTTCGTCGCGGTCGGGACGCGCCGTGTCCGCTTCGTCGCGCGGACGGTATTGCCGACTGGCTTCGCGGTGGGGGCTGGGTTCGCGGCGTCTCCACCTTGCCGGCCAGTTCTTTCTCCTGCGCGGCAAACCGGGGGCGCTCCTCCGCGGACACGGCGCGTCCCTCCTGCTGGCGTGCCGACTCGGCCAGGCACAGGCCGACCCCCGGGGGCGATGCACCCGGACGAGTGCTCGACCCCTGTCCTGGCTCGATCCCTGCCCTCACGGCGGCTCGCCGCGGCCGCGGCGACGCCAGGCCAGCGGCTCCGTCCCGTCCCCCATCCGAACGCCGGGTTCGCGGTGTCTCCACCTTGCCGGCCAGTTCTTCCTCTCGCGCGGCAAACCGGGGGGACGATTCCACGATCCCTTGCCCGCGCTCGCGCCCCGGCCTACGCTGACCTCGACC
>CAYMLW010000585.1:0-1884 GCA_964391035.1 uncultured Gemmatimonadaceae bacterium
TGGGCAGCCCGGCCATCCCGCCCCCGAGCACGATGAGGTCGTAGGGCCGGGCATCACTGGCACGTTTCGCCGTATTCGTCATGGTTCGGCCTCCACCCGCGCGTCATAGCCGGTCATGCGACGCAGCTCTGTGATCACGCTGTCGATGGTGACCCGGGTCGTGTCGTAGATGACCACACCCCGTTCCTCCTGCCACGTGAATCGCGCCTCCCGGACCCCCTCGATCCGCTCCACGGCCACCCGGGCCGCTGTCTCGCAGCCCGTTCAGGTCATGCCGGTGACGTGGAGCGTGACCGTGCGGAACGGCCCCCCGGGATCGGCCACCGAACCCGGCATGGCCCGATCCGGCCGTGTCCCGGTATCCGCTCGGGCGGCGGCCTCGGGCGAGCCGGGGTCGTGCGCAGGCAGGACCAGCTCCTGCCACGACGGGAACGTGGCGAAGAGCACCGCCACGACGGTGGCGGCCCATAGCACGACGCGCATGCCCCGCCGAACACGTGGGTCGGCGCACGCCTTGCCCGGCTCGCACGCCTTCTGTTCCTCCCGGCGCAGCAGCCAGAAGCCCAGCACCAGGAAGCCGGCGGTGGCGGCCAGGAAGTACGGCCGCAGCGGCTCGAAGGTCGCCGCGAACCCGGCACCCGATACGCCCACCGCAACGGCGAGGACCGGCCCCGCGCAGCACAGCGCGGAGACGAACGCGGCCGCCACGCCGCCCGCGGCCGGGGCCGCGGCCTTCAGCCAGTCGCTCACCGGGACAGTGCCCGGCGGATGACCTCGACATCGGGCGCCCCGTCCGCCCGGCACGCCATGGCCGCGTTGCCGCCGTCCGCTCCCGTCACGTCCTCGCCGTCCACCAGCACCGTGGGAGAGCCGAAGCGCCGGTATTCCTCCGGAGTCGCCTCGTCCGAGAGGTTCCACTCGCGCCACGGCACGTCCTCATCCGCCGCGCCCGTGGCCGTCACCAGGTTGGCCCGCGCGCTCTCCGCGTTGGGGCAGCCGTCGAAGTAGACCAGCTCGATCGCGTGCTCACTCATGGCTCCTCCCTGTCGGTCTCTGCTTCCTCTTCCAGTGTGTCGAGAATCGGACACTCACCGGTCTCCTCGCTCATTCGCGGCGCACGCTCGTACCAGGCCGCCGAGCGCTGTCCTGATACGCTCCAGCTCCCGGATCCGGGCCTCCACGTCGACGATCTTCGCCCGCGTCGTCGCCTCCACTTCTCCACAAGCGGCGGGGTCCGTGACCCGGAGCTCCAGCAGCTCCTTCGTCTCCGACAGCGTGAACCCGAGCTCCTTGGCCCGGAGGATGAACCGCACCCGGCGCACCGCGTCGTGGTCATAGACGCGGTACCCGGAATCGGTCCGCGGCGGCTCCGGTAGCAGGCCCTCCCGCTCGTAGAACCGCACCGTCTCCACACCCACGCCCGCGGCGCCCGCCAGCTCGCCGATGAACATCCCGTCTCCTTCCGTTCCGGTCATGGTAGCGTAAGGTAAACCCTGTACCATACTACGGAGTCAAGGGGGATGTACCGTGAAAGCGGGAGACCGTGCGACCCGGTCCGGTCGGTCATTGCTTGACGATCCGAACGCGCCAGTGGGGATCCCGCTGGATGAACTCGCCCAGGAACTGGCCGAATCGGTCATCGGAGAGGCGGTAGATGAGGGGCAGCGGGTGGGCGGTGGCCCTCAGTTCGAGGACCCCGCCGGGCTCGATGGCATCGAACGCATCCAGCACGTGGCGGTAGCGGTCCCTGGGCCGGATTGCCTGGAGGTTCAGGACTCTCTTGTCAGCGTTCGCACTGGTTCCCGACATGGCCGCCCCCGATTCTCTGGCGGTGTGTTGAGTGCCGGCCGGAAACGAAACCGGCGCGGCTGCATCGGAACATCG
>CAYMLW010000586.1:0-1880 GCA_964391035.1 uncultured Gemmatimonadaceae bacterium
CGGCCAGCAGCCACCCGAACGGCGCCTCCCCGATCTCGCCCTCCCCGATGAGCGCGTGCCGGTCCTTGTTGCTCCCCATGGGGAACCGGCTGTCGTTCAGGTGGAAGAAGCTCGGCGGCTCGCCCACCGCCTCCTCCCACTCGTCCAGCACCGCCCGCAGCACCTCCGGCGAATGGGCGATGTCATAGCCCGCGCTGTACAGGTGACAGGTGTCCAGCCCGTACCCCGTCCGCTCCCGCAGCGACGACGGCACGCCCCCCAGTATCGTCGCCACCTCCGCGGCCGTCCGGCCCAGCGTCGCGCCGGCGCCCGCCGTGTTCTCCACCCACACCTTCGTCGCCGTGTCCACTGACTCCAGCGCACCCACGATCGCCTCCGTCACCCACGCCAGCGCCGGCTCCACCTCCCCCTTTCCGGCGCTGCCCGGATGGAAGCACACGCCCCCGGCGCCCAGCAGGTCCGATCGCTCCAGCTCCTTCGCCAGCCCCGCGTGCGCACGGCCCCGACGGCCCGCGTCCTGGTTCGCCGTGTTCAGCACGTACGCCGCGTGGACCACCACGTTCCCACCCTCGATCCCCGTCTCCGCCAGCGCCTCGCGGAACCGCTCCACTCGCGCCTCCCGGATCCCCGTATTGTCCCCGTAGAACTTCGGGATCGCGCTGAACACCTGCACCGCATCCAGCCCCGCCGCCTTCGCCCGCCGGACCGCCATGTCGATGCCGCCGTTCCTGATCGTGTGGGAGCCGAAGATGTGGGACACGCGCCCCCTCGGATATTCGCAGGATCGTTCCGCCGGAGTCCGGCCAAAGCTCGCCAGCCCACCCCCGCAGAGCAAGCGCCGGCGGGTATTGTTGACTTTCGACACAACCCGGTGTACTGTCGGAACACGACAATAGACCGCGGCCCCGGCAGGACAGGCCGGGCACCCGGCGAGACGGGCCGGACACCTCGAACCTCCGACGAGCCATGGCGCCGATGTCCTCGAACGACGTGCTGCGCGGGACCCTCGACCTTCTGATCCTCCAGACGCTCTCGCTGGAGCCCATGCACGGGTGGGGAATCGCGCAGCGGATCCAGCTGCGCTCGGAGGACGCGTTCGAAGTGGGACAGGGGTCGTTGTACCCGGCGCTGCAGCGGCTGGAGCAGCGGGGCTGGATCGACAGCGAGTGGCAGCGGACGGAGGAGAACCGTCGTGCCAGGTACTACCGACTCACGGCGACGGGTCGGCGGGCGCTGGGCGAGGAGGTGGCGAGCTGGCGGGAGTACGTGCGAGCGATGGAGCTCGTGCTGGGGACGAGGTAGGGGGGCGGCCATGCGGAACCGACTGCGGGGGTGGCGGAAGCAGCTGCGGGCGCTGTTCGACAAGGAGGCTCTGGAGCGGGAGCTGGACGAGGAGCTGGCGTACCACATCGACCGTGAAGCGGAGAAGAACCGGGCCGCGGGGATGAGCCCGGGGGAGGCCCGTCGTCGTGCGGAGCTGGAGTTCGGCGGTCGGGAGCGGTACAAGGAGGAGGTCCGGGACGCCCGCTGGACGCGGGTCCTGGAGGACACGGTGAGCGATGTCCGTTACGGGCTCAGGAGCCTGGGCCGCCGGCCGGGCTTCGCGGCGGCGGCGGTGCTGACGCTGGCGCTCGGGATCGGGGGCACGACGGCGGTGTTCAGCGTGGTGCGTGCGGTGCTGTTCGAGCCGCTGCCCTACCCCGAATCGGAGCGGCTGGTGCGACTGTACACGTACCACGAGGAGGACCCGGAGGAGGACCAGTACGTGTCGGCCGTCCACTTCAAGGAGTACCGGGACCGGGCCGCGTCGTTCGACCGCCTGGCCACGGCGTACACGTAGCAGGAGACGGGCTCGGAACTGCTGGTGGGTGACCGACCTG
>CAYMLW010000587.1:0-1872 GCA_964391035.1 uncultured Gemmatimonadaceae bacterium
GATGTGGATCGGCCTGGCCGGCGGCCCGGTCTCCCTCGTCGCCGGGAACGACGTAAACATCGACACCGTCGGGCTGCTCGCCGGCCTCGACGCGTGGGCGACGCTGGACCACGTCGCGTCCGTCTTCATGGAGCCCGGCGACAGCGAGCTCGACCCGTGCGCCTTCCTGCCGATTCCGGGCAACGTCTACGACCCGACGGCCGGAATCACCGGCCTGGCCGGCAACGACTTCAACATCACCAGCGGCGAGTGCTATCCGACGGTCATCGGCGCACTCGGCGGGCCGGTCAACATTGTCGCCGGCAACGACTTCTACATGGACGGCCCGAGCGTGCCCGTCTCGGAGCTGGAGTCGGTGTTCGGCTTCACCTGGCCCACGGCCGAGATGCTGCCGCCGGAGCTGGCGAACGTGGCGGACCTCGAGGAAGTTCCGATGCAGGTGCTGTTCACCTTCGGCGGCTTCGCCCCGACCACGCCCAACGCACTGTCCATCGACGCGGTCACGGGCGGGGACGCCACCCTGGGCGGCCTGCTGATCAACGCGGGCGGGCCGGTGCTGGTGTACACGATGCCGGACGCGGAGACGGTCCTCGGCACCATCTTCGTCCAGCCGGATTCTCCGATCCTGACCTACTGGCCGGGCGGGGAGATCCCCGAGATGTCCGAGTGGTGCGAAATGTCCTTCGAGGACTGGGAGCCGATCCTGTGGCCCCCGCTGGGCGGCGAGCTGCTGGTCGGCCAGGCGGTGGCCCCCGCCGACGGCGGGCCGCATAACTACGCCCTCGGCACGAACATCCAGTTGAATTACTTCGCCCCCGAGCCGACGCCGGCAACCGCCCTCGGCCAGCTCCAGGTCGACTGGGACCGGGCCGACCGGGCCGAGCGCGACTCGGCCCTGCTGAACAACCTGTTGTTCGCCGGCCTCCTGGGCGGGGCCCCGACCGGCATGCCCGAAGCGGGTCCGTACAACCTGGAAGAGCTGCTCAACGTGCTCAACAGCTACTTCGGCGCGCGAGTGGTCCAGGCGCGGCGCCGCGGCTACTTTGTTCCTTGACGCGAAGGGGCTCAAGGATTACATCTTCGCCAGCCGATGAACTCGGCCGGGGGCCCGTGAAGGGTCCCCGGCCCACAGTTTAGGGAGATCTGCCGTGACCACTGCACATGGGTTTACGCGCTGGGTTGGGTCGCTTTCGCTCGTTCTGGTGTTTTTCTGCGCGGCATGCCCCGGCTTGGCTCAGGAGGCGCTCCGTCCCGGCGACTATCAACCGGTGGCCGAGCCCCGTGAGCCGACCTCGGACCGGCTTCCGCCGGAACTGCCTCGCCCGGACGTCGACGTGCCCGAAGGCGACAAGGTGCTGGTCGACGCCCTGGCCGGGGTGCGCTTCGTCGCCTCGCCGGACGACGTGGAGCGCACGCTCGCCATCGAGGGCGTGCAGACCGAGCTGGTTCCGCCGCTCGACACGCCCGAGTTCCGGTCGCGGATCGAGCCCCACCTCGGCCGGCCCATCACCTGGAACCTGATCGGCGAGATGGTCCGCCAGACGATTTTCTACTACCGGGATTTGGACCGCCCGGTCGTGGACGTGATCATCCCCGAGCAGGAAATCACCAACGGCGCGGTGCAGCTTCTGGTGATCGAGGGCATGGCCGGCGAGATCAGCGTGACCGGCAACGCGCACTTCACGGACGAGCAGATCCGCGACAAGGTCCGGCTGGAGTCAGGCGACCCGATCTACGCGAACAAGCTCATCAGCGACATGAACTACATCAACAGCAATCCGTTCCGCTTCGTGCGCCCGGTGCTCTCGCCGGGCGAAGAGGTCGGCACGACCGACGTGACGCTCCAGACCGAGGACCGCCGCCCGTGGCGCG
>CAYMLW010000588.1:0-1869 GCA_964391035.1 uncultured Gemmatimonadaceae bacterium
ATGTACCTGCTGATCTACCTGGTGGCCGCGGTCGGGATCATCAACACGCAGCGGATGAGCGCCCTGGAGCGGCGCCGCGAGTTCGGCGTCATGCTGGCCATCGGGATGCGCCCGCGGCGGATGTTCCGGACCATCGTCGTCGAGACGCTGGTGCTGGGGCTCGTGGGTGCGCTCCTCGGCGCCCTCGGCGGCGCGCTCCTGACCTGGTACCACGCTACGGCCGGCTTCGACATGTCCATCTTCACCGATCAGGCCACCTTCTCGATGATGGGCGTCTCCTTCACCGAACGGATCTACTTCGACCTGTACCCGGGCGCCGTGATCCAGCCCATCGTCATCATGCTGATCGTGGCGGCGCTGAGCGGCCTCTGGCCCGCCATCAGGTCGGCCCGGATCGACCCGGCTCCCACCATCGCCGGGAGAACCTGATGCTCCTCAAGCTCGCGTGGCGCAACCTGTGGCGTCACCGGACCCGGACCCTGATCATGACCTCCGCCGTGGCACTGGCCTATGCCCTGATGCTCGTCGGCCTGAGCATCTCCTACGACGGCCACAACCGCATGCTCCGCGAGGCAGCCGAGGCCGCCGGCGGGGACATCCTCGTCCACGGCGATGGCTACTGGGCCAGCCAGGCCAGCGACGTGATCATCGAGGACGGCGCGGCGGCCGTCCGGGCCGTCCAGGAGGTCGACGGCGTCGCGATCGTGTTTCCCCGCGTCCTCGTCAGTGGTCTGGTGAGCACGTCGGCCGACAACCGACCCGTGATGCTCCGGGGAATCGACCCCGGGACGGAGCTCGCCCTCCACGACTACGACCAGGACATCGTGGCCGGCTCGTATTTCGGCGACGACCGGGACGACCCCATCATCCTCGGCAGCCGGGCGGTGGAGCGTCTCGATCTCGAGATCGGGGACCGGGTGGTCCTCACGGCCAGCGGCCCCGCCGGCGAGGTGACCCGGGCGCTGTTCCACCTGACGGGCGTCATCGAGACCGGCCTCCGGGAGATGGACGAGGTCCTCGGCCTTACGACCATCGCCGCGGCCCGCGACGCGCTGGACCACCCCGGGATGCTGACCCAGATCGGGGTCCTGACCGCCGTGGATGCGGACCCTGATGCCGTGGCGAGCACCATCCGCGAGGCGGCGAACGCCCGGGGCAACGGCCTCGAGGTGCTCACATGGGAGGAGGCCATTCCCGAAATGGTAGGCCTCATCGAGATCGACGACGCCTTCGGCTACATCTACTTCGCCATCATCTTCGCCGTGGTCCTTTTCTCCATCACCAACACCTTCCTCATGGCGGTGATGGAGCGGGTCCGGGAGTTCGGGCTCCTGAACGCCCTCGGGCTCCGCCACGAGCGGATCGGACGGCTGCTCCTGGCCGAGTCGGTCCTCATGACCGCCCTGGCCATGGCCGCCGGATTCCTCATCGGCCTCGCCGGACACCTCGCCGCCGCTCACTGGGGCATCCCCATATCCTCGTACGGCGTCGAAGAGATCGAGATGTCCGGCGTGGACATGGCCGACCTCGTGATGTACAGCGCCATCAGCCCCGTGCGTTGGGGCGTGGCCTCCGCTCTGGTGGCCTTCACCACCGTGGCCGCGGCCCTTTACCCGGCCTGGCGAGCCACCAGGCTCGCTCCGGCGGAAGCCATGCGATTCTACGAGTAGGAGAGCCAAGCCCATGACCGATACCCGAAGCCAGACGCGGTCCGAGGCACCCGGCGTGATCGAGGAAGGGGGCCTGATCCGGGCCCGGGGCCTCACCAAGAGCTACTTCCAGGGCGACTTCGAAATCCCCGCCCTCCGGGGCATCGACCTCGACGTCGTCGAGGGCGAGTTCACGGCCCTGGCCGGCCCGTCCGGCTCC
>CAYMLW010000589.1:0-864 GCA_964391035.1 uncultured Gemmatimonadaceae bacterium
GTGGACCAGGCCGTCCGGGTTGTGGACGTAGCCGGCGATGAGAGCGCCGTAGCCGAAGTTGAGCTGACGGACGTCGTCGTCATCGGCGGGATTGGGCTCCGCCACGTTGGTGGCCAGGCCCATGCCACCGCCGCCGATGTAGAAGGCGTGGTCGATGAGCCATGCGCCGTGGCCGCCCACGAACAGCGCGGCTTCGTTCGCGAGTTGAGTGACGGCAAGCGTGGGCCCGCCGAACCCGCCATGCTTGATATCGCCGTGGAACAGGGTGCGGGTCTCCTGCTGTCCGGCCGCGAATGAAGGCACCAGCAGAAGAAGCCCGACGATCAGGGCGCGCATGCCATCTCCGGTCCGCGAGGGTTGAAAGGGGCTACCGCATCAACGTCGGCATCGACCGCGGTGCCGTCAAGAACGGTCCAGCCGATGAATCCATCCCGCACTCGCACTCGTACGGAGTCCCGGCGATCGACCACCCCTCCAGTCAGAGCAGAGTGGACATGAACACGTTGCGTCAGGACCTTCGCTACGCCCTCCGCATGCTGCGCAAGAATCCCGCGTTCTCCGCGGTGGCCGTGCTCACCCTGGCCCTCGGAATCGGCCTCAACACCGCCGTCTTCAGCGCCGTCCACTCGATCCTGCTCCGGCCGCTCCCCGGCGTCGAGGAGCCCGACCGGCTGGTCCAGCTCTACCGACGCTGGGCCTCCGACTTCCAGTACGGCTCCAACTCCATCCCTCACTTCTTCAGCATCAACGAAGAGAACGATGTCTTCGACGGAGTGGCCGCGTGGACCTTCGCCGCACTCAACCTGAGCGAAGGGGGCCGGAACGAGCGGATCGTCGGCGAGATGGTATCGGCGGACTACTTCC
>CAYMLW010000589.1:874-1856 GCA_964391035.1 uncultured Gemmatimonadaceae bacterium
CCGGGTGTTTGGTGCGCGCCCGATCCTGGGCCGCGGGTTCCTGCCGGAGGAGGACCGGGGACCGGGCCAGCACCCGGTGGTGGTTCTCAGCCACGCCTTCTGGCAGGACCGGTTCGGGGGGGACCCCGACGTGGTCGGCCGGACCCTCACCCTGAACGGGCACCCCTTCGAGGTGGTCGGCGTCATGGCCCCGGAATTCCGGGGTGCGATGCCGGCCATCAACGCCAACCTCTACGCTCCCGTGATGATGGAGCGCGAGCTCATGCCCGGCGCCGATCGCCTCGAGCGGAGGGGCAGCAACTCCATGAGCGTGGTCGCGCGACTCGCCCCCGGCGTGACCGTCGAGCAGGCCCGCCAGTCCATGGATCGGCTGATCCGCGGCCTCCGGGGGCAGCACCCCGAGCACTACGACGGCAACGGGATCACCCTCGTCGCGCAGGCCGAGGCCGGCATCCACCCCCAGTTCGCCGGCGCCCAGACGGCCATGTCGGTCATGATGATGGCCGTGGTGGGGCTCCTGCTCCTGATCGCCTGCGTCAACGTCGCCAACCTCTTCCTCGCCCGGGCACGGGACCGGCGACAGGAGATGGGCGTACGCCTCGCCATCGGCGCCCGGAGGGGACGACTCGTCCGGCAGCTCCTCACCGAAGCCCTCGTCTTCTCCGGCCTCGCCGGCGTGGCCGGTCTCGGCCTGGCCTTCGGCGCCGTCCGCGTCCTCAACGGCATCCAGATGCCCTTCGACTTCCCCATCGAGTTCGGCGTCACCATCAGCACCCCCGTCCTCCTCTTCACCCTCGCCGCCTCCCTCATCACTGGCGTCCTGTTCGGTCTGGCGCCCGCCCTGGTCGCGTCCCGCCCCGAGCTGATCACCGCATTGAAGGGCACCGGCGGCCGGAAATCGTCCCGGTCCGCGACCACCCGGACGCTCGTGGGGATCCAGGTCGCCCTGTCCGTCGTGCTCCTGGTCAGCGCCGGGCTCTTC
>CAYMLW010000590.1:0-1847 GCA_964391035.1 uncultured Gemmatimonadaceae bacterium
ACAAAGTGGCCCGCATCCGCCGTACGTATCGCTAAGTGAACGGCATTGCGGCTAACCACCCATGTCCCAAACGCCCCGGCGGTCCCAGCACCTTTCGCGAGCGGCAGCGAGCGACGTTTGACGGGGTCCGCAGGACCCTCGTCCGTTTGCGAGGCGCGCAGCGCCGAGCGGTTTGCGCAGCCCGAAGGGCAAGCCAGTTTGCGGCGCCGCTCAGGCGCCGCGGTTGCCGCGAAGACGGCCAGTTGCCCGCAAAGCGGGCCAGTTGGTCGGCCGTGGCCGACCGAGTTGCCGCGGAGACGGCGATTTGCAGGCGGCAACGCCGCCTGCGCCCTCAGTACAGCAAATACGCCTCGCGGAGCCTCTCGAACGCCAGGGCTTGTGCGATCCAGGGCGTGACGATCTCGTGCATGCTCGCGCCGTCCATGATGGCGTGCCGGAGCCGGTCCGTGCCGGCGAGCCGGTCGAAATGCGCGATGTGCCACTCGAGACGGCCCGGGTGCTCGGCCCGGATCGCGGCGAGGGCCGCGACCGCGGCGACGGTGGGGTCGTATTGCCGCCGGTCCGTGGCGACGAGCCGGATCCCCCGGACCGTCTCGCCGCCGAACTTGCGATCGCCGGGCGACTCTGGGACGAAAGTGACGGCTTGGAAATGGACGCCGGCGAGGCCGCCGGCGCGGTCATCCACCTGGGCGTTCAGCCGTTGGGCGATCGTCTCGGCGTCGAGCCAGGGCGCGCCGATCTGCTGGAAGGCCCGGTCGGTGCCCCGTCCGACGGAGAGGTTGGTCCCTTCGAAGAGGCAGGTGCCGGGGTAGTGGGTCGCGCTGGCGAGGGAAGGCATGTTGGGGGAGGGCGGGATGAACGGGAGCCCGGTGTCGTCGTACCAGCTGTCCCGGGTCCAGCCCTCCATGGGGATGACGGTCAGGTGGACGTCGATCCCGAAGTGTCCGACCAGCACCCGGGCCAGCTCGCCGGCGGTCAGGCCGTGACGCATGGGGACGGGGTAGAGACCGACGAAGGTGGAGAAGTCCGGGTCCAGGACGTTCCCCTGGACGAGCCGTCCTCCGATGGGATCGGGCCGGTCCAGGACGACGAAGCCCAGTCCCGCCTCCCCGGCGGCCTTCATCGCCAGCGCCATGGTCCAGACGTACGTGTAGTAGCGGGCGCCGATGTCCTGGATGTCGAACACCAGCAGGTCGAGCCCCTCCAGCATGGCCGGGGTCGGGCGTCGCGTATCACCGTAGAGCGAGTGGATCGGGAGTCCGGTGGCCCGATCGGTCTCGCTCGCGACCTGCTCACCCCCTTCGATCCGGCCCCGGATCCCGTGCTCCGGGCTGAACAGCGCCACCAGCTCGGCGTCGGCTGCGCCCGCGAGCCGATCGATGGTCGATGTCGCCTCGCCGTCGAGCCAGGACACCCCGGTGTGGTTCGTGATGAGCCCGACCCGGCGGCCGGCAACGACCGACGCGCTGTCCTCCAGGAGGACGTCCACCCCCAGGCGGATCGGCCCCGTCGCGGCCGCACCGGCCGTCTCCGCCGTGTCGGTCGCCGAGCTGTCGACCTCCCGTTCCGCCGACGCATCGGGGCCACAGGCCAGCGCGCCCATGGCTGCCGGCATCGCGATGAGCGTGCCCACCGATTGCAGCCTCCGGGCTTCAGCGGATAGCTTCCGGGTCATGCGCGAGCCCAGCCGTCTTTTCGTGGTGATCATCGCCCTCGTGGCGCTCTCATGTTCGTCTCGTTCGGGCCCCGTCCCGTCCCCAGTGACCGGACCATCACCGGCGGGAGCGGGCCCGGCGCCTTCGTCGCTGGCGTCCTCGCCCGCGGACCGGCTTCTTCCGGTGGACCGG
>CAYMLW010000591.1:0-1817 GCA_964391035.1 uncultured Gemmatimonadaceae bacterium
AAGGCGCCGATCACCGTCTCGACCCGGCCGTGGACCGTGCCCTCCGAGACCAGCCCGAAGCTCGCCCCCAGCATCAGCCCCGCGGCCACGGCATTGGACAGGGAGATGGCCCGGTCCGATACCATACGGACGAAGAGGAATGGGAGCGCGCCGAGGCCGGTGGCCAGCGCCGTCGACAGCGCGTAGATGAAGACCAGCAGCACGTCGCTCACGAGCCGATCCCCGAGAGCAGGACCACCACGGCCAGGGCGACCAGCGTCACCAGCGCGATGCTCGTGTGTCCCGCCTGGCGGTACGACTCCGGCAGCAGCTCCTCCAGGACCAGGTACGTGAACGCCCCCACCGCGAAGCCGGTCACCCAGGGGAGCAGCCCCGGAATGGCGCTCACCAGGACGAAGGTCGTGACGGCCAGGAGGACCTGGTTGATGTTCGTCGCCAGGGCGAGACCGGCGGCCTGGAGGTGTGTCGTGCCGCGATCGGTCACGACACGGGTCAGGATCATCGCCTCCGGGATGTTGTGGACGCCGAGGGTCACGGCCATCGCGATTCCGAGGGGCAGCGAAAGCGCCATGGCGGCGCCGATTGCGATCCCCTCGTGGGCGGCGTGCAGCGTGTCCGCCAGGATCACCTTGTACCCGTAGTCCGGTCCGGCCTCGTCCAGACTCGCGATGTCCAGCTCGCCCGTGGCCGTGACCAGGTGCGTCACACGGACGAAGGCGATGCCCGCTGCGGCCCCGATCCCGCCCGCGACCAGCCCTTCCTGGAGCCCCGCGCTCAGTAAGGTGTACGCCACACCGAGCATCAGGCCCGACGCCAGGGCATTGGCCCAGCCGATGACCTGCGGGGACAGCTTGCCCCGGATCGCATGGGGAACGGTCCCGAGGACGGCGGTCAGCGTCGCCAGACCCGCGTAGACGAGGACGGTCAGCGTCGGATCGTGAAGCATCGCCCGAATGATGGGGCGCTCGAAGCGTCCCGGCCAGCGACAGCGAAGGAGATCAATGAGCGGCTTGTGGCCGAGGGAGCACGGCGCCTACGCTCAGCTCGGCTTCCCCCTGCTTACAGGGCTCGTCTATGGCGGCGGCGACCCCGCCGCCTTCGCCTTCGCGGTCGTCGCCATTGCCGGGTTCCTGGCACACGAGCCCGTCGCCATCCTCACCAGCGTGCGCGGCGCCCGGCTCAAGGAGCAGCTGCGCCGGCCCGCTCGCCGTCGCCTCGTCCTCCTGACCGGAATCGCGGCCGTCGGTTCCCTCGGAGCCGTCCTGCTCGCGCCCGCCCGCGCCTGGCTCGCCGCCGCCCTGCCCGCGGTCCTCGCGGCCCTGCTCCTGCCCACCCTGGGCACCCGTCGCATGAAGAGCATCCCCGCAGAGCTGGGCGCCGTCGCCGTCTTCTCCGCCGCCGTGCTGCCCCTCGCCCTCTCTGGACCCGTGGACCCCGCCGACGCGGGCATCGCCGCCGCCACCTGGTTCGCCGCCTTCGTCCCCGCCGTCTTCGCCGTCCATGCCATCAAGGCGGCACTTCGCAGACGACCCGGCGAGCGCTGGCTCCTCTGGGCCGCACCCCTCGTGGCCGCCCTCTCCCTCGGCGCCGTCCTCGCGGGAGCGATCCTGGCCGACGCCCGCGAACTCCTGGCCGCCGCCGTACCCGTGACGGTCATCCTCGCCCTCGACTTCAGGCCTCCACACCCGCGACACCTCAAGCGGGTCGGCTGGACCCTCGTCGCCGCCAACGCCGTCGCCCTGATCCTCCTCCTGACCCTCTGACCCAGCAACCAGCCGCCAGCCGCCAGCCGCCAGCCGTCAGCCCAGCGAGGGGCG
>CAYMLW010000592.1:0-1814 GCA_964391035.1 uncultured Gemmatimonadaceae bacterium
GCCGCGGCTCGTCATACAGCTCCTGGAGTGCCAGACGCTGGGCCCGGCCGCCAGGCGACTCGAGTCCCAGCACGAGCTGGCCCCGTAGCTGGCCCTTCGCATCCTCCAGCTCCGCCGCGCTCAACCCTACCGAGGCCACGCCGCGCAGCTCCTCGTGGATTACCGCCACCGCCCGGTCCGCCCATTCCGGCCGCGTGCCCACGTACACGCCGACCGCGCCGTCCATGCGGTAGAAGGACTGGAACGTGTAGACCGCGTAAGCCAGTCCCAGCTCCTCGCGCACCCGCTGGAACAGCCGCGAGCTCATACCCCCGCCCATCGCGGTCGACAGCAGCACCAGCGCGAACCGTCGGTCATCGCCGTACGGGCACGCGTGGCCCCCGATCACGATGTGCGTCTGGGCACCCGGCCGTTCCAGCCGCCGTTCCCCACTCGAGATCGACGGCGTCGCCGGCAAGGTACTGTCCGAAGCGCCGCTCGGCACCCCCTCGAACAGCCGCTCCACGGCCGACACCACGACGTCGTGCTCCACCGCCCCCGCCGCGGCCACGATCAGGTTCGACCGGACGTAGCCTCGCCTGTGGATCCGACGGAGCGCCGGGGCCGTGATCGACCCCACGGTGTCACGGGTCCCGAGGATGCTGTGGCCGTAGGGGTGGTCCGGCCAGAGGGCGTCGGCGTGCACCTCGAACACCAGGTCGTCCGGCGTGTCCTCCACGCCCGCGATCTCCTCCAGGACCACCTCGCGCTCGAGAGCCAGGTCGGAAGCCTGCAGCGACGGAGCCGTCACCAGGTCGGCCAGGATCTCCAGGGCCAGGCCGGCATCCTCGCCCAGGACCCGGGCCTGGAAGCTCGTGTGCTCCCTGGCCGTGTACGCGTCCAGCGAGCCGCCCAGCCGCTCCAGCACCATCGCGATGTCCCGGGCCGACCGCGCCCGTGTGCCCTTGAACACCATGTGCTCCAGCATGTGGGCCGCGCCCAGCTCGCCGGCAACCTCCTGCGCCGCGCCGAACCGGACCCAAACGCCGACGGAGGCCGAGCGCGAACCTGACACCGTCTGGGTCAGGACGCTCAGGCCTCCGTCGAGTTCCGTCCGGTCGAAACGATCCTCGTTCAACCGACGCTCCGCCCTAGCCCTCCTCGGCCATCGCCGCCTTCCGCGACAACCGCAGGCGCCCCTTCTCGTCGATCGCCAGCAGCTTCACGCGCGTCACGTCTCCCACCTTCAGCACGTCCTCGGTGTTCTCCGTACGCTGCTCCTGGAGCTCCGAGATGTGGCACAGCCCCTCCGTGCCCGGGATGATCTCGACGAACGCGCCGAACGACGTCGTCGTCTTGACCACGCCCTCGTAGATCCGACCCACTTCCGGCTCCTCGGTGATGGCTTCGACCATCTGCTTGGCCCGCTCGCCACCCTCGCCGCCGGGGCTCGATATCATGACCGTGCCGTCATCGTCGATGTCGATCTTCGCGCCCGTCTCCTCCTGGATCCCCCGGATCGTCTTGCCCTTCGGCCCGATCACGTCCCCGATCTTCTCCGGGTTGATCTGGATCGTGATGATCCGCGGCGCGTACTCGCTCAGCTCCGTGTTCGCCCCAGAGATCGTCGCGTCCATGTTGTCCAGGATCTTCATCCGGGCGGCCCGGGCACGGCTCAGCGCCTCCCGCATGATCTCCACGGTGAGGCCCTCGATCTTGATGTCCATCTGGATCGAGGTCACGCCGTCGCGCGTGCCCGCCACTTTGAAGTCCATGTCGCCAAGCGCGTCCTCGACCCCCAGGATGTCCGTCAGGACAGCCACGTCGTCGCCCTC
>CAYMLW010000593.1:0-1796 GCA_964391035.1 uncultured Gemmatimonadaceae bacterium
GTCGGTCACGGCAGTACCAGCAGCTTCAGGACGCCGTGCGGAGCTCGTCCGAGCTGCGCCAGCAGTTCGCTCGGCAGGCGCACCCGGAGCTGGTGGGCCCTTACCAGTTGATGGCCAACCTGGCCGCCGGCGTGGGCGCGCGGGAGCCCCGGGCGGGGAACCGGATCGAGCTGATCGACGCCCCGGCCGAGCTCTTCGACCGGATGGTCAGGGACCTGGACAACGCCCGGCACCACTGCCACCTCCTCTTCTACATCGCCGACGACTACCTGGACGACCCCATCACACGGGCGGTCACGGACGCGTTGATCCGGGCCCGGGAGCGCGGGGTGACGTGTCGGATGCTCCTGGACGCGGCGGGGTCGCGGCCGTTCCTTCGGGGCGCGTCGACGGCGCGGCTGCGGCGTGCGGGCGTCGAGGTGGTGCCCGCCCTCCCGGTGAACGCGGTGCGGGCCATGGCCGCTCGCCTCGACCTGCGTAACCACAGGAAGCTGGCGGTGGTGGACGGTCGGATCGGGTACATGGGGAGCCACAACCTCTCGGACCCCGTGTACCGGAAGAAGGAGGTGTTCGGGGACTGGATGGATGCCTCGGTCCGCGTGGAGGGGCCGGTGGTCTACGACCTTCAGGAAGTGTTCCTGCACGACTGGGCGTTCAGCGCCGGTTCCGTGACCCCGGATCCGGCCTATTTCCCGTCCATCGGACCGCTGGCCGACGACGGGGTCACCGCCTCCCTCCTGCCGACCTCGCCCTCCCTGGAGCGGCCGCCCCTCCTGGACATCATCCTCCAGACGCTTCAGCTGGCGCGGGAGCGGGTGGTCCTGACGACGCCGTACTTCGTTCCGGACGACTCGCTCCTCAAGGCCCTGCGCGCAGCCGCGCTCCGCGGCGTCGAGGTGGTGGTCGTGGTGCCGAAACGCGGCGACCACCGCTTGACCCAGGCCGCGGGCCGGTCACACTACGGGTTCCTCCTCGAGCACGGTGTCGAGGTTCATGAGTACCCAGGGGCGCTCCTCCACGCCAAGACGCTGACCATGGACCGGGAGTTCGCGATTGTCGGGTCGGCCAACCTGGACGTGCGGAGCCTGTCCCTCAACTTCGAGCTGGCGCTCCTCGTCTACGACACCGACTTCGCGTCCCGCCTCCACTACCTCCAGGCCGAGTACCTGGAGAACGCCGTCCGCCTGACCCCCGCCCGCTGGCACCAGCGGGGTCCGCTGCGGATCGTGGCCGACAATGTGGCCCGGCTGGTCACGCCGCTGCTCTAGGTGGTGGGCGCGCGCAACGATACTCGCCTCCGTGTTGCGGCGACCTGCTAGGCCTCAGTCCCTCCTGCGGCCGTCAGACCGCCCACGCCGGCACTCCGCCGAGCTCGATCCCGAAGACCCACAGGACCACGGTGTAGGCCAGAACGGAGATGAGGCCGATGAAGAGGAGGTTGAGCCAGATCCCCGATCGCACCATCTGGGGCACGGTGATGTAGCCGCTACCGTAGACAATGGCGTTGGGTGGCGTTGCGACCGGGATCATGAAGGCGCAGCTGGCTCCGAGGGCGGCCGAGACCACGAGGAGCAAGGGGTTCTCGCCGAGAGCCACCGCCAGGGGGCCGAGGATCGGGAGGAACGCGGCCGTGGTGGCGATGTTGCTGGTCAGCTCGGTCAGGAAGATGATGACGGCGATCACGGTGATGACGAGGAGGACCGTGGGCCACGCATCGAGCCCGGCCAACCCGCCGCCGATGGCCTCGGCCAGGCCGCTGGAGGAAACGGTGGCGGCGAGGCTCAGGCCGCCGCCGA
>CAYMLW010000594.1:0-1795 GCA_964391035.1 uncultured Gemmatimonadaceae bacterium
CCGGCGTCCAGCGTCCAGCGTCCGGGGGCCAGGGGCCAGGGGCCAGGGGCCAGGGGCCAGGGGCCGGCGTCCAGCGTGCGGGGTCGGTGGTCGGTCTCAGCGTGTCAGCGTGCGGGCAGCTTCGATGGTCCGGTCGACGTCCTGCTCCAGGGTGTAGAGGTGGCAGCACTGGCGGACGCCGGCGCCGACGCTGCGGACGCGGATCCGCTCCCGGTCCCAGAGGGCGTCCTGGATCCCTTGGGGTGTCATCCTCTCGATGGTCCAGATGGTGGTGGCGGAGCGGAGGGCCGGGTGGGTCGGCGAGCGGATCCGGACGCCGGGGGTGGCGGCCAGGCCGTCGCGGAGCCGGTCGGCGAGGCCCACGATCCGGGCCTGGACCCGGTCCGCGCCGATGGCCGCGTGGAAGTCGAGGGCCTTCTCGAGGCCGACGAGGAGCGAGAGGTTGCCGGTCCCGTACTGCATGAGCCGGAACCCGGGATCGTCCCGGTTCTCCCAGTTGGTGCTGGCGAGGGTGGTCCAGAGGTGGGGCGCGAGATCCCGGCGGACGTAGAGGAAGCCGGTCCCGACGGGTGCCAGCCCCCACTTGTGGGGCGAGGTGAAGAAGGCGTCACAGTCCATCCGGCGGACATCGATGGCGAGGTGGCCGAAGGTCTGGGCGCCGTCCACCACGGTGAGGATCCCGCGACTGCGGGCCCGCCGGCATAGCTCGTCGACGGGGAAGAGGACGGCGGTGCCGCTGGTGAGGTGGGGGATCGCCCAGACGCGTGTGCGGGGCGTGGTCGCGTTCTCGAAGAGGGCGATGAGCTGTGCGGGATCCTCCGGTGTGGCGGGGACATCCAGAAAACGGACCGCCGGGCCGTAACGGGCGTCCTTCAGCTCCCAGCCGCAGCGTCCGCCGGGGTGGGCGCCGTCCATGACCACGACCTCATCGCCGGGCTCGAGCGGCAGGCCATTGGCCAGGAAGTTCATGCCGAAGGTGGCGTTCTGGGTGAGGGCGATTTCGTCGGCGTGGGCGTTGATGGCCCGGGCGATCTTCTCCCGAATGCCCCGCTCCGGGAAGTACCCGGTGAAGTACTGCTCGTGGTCGGCCTTGTAGTCCCAGTGGGCGAGGTCACGCTCGATGTGGGTCATGTGGTGGACCACGGCGTCCAGGACGGCCCGGGGCGAGGCGCCCAGCGTCCCGGTATTGAAGAAGGCTTCGTCGGCAGGAATCAGGAACTGCTGCCGCAGCTCGTGCCAGAACTCGGTGGGCAGGGGGCCATGGGGCGGCTCGGGCATACCGTCCCTGAACCAGCGCGACGGTGCGGCGGAATCGGGGGCGACCGCTCCATTGCCGGCCGGACCCGACCCCAAGGCCTCCTGCGGGAGTGCGGCCAGAAGCGTGGGAGCGGCGGCGAGGCGGGCGAGGAAGGTGCGTCGGTCGGTCATGGGATCCTCCGGGTTCCCGGGTATGCCTGCAGGATGGGACGTGGGCTCCGGACGCGAAAGAACCGGGGAGGCGGTATGTTCACTGTATGACGGAGAGCCAGAGCGGGCCAGGAGACGCCACCGCCCCGGCCCCCGGGGAGGCGGCCCCGGATCGGAACCCGCTGTTCCGCCGGTTCCCGGGGGCGGCGGAGCGGGTCCCGTGGCTGTGGCTCGGGGAGTGGCCCACGCCGGTGAGCCGGATCGCCGAAGCGCCGGGTCGGGCGGACGAGCTGTGGGTGAAGCGCGACGACCAGTCGAGCCGGCTGTACGGCGGCAACAAGGTCCGGAAGCTCGAGTACCTCCTCGCGGATGCCCGGGCGAAGGGGGC
>CAYMLW010000595.1:0-1790 GCA_964391035.1 uncultured Gemmatimonadaceae bacterium
AGCTACCGACATGGCGCCCCCTTGTCAACACTAAGTGAACGGTATTGGGGCTAGCTCGAAGGGCCAGTGGATCAGCTCGATGAACGGGAGCGCCGCCCGGCTGGTCTCGACGGTGAAGTCGTACTCGCCCCGGTCGGACTCGCCGGTGATCTGCACTCCAGCTTCCCCGAACTCGAACCAGGTCTCCCTCACCGGCTCCCCGCCCGTCGTGGGCGGCCGGGTGGGCTCGTAGTCACGGACCCGCAGCATCTCGATGTTGCCGTCCCGGTCGAGCTCGGCCCGGTAGCGGACGAGCCGCGTCGACGGCACCCGGACCGCCGCCGTGACGTCGATGGACGTCGGCGTGAAGGCGAACCGCTCCACCGCCAGCGTGTCCTGGCCCAGGCGGGTGATGAAGGCGCCCTCGCTGGCGCTGACCAGGCCGTCCAGCTCCGCGATCGTGGCAATGGAGGCGGGGCGCTCGGCCTGCAGCCGGGTCGCCACCGTCTCGGCCGCGCGCCAGGCCCGGAGCAGGTTCTCGCCGGCCAGCTTGCGCAGCTCCGCCTCCGTCCAGCCCCGGCGACTCAGCTCCGCGAGGAGCGCGGGGAACGTGGACACGTCCTCGAGCCCCTCCGGGACGGTGGCGCCGTCGTAGTCGCTGCCCAGGCCGACATGGTCGATTCCGGCCACGTCGCGGATGTGCTCGATGTGGGCGATGACGTCGTCCATCGTGGGCCGGGGCCGGGGGCCGCGCTCGTCCTCCGGCGTCTCGTACCAGTCCAGCAGCGCCTGACTCACGAACACCGTCACATAGGTGGCCATGACCACACCGCCGTTGTCGGCCATCCGGCGCAGGACGTCGTCGGGGACGTTGCGGGGATGGTTCGTCACCGCCCGGGCCGAGGAGTGGGAGAAGATGACCGGCGCCTCCGTGATGTCGAGGACGTCGTGCATCGTTGCGGGGGCGACGTGGGAGATGTCCACCAGCATGCCGAGCCGGTTCATCTCCCGAACGACCTCCTCGCCGAACGCGCTCAGGCCGCCGAGCTCCGGGTCCTCGCAGCACGAGTCGGCCCAGTCGATGTTGGCCGAATGGGTGAGCGTCAGGTAGCGGGCGCCCAGGTCGTAGAAGGCCCGCAGCGCGCCCAGGGAGTTCTCGATGGCGTGGCCGCCCTCCATCCCGAGCATGCTCGCGATCCTGCCGTCATCGAAGATCCGGACCACGTCGGCGGGGGTGGTGGCGAGCTCGAAGACGTCGGGGTAGCGCTCGATCATCCGCTTCGCCAGGTCGATCTCCTCGAGCTGGATCCGTGCCGCGGCGTGCCGGTCCATGGCGCTCGCCGGGACGTACACGCTCCAGAACTGGCCGCCCACCATGCCCTCCCGCAGGCGCGGGATGTCGGTGTGCCCTTCCGTCCGGCTCCGGAGGTCGTAGGCCTCGAGGTCCATGGGCGCTTGGTCGTAGGAGCGGATGGCCCAGGGCAGATCGTTGTGGCCGTCGATGAGCGGTGTGGTCGAGAGGACCCGGTACGCGGTGGCCAGGTGCGGGTCGTCGGTGGCCGGGACGCGATCGGGGGTGGTGGCACAGGCGGAGAGAACGAACAGGAGCAGGCCGAGGGCCAGGGGCTGGACCGGAGATCGTCGCATGATTGTCCTGTCGGGTGAGCGGAGAGGGGTGACCCGGGAATCTGGCGGGAGACTCGAAGGGAATCAAGAAAGGAGCCGGCGGTGGCGGCGGCCCGGCCGAGGGGGAGGCCTCGCCGAGCCGGCTGGCACGACCGGCGCGAGTCGCCTCGTGGCTTCAGCTCACA
>CAYMLW010000596.1:0-1789 GCA_964391035.1 uncultured Gemmatimonadaceae bacterium
GGATGTAGGGCGGCAGCGGCACCTCCCCGGACGCCTCGATGGCCTCCTCGAGCTCCCCGGCGCCGGCCTCCAGCGCGACCCGGGCGACCCCCTCGGCGGGATCGTCGAGCAGCGTGGCGGTGACCCCGCCGGCCTCGACCACCGTCCCCGCCCGCAGCCGCCGGGCGGGACGGACCAGCGTCTCCCAGCTCCCGTCGCCCAGCGGGCTCAGCAGCAGCATCTCCACCCGGCCTCCCGTGGGCACCTTGCGGCCCACCAGCCGAGCCCGCCGGACCCGGGTCCGGTTGATCACCACCAGATCGGAGGGATCGAGCAGCGAGGGCAGGTCGCGGAAGGTGCGGTCCTCCAGGGTGTCGGCGACGAGGAGACGGGCGGCATCCCTGGGCTCGACCGGGACCTGGGCGATCCGGTCCTCGGGGAGGTCGTAGTGGAAGTCGGAGGTTCGCATGGCGATTGGCGATTGGAGATCGGCGATTGAAGAGGCTACGCCAACAGCCGACTACAGCAACGACCCCTGACTGCTCTCCGGGCCCGGCGGCTCGATCCCCAGATGCGCATACGTCCGCGCCGTGGCGATGCGGCCCCGCTGGGTGCGCTGCAGCAGGCCCTGCTGCAGCAAGTAGGGCTCGTAGGCGTCCTCCACCGTCTCCGGCTCCTCGGCCACCGCGATCGCCAGCGTGGACAGCCCCACCGGTCCGCCGCCGAACTTCTCCACGACTGCGGTCAGGATCTCCCGATCGACCCGGTCCAGCCCGATGTCGTCGACCTCGAACACCCGCAGCGCCGTCCGGGCCGTCTCGGCGTCGGCCACCCCGTCGGAGCGCACTGCGGCGAAGTCGCGTACCCGGCGCAGCAGCCGGTTGGCGATACGCGGGGTACCCCGGCTGCGGGTCGAGATCTCCGAGGCGCCCTCGGCGGTGATGGCCACCTCCAGGATCTCCGCCGAGCGGTGCACGATCTGCTCCAGTTCCGGGGCGTCGTAGTAGTCGATCCGGGCCAGGTAGCCGAACCGGTCCCGGAGCGGGGGCGACACCCGGCCGACCCGCGTGGTGGCGCCGATCAGCGAGAACGAAGGCAGGTCCAGCCGGATCGAGCGGGCCGCCGGGCCCTTGCCGACCACGATGTCGAGTTGGAAGTCCTCCATCGCGGTGTAGAGCACCTCCTCCACCGTCCTCGGCAGCCGGTGGATCTCGTCGATGAAGAGGACGTCGCCGCTCTCGAGATTGGACAGGATGGCCGCCAGATCGCCGGCCCGCTCCAGGGCGGGACCGGAGGTCACCCGGAACTGAGCCCCCATCTCTGCCGCCAGGATGCCGGCCAGCGTGGTCTTGCCCAGACCGGGCGGTCCGGAGAAGAGGACGTGGTCGATCGGCTCGCCGCGGCCCCGGGCGGCCTCGATGAGGATCGCCAGCCGCTCCTTGAGGTCGGCCTGGCCGACGAAGTCGCCCATCGTCGTGGGCCGCAGTCCGCTCTCGAACGCCGATTCCTCGGGGCCCGGCTTCCCGGTGAGCAGGCCTTCTTCTCTCATTGCCGCCCCAGCTTGCGGAGGGCGTTCCGCACCAGGTCCTCGACCGTGAGATCGGGCGAGCTGCCGTCGAGCGCCTCCCGGATCTCGGCGGTCTGATAGCCGAGACCCTCGAGCGCCTCGCGGGCATCGGCCAGCGCCGACCCGCCCCCACCGAGCACCGCCTCGGCGTCGGGGAGCTCCAGGCGAGCCCGCAGGTCGAGCACCAGCTTCTGGGCGCTGCGCTTGCCGATGCCGGGAACGGCGGTGAGGGCGCCGGTGTCC
>CAYMLW010000597.1:0-1780 GCA_964391035.1 uncultured Gemmatimonadaceae bacterium
ACCTGAGTTGAGCGATTTGGCGGGTAGCAAAGAAACACCCGTTGGGGTAAGTTGCTGGTGTATCGACAAATACGGCCAGCAGCGGCTCTCGCCGCTCTCAAACCCAACGGGTGAAGGTGCAAGATGGCTCAGACGAAGGTCTCGGGCAAGTCCACGGCCCCAGTAACGGCTCCCATTTCCAGAGTCGAGATCACGGAGGACACCCTCACTGGGCGGGGTGGATTGGCGCTGTTCTCTCGATATATCCGCAACATTGGGATCTTTCCGCACCTCGAGAGGTTCTTCGGTCCTCTTCGCAGGAGCGGCAAGGGACAGTCCGTCAGCGAGCTGTTTCATCAGCTCTTCTGCTTCCTGGTGGACGGAACGAATCGGCACCTGACGCACTTCGACAGGCTGAAGCGGGACGAAGGCTACGCGAGAGGGATTGAGACGGAGCCCGAAGAGATGGCCTCCTCGCACGCGATCAAGCGGTTCTTCGGCGCGTTCGGATGGGGGCGGATCTGGATCTTCCGCCGGGTGCTGGTGCGGCTGTTCCTCTGGCGCCTGAAGCAGGAGGAACCGGACGTGGTGATTCTGGGGCTCGACACCATGGTCATGGACAACGACGAAGCCGAAGCACGGCAGGGATGTCAGCCCACGTACAAGAAGGTGAAGGGATTCCAGCCGCTCCAGCTCACCTGGGGTCCGTTCGTGATCGACGCCCTCTTCCGCGGCGGCAAGAAGAACGGCAACGCCGGCGACGTGGCGGGCAACATGGTGAGGGCCGCGGTTGCCTTCATCCGCAAACACTACCGGGAGGACGTCGCCATCCTCCTGCGTCTCGATGCCGGTTTCTTCGATCAGAAGCTGTTCCGGGTCTTCGAGGATCTCGGGATCGGCTACATCTGCAGCGGCAAGCTGCAGGAGGACATCAAGGACTTGGCGCGTGGGATGGATCCCTCCCTGTGGTCGCAGTACGACAACGGCCATCAGCTCTGGCAGTATTTCGAATTCGGCGACCGCCGCGAGAGCTGGAAGAAGACCGAGTGGAGGCGGGCTTTCTACACGCGTCCGGCTTATGAGGACGCGCAGCGGCTCCTGGAGTTCGCCCGCCCCGACAACGTGATCTACACGAATCTCGGACAGGGCGGGCGCATCGACGCGCTGTTGGAGGCGGCAGGACGCATGGAGTGGACGCAGCCCGAGCGCATCATCGAGCTTCACCACGGTCGTGGCCGCGACGAGTTGGTGCATCGAGCACTCAAGGACTTCCGGGCCGAGCAGCTTCCGTTCAGGAGCTTCAAGGCCAATGCCGCCTTCTACTACACGGCGTTGGTTGGGTTCTTTCTGTTCGAGTCCTTCAAGCGGGACGTCACCGCCGAGGTCGTGCCGATCACGGCGCAGGCCACACGCATCCGGCGCGAGGCGATCGACTTCGCGGCCAAGATCGTGCGACACGCTCACGCAACCATCCTCAAAGTGACCGCCGCAGTCTGGGAGCGCCTACGCATCGCGGATCTCTGGGAGCGTGCCGCGAATCCACCGCCCTTCGCCTGGGCGTAGCCAGCGAAGCTCGCCTCGCCTCCCCACATCCTCGCCAAGCTTCCGGAACTGCGGAGCCCAGGACAAGTGCGTCCTGCCTCCAAATATCGCGCCCACACCCTCCCGCGAATAAGCTGTCGCACGCTGCGCACGCTCTGATGGACGACCCACATGCCAATATCAACGCTTGGCCACAACTGTGCTCACATCCAAATAGAATGCGTCACTGTACCACCCGACCGAATCGCTCAACTCAGGT
>CAYMLW010000598.1:0-1762 GCA_964391035.1 uncultured Gemmatimonadaceae bacterium
AGTACCGGGCCGCCCGGGAGCGGCTCCAGCGCGCCCACGCGGAGGCCGAGACCGTGGTCGTGACCGACCTCGTGACGGTGGAGGCGTACTACGCGTTGCGCCACCACTACCAGGTGCCGGACGACGAGGCGCGGCGTCGGTTGAGACAGCTGCTCGAGTCGGGCGTGGTGGCCTCGCGGCCGCAGGGGCTGGGCCCGCTCCTCGCCCGATCGGCCCCGCCGGGTCTGGCGGACCGGGTCATCCACCACCGGCACGGGGATCTGGACGCGGTCACGGTGACCTTCGACCGGGCCCAGGCCACGCTGGAGGGCGCGGAGCTGCTGCCGGGCTGAGGGGATCGCGTCTCCATCCCGCCGCTCGCGCTGACGGACCCTACCCTTCTGGCCGGCCGCCACCCAACGGATCCACCACCTCGACCCACGGGAAGCGGTGGAAGTCGGTGTCGCGGGTGTAGATCCGTTCGATGCCGTGCTCCCGCATCAGGACGGCGGTGGTGGCGTCGTGCAGGATGTTACCGGCCAGCTCCGGTAGCTCCGCCACCACAGCCCGCAGGACCCGTCCGTGACGGTCCGTCGGAGCCAGCACGGCCAGGGTCGGTGCAGCCAGAAGGGCGTCCACGAACGCCGCCGCCTCGCCGATCGACCACGGGACTCGCACCACCCGCGCGTGCGTGGTCACCCGCAGGAACTCGTACACGATCCCCCAGGTCAGGTACCACGGCGACACCTGCCTCCGCCACCCCTCCAGCAGCGCGCGGCTCCCGTCGTGGAACCGCGAGTCCCGGTCCGCCGCGTAAATCAGGATGTTCGTGTCGACGACGAACACCTATCGCCCCTCCATCACCTCGTACAGCGCGCCCCGGTCCGCCACCTCCACTCGCGCACCCCCGCTCGCGAACGTCGGCAGCTCCGGCAGCGCCTCCCCGTCCCTCGGCTCGTCCTGGAGCTGGAAGAAAAGACGGAGCGCCGCCTCGAGCAGCTCCGACATCGTCCGGCCCTGGCGCGCCGCCTCGCGCCGCAGGCGGTCCAGCACCGTATCATCGAGATTCAGTGTCGTTTTCATATGGTAAACCATATGTTGTGTAAGGTTGTACGGCAAGTACCCGGCCGGGCGATGGGTTTCACTCCCACGCCACCCGCACGAACCGGTCGAACAGCGGGGTCACCCGGACGTCGGTCGGGCGGTAGGGGGCCGGCGCATCCCGCAGTTCCTCGAGGAGCCCGAAGCGGGCCAGCGGGCCGAGGAAGTGGACGGCGAGCTGGATGACCCGGATGTCGATGCCGGCCAGCGGCGCGTCATCCTCCTGGTCGGTGAGGGGGGCCAGGAGTCGCCGGGCCAGCTCGTCGCGGCCGACCCAGTCGGGGGCCTCCCGGGGCAGGCGGGCCAGGTACAGGGGGACGCCGTGCTGGATCGCGGAAGTGTCGGGTCCACGGCCGCCGTAGCCGATGTTGAAGTCCCGGAAGTAGGTGCGGAAGAGGCGAGCCATGAGGCGGCCGGCGGCGTCCTCCCGGCGCAGTCGCAGGCCTTGCTTGGTGACGTGGAAGCGGCCCTTCCGTCGCTGGATCAGGCCGGCGAGCTCGACCACGAGCCGGACCCGGTGGAGGAGACCCGCGTCGGCCTCGTTGATGACCTTGTTGATCGAGCGGGTCATCCTGAGCCAGCCCTCGGGCCAGCGCATGGCCTCGAGCATCTCGGCGACGAACGCCCGCTTGAGGTTGCCGGCGGTGGTGGCGGGGACCCCGCCGTCGTCGATGGCGAGGAG
>CAYMLW010000599.1:0-1756 GCA_964391035.1 uncultured Gemmatimonadaceae bacterium
GCAAGTCGCGGTCGGCGTCGCGACGCAAGAAACCGGCCCAGTCCGGGGCCAGCCGGTCCTCACCCTCGCCGACCTCGAGGGCCGGACCGACGGGCTGCAGCTGCTGACGGGGCCGCCGAGTGGCGAGCTGGCGTCGCTGGTCCGTGCGGGCCGGTCGTCGGAGGCGCTCTTCTTCCTGTCCCGTCTCCGGGAGCTGTTCGGCGACCGTCTGGCGGTGGAGGTGCAGCTCCATCACGTGTCGGGGGAGGAGGCGACGCTGGCGGGCGCGCTGATCGAGCTGGCGGAGAAGCAGGGGCTGCCCTGGGTCGTCGTCAACGATCCGCGGTACGTGGGTGGCGGGAGCCGGCTGGTGCACGACCTGCTGACGGCGCACCGGGCGGATCTGGACGTGGACACGGCGGCGAGCTGGGGAGTGCTGCACCCGAACGGGGAGTGGCGGCTGAAGAGTCCGGCGGAGATGGTGGAGCTGTGGGAGGGTCGGGAGGCGGGTCTGGACGAGTCGGCCCGGATCGCGGCCGAGTGCGTGTTCGATCTGAAGTGGGTGCGTCCGCCGTTGCCGAAGTACCCGGTCCCGAAGGGCCACGATGACGACTCCTGGCTCCGGGAGCTGACGTTCCGGGGCGCCGGGAAGCGCTGGAGCCAGGTGGACGCGCGGCAGCGTGCGCAGCTCGAGCACGAGCTGGGCGTGATCAACCGACTCGATTTCGCCGGCTTCTTCCTGGTCATGTGGGACGCGGTGCGGGAGGCCCGGCGCCGGGGGATCCTCTGCCAGGGCCGGGGCAGCGCGGCCAACTCGGCGGTGGCGTTCTGTCTCGAGATCACGGCGGTGGACCCGGTCCGTCACGGGCTGCTCTTCGAGCGATTCCTCTCCGAGGTCCGGACCGACGGGCTCACCGAGGCGCCGGACATCGACGTGGACTTCGAGATGCACCGGCGCGAGGAGATGCTGGACTACATGTACACCCGCTACGGCCGGGCCCACGCGGCCATCACGGCGGTGACCCAGGTCTTCCATGCGCCCACGGCCATCCAGGACTGCATGCGGGCGCTGGGCTGGCCGGCGGAGTCGGCTTTCAGGATCTCGAAGCGGCTGCGCGGCCGGGAGCCGAGCGAGGCGGCGGAGGAGCTGGAGATGGGGATGGCCGGGCGGTTCGGGCTCGACCTGTCGTCGCCGAAGGGTCGTGCGCTGCTGTCCGCGCTCCGCTCGCTCGACGACGTCCCGCGGCTCCGCTCGACGCACCCCGGCGGCTTCGTCCTCTCGAGCCGGCCGCTGGGCGACTACCTGCCCATCGAGGAGACGACGATGGGCCGGACCATCCTCCAGTTCGACAAGGACGACCTGGACGCCGCGGGCGTCCCGAAGTTCGACTTCCTGGGTCTGGGCGGGCTCAGCGTGGTGCACAAGGCGTTCGACGCCATCGAGGCCCGGACCGGCCGGAAGATGGCGCTCTACGACCTGCCGGTGGACGACGAGAAGACGTACGAGATGATCGGCCGGGGCGAGACGCTGGGCACGTTCCAGATCGAGTCCCGGGCCCAGATCCAGTCGATCCTGAAGACGCGCCCGAGGCGGCTCTACGACATCGTGGTCCAGGTCGCCCTCATCCGGCCGGGCCCCATCCAGGCCCGGTTCGTCCGGCCCTACACCCGGCGTCGGCTGGGGCTCGAGGAGGTCACCTACCTGGACCCGCGGCTCGAGCCCATCACGAAGCGGACCTACGGGATCCCCATCTTCCAGGAGCAGGCCATGGCCATC
>CAYMLW010000600.1:0-1755 GCA_964391035.1 uncultured Gemmatimonadaceae bacterium
CGGTCTCGTCTCCCCGGACAGCGAACGGAGCCGCCGGCCCTTGGCGGCGCCGGCGATGATCCTCATGAGATGAACAGCCATTCCACGGAGTCACCGAGGAGGGCTCGTATCTCGTCGGCTACGGCCCGATATCCTTCCAGGCCGGGATCCGCGGCCACCAGGGCGAAGGCCTCGCGTCGAGCGGTCACCAGCGTGGCCGCGTCCCGCAGGATGTCGGCGAGCTTCAGGTCGGGCAGGCCGGCCTGGCGGGCGCCGAAGACGGTTCCCTGCCCGCGGATCCGCAGGTCCTCCTCGGCGAGGCGGAACCCGTCCGTGGTGGCCGCCATGGCCTCCAGCCGTTCGGCAGCCTCCGGGGTCGAGGGCTCGGCGATGAGGACACAGGTCGCCGGGTGGGGGCCCCGGCCGACCCGCCCCCGGAGCTGGTGGAGCTGGCTGAGACCGAAGCGATGGGCGTCCTCGACGACCATCACCGTGGCGTTCGGGATGTCGATGCCCACCTCGATCACGGTCGTGGCCACGAGGACGTCGATCTCGCCGCCCCGCATGAGGCCCATCACCTCTTCCTTGTCCGCGGAGCGCATCTGACCGTGCAGCAGGCCGAGCCGGAGGTCCGGGAAGACCCTCTGCAGCCGCTCGTAGGTGGCGGTCGCCGAAGCGGCCTCGAGCTTGGCGCTGTCCTCCACCAGGGGACACACGACGAAGGCCTGGCGTCCTGCAGCTGCTTGCTCCCGGACCAGGTCGTAGGCCCGGTCGACGGAGGCGCGGTCCTTGCCGACCACCTCGGTGGCCACCGGCCGGCGGCCGGTGGGCATCTCGTCGAGCAGCGAGACGTCGAGATCCCCGTACAGCGTCATCGACAGCGTCCGCGGAATGGGGGTCGCCGTCATGATGAGCATGTCCGGCTGCGGACCCTCGGTCTTCTCCCGCAACCGGACCCGTTGGTGGACTCCGAAACGATGCTGCTCATCGACCACGGCGATCCCGAGGGACCGGAAGGCCACTCCCTCCTGGATCAGGGCGTGGGTCCCGACCACCACGTCGATGCTCCCGGAAGCGACCGCGTCGAGCACGGCCTCCCGGTCCGGTGTGCTCGAGGTGAGCAGATCCATGCGGACGCCGACCTGCGAGGCCATCGGCGCCAGACCGATGTAGTGCTGCTCGGCGAGCACCTCGGTCGGGGCCATGACCGCTCCCTGGAAGCCGCCTTGCACGCCGGTGAGGAGCGCCGCCATGGCCACCACGGTCTTGCCGGAGCCCACCTCGCCCTGGAGGAGCCGGTGCATGGGATGGGGCGACGCCATGTCCTGCTGGATCTCGTCGATGGTCCGGAGCTGGGCGCCGGTCAGCTCATACGGGAGCGAGGCCACGAAGGCGTCGACCAAGCCCGCCTCACGATCGTGCTCGATGCCTTCCGCGGCCTGGATCTGCCGGTGCTTCCGCATGGCCAGCGCCACTTCCAGGCGAAACAGCTCGTCGAAGACCAGCCGCTCCCGAGCCGCGTCGACGGTCTCGAGGGTCTCCGGGAAGTGGACGATATTGAGGGCATCGTGGCGGGCCATGAGCCCGAGGCGGGAGCGGAGTCCCTCCGGCAAGGGGTCCTCGATCCGCCCGGAACGCCGCAGCGCGTTGTGGATGGAACGCCGCAGGTGCCCGGGGGCGATACCGCCGACGCCGGGATGCACCGGCACGACCCGGCCCGTCACCAGTGACTCGCCCGGGCGGTCCAGCACGTCGACGGCGGGGCTGCTCATCTGC
>CAYMLW010000601.1:0-1743 GCA_964391035.1 uncultured Gemmatimonadaceae bacterium
GCTCCGGAGCATCCGGACCGTCGAGATCAGCTCCATCAGCGCGGCCATCTCCCGCTCCGCCCGTTCGTCCTCCCATTCCGGCCGGGGCGTCGGCCACGGCGCGATCATGAGCGACTCCGCCCGCTCCCCGCCCTCCGGCCACGGCAGTCGCCGCCAGAGCGCCTCCGTGATGAACGGCATGATCGGGTGCAGCAGCCGGAACACGCCATCCAGCACGGCCACCAGGGTGGCCTTGGCCGCCTCGCGGCTCTCGTCGCCGGACTCGCCCGCGAGCCGGTCCTTGATCACCTCCAGGTACCAGTCGGCCACCTCACCCCAGAAGAACGAGTGCATCGTGTCCGCCGCTTCGTGGAACCGCAGCGCCTCCAGCGCCGCGTCCACGCGCCGCGTGGTGTGCGACAGCCGCGACAGGGTCCAGCGGTCCGGCAGCTCCAGTGCGTCCGCCACGTCCTCCGGCGTCGACACGGCCTCCTCGCCCAGGTTCATGAGGGCGAACCGGCCCGCGTTCCACAGCTTGTTGGCGAAATTGCGGCCCGGGGCGAATGCGTCCTCCAGGTTCTCATAGTTGAGCTGGATGTCCGTCCCCAGCGCGGCGCCGGCCACCACCGTGTAGCGTAGCGCGTCCGCGCCGAAACGCTCCACCACCTCGAGAGGGTCGATGCCGTTGCCCAGCGACTTCGACATCTTCCGGTTGTGGTGGTCGCGGACCGTCGCGTGGAGCAGCACCTCGTGGAAGGGTGCCTCGCCCATGAACTCGTAGCCGGCCATGATCATCCGGGCGACCCAGAAGAAGAGGATCTCCGGCGCGGTCGAGAGCGTGTCCGTCGGGTAGAACGCCTTCAGGTCCTTCGTCTCGTCCGGCCAGCCCATGGTGCTGAAGGGCCAGAGCCAGCTGCTGAACCAGGTGTCCAGGACATCCGGGTCCTGCCGCAGCTCGCCACTGCCACACGACGGGCACTCCGTCGGGTCCTCCCGGGCCACGATCACCTCATCGCAGCCGTCGGACTCGCAGTACCAGACCGGGATCCGGTGGCCCCACCAGAGCTGGCGGCTGATGCACCAGTCCCGGATGTGCTCGAGCCAGTTCTCGTAAACCGTCTTCCAGTGCTCGGGCGTGAACGTGACCGTCCCGTCCCGGCTGGCCTGGAGCGCCGGCCGGGCCAGGGGCTCCATCTTCACGAACCACTGCTCGCTGAGCCGGGGCTCCACCACGGTGTCACACCGGTAGCAGCGGGGCACCGAGTGGCTGTGGTCCTCGACCTTCTCGAGGAGGCCGGCCTCCCGGAAAGCCTCGACCACCCGCTCCCGGGCGTCGAACCGGTCCAACCCCCGGAACGCCGCGGGCGCCGCGTCGCTCATCTCCGCCGTGGGCGTCAGGACGTCCACCTCCGGCAGGTCGTGGCGACGACCGATCTCGAAGTCGTTCGGGTCGTGGGCCGGCGTCACTTTCACGGCTCCCGTACCGAACTCCGGGTCCACCCAGTCATCGTGGATGATCGGAATCCGCCGGTCCGCGAGCGGCAGGTCCACCTCGAGCCCGACGAGGTCCCCGTAGCGGTCGTCGTCCGGGTGGATGGCGACGGCACTGTCGCCGAGCATGGTCTCGGGCCGCGTCGTCGCGACCACGAGATAGGGCCGTCCGTCCGGCAGCGTCGGAAGCCCCGGCGCATCCGTCCCTTCCGCCAGGGGGTAGCGCAGGTGCCAGAGCTTCCCCGCCGTCTCCTCCGGCTCCGCCTCCTCGTT
>CAYMLW010000602.1:0-1724 GCA_964391035.1 uncultured Gemmatimonadaceae bacterium
GCCAGCAGCCGCACCGACCTGCAGCAGTACCGGGTGGAACCCTACGTGGTCGCCGCCGATGTGTACTCCAACCCCGCCCACGTGGGGCGCGGCGGGTGGACCTGGTACACCGGCGCCGCCGGTTGGCTCTACCGCGCCGGCCTCGAGTGGATCCTCGGATTCCGGAAGCGCGGCGCGACGCTCAACATCGATCCGTGCATCCCCTGCGCGTGGGACCGTTTCGAGATCGACTACCGGTACGGCGGCACCCTCTACCGTATCGCCGTCGACAACCCCGATGGCGTCTCCCGGGGCGTCGCCCGCATCAGCTTCGACGGGTCGGCCCTAGCCGGTGACGGCACGATCCCCCTCTCCGACGACGGGGAAGAGCACCAGGTGCAGGTGGTCCTGGGCTGACACCATGCGGGAAGGACGCGGGAGAGGTCCAGTCCACAGGATGCGGATCTCAATACTCTTTGGGCTTCCCGTCGCCTTCGACGAACGGGCATTGGGATACGGGGGTCTCGAAGATCTTGTGGTAGACTCCTCGGAGCTCCGAAGCCTCCGACAGAGTTCGCTCTACGATCCGGCCTTCACGGATGAGGCGGAGCGGAACGACGCGATTGCGTGGGTGCGTCGGACGCTTCCGGCCATTCGTCAGGCACTGGTGAGCGTCGACGCTGCACTTGCCTCTCGGATGGAGAACTATCCGAAGGATGCGAAGTCTCCGTGACTCGGGTCTTCCGTCTGGCCCGCACAGACCGATTCTCGCTCCAGGAGAAGGCCGAGGCGCTCGTCGATCTCGCTCGTGGGTCGACGTATCGCGGGAGGAAACGCCCCAGGCCGAGCCCGTCCCTTTCCGGAATGCCGGCGCTCGAGGGGCGGGAGAAGGCGCACGCTCAGCGCGTCAGGATCCCGCGTACGCCGCCGCCCACGAGCGTTGCCAGGTTGGCCAGGATCCGCGGGAAGGCCAGACCGCCCGGCGACACCAGGTAGCGGGGCTCCCAGACCGGGTCGAACTTCTCCTTGTAGGCCCGCAGGCCGCGGAAGTTGTAGAAGTGCTCTCCGTAGCGGAATACGGCGGCCCCGACCCGGTTCCAGAACGGGGCCAGAGGGCGGGTATCGAGGCCCGCCAGGGGCGCCATTCCGAGGCTGAAGCGTTCGTATCCCTCCTCCGCCCCCCATAGCATGAGACGGGCGAAGAGGTACTCCATGGCGCTCGTCGGGGCTCCGGCGGCGTAGCGCATGAGATCTGCCGAGAGCTCCTCCCGGGAGCCGCTCGCCAGGACGTTGGCGAAGGCCACGACTTTCCCTTCGACACGCAGGACGGCGATCGGTGTGCGGAGCAGATACTCGTCGGTGAAGAAACCCAGCGAGAATCCCTTCTCCCGGCTCTTCTTTTCTTCGAGCCAGGCATCGGAGATGCCGCGCAGCTCGGGCAGGGCCCGACCGACCTCGGTCCGGGGCAGGATCTCGAAGGCGGCCCCCTCGCCCTCCACCTTCCGCACGGTTCGCCGTAGCCCCTTCCGCCCCGGGCCGTCCAGGGTGAATCCTTCCAGGGGAACATACGCCTCCTCGCCGAGCTTGACGGCGCCGAGGCCGACGTCCGCGTAGTGCTGAAGCGAGTCCGGTCGGGCCTGATAGAAGACCGGCCATCCCGCGTGGCGGTACGCCAGCTTCCGGAAGCGCCAGATGAGTTCGTCGACCTCCTCCGGATCGCCCAGGGGGTCGCCCAGGGCCACCCA
>CAYMLW010000603.1:0-1719 GCA_964391035.1 uncultured Gemmatimonadaceae bacterium
TCAACAAACCCAGGATCCCAGCTTTTTTCTCCCCTTTGAAGTCCAGGTCGCCGTGATGAAAAGAACGCGCCATGGGGACCTCGGAATCCACGGGGTAGAAAGGGGTGGACAAGCGCAGGATCGCCAGGTCCGCTTCCTCAGGCGAATCCACCACCTGGGCAAACTGGCTGGCCGCTGCGCGATCGAGGTTTTCAATAAATATCTTCTTGCCAGATCCTAAGGGCAAAGTGTGACCTTCGTTTTTTAGCAATGTCTTGGCCCGAGATTGCGATGCCAGCCCGGCTTCGATGGACTCAGACTTTCCAAAAACCGTCTCTACTTGGCCAACATCAATGAAAGGTTGGTCGAAAAGCCCCAATTGAAATTTTAATCTTAGCAGTCGGCGCACAGACTGGTCGATCCTTTCCTCCGGGACCCGCCCTCGGCGCACCAGCTCAACCACATACCCCGGGCAGCTCTCCCCGCCGAACTGATCGCAGCCGGCATTGAGGATCTTCTTAACACGTTCCAGTTCACTCAGATGTTCCACCCCCCAGGCTCGCGCCGCCCAGGTGAAATCCGTCGTCACCAGGTCGGTCACCAGCCCCCAATCCGTGCAGATCACGCCGTCAAATTGATACCGCTCGCGGATCAACCCGGTGATGATGGCGCGGTTATAAGCCATGGCAACGTCTTCGCCCGTCTGGCCAATGGGCACCCCGTAGTAGGGCATGATAGCGGCCGTTCCAGCCTCAAAAGCCGCCTCAAATGGGATCAGGTGGTATTCAAAATTATCGCCGGGATAAATTTGACCCTTTTGAAAGGCGAAATGGGGATCCAAACCTTCAAATTGAGGGCCGCCCCCGGGGAAATGTTTGGTCATGCAGGCTACGCTCTCCGGGCCAAGCTGGGCGCCCTGAAAGCCCTCAAGATAAGCCCTGACCAGCCTGGCGCTCAAGTCTGCGTCCCCGCCAAAGGTACCGCCGATGCGCGGCCAGCGGGGTTCTGTCGCAAGATCGACCTGGGGGTGGAGCGCCATACGGATGCCGACAGCGAGATATTCCTCACGGGCGATTGCAGCAAACTGGCGCACCAGTTCCGGGTCACCAACCGCTGCCAACCCGAGGGGCTGGCACCACTGCGAAAAATCCTGCGCTTCCATTTCAAAGATCGATTTGCTGAAGTGGTTGCGCGGGTCAGAGGCGATCGTGACCGGGATCCCCAATCGGGTTTGCTCTGCATATTTTTGCAGGTTGTTCGCCCAAGTTGCTAAATCGGTCGCGCCCGGGATCGCCCAAATGTTAAAATGGGTCATCTGATGGGCGTCCATCTGGGACTTCGCCAACATCGGCGGCATCCCGCCCGCGTCTTCCTCATCGCTTGCCCCTTGTGAAGCGTCGATCGAACCATCCTCGCTGACGGCAGACCCGTTGATGAACATCATCCCCGCTTTTTCCTCCAGCGTCATCTGGCTTAACAGGTCATCAACCCGCGCTTCCAGGGGCTGGCGCGGGTCCTCATAAATATCCAGTTTGCCATTTTTATTCAGGTCTCGGTAGTGGAGGCCATCGGAAGCCTGGATCACACTTGAATTTTGAACGACGAGCTCCGAAAACGTTAACATTTTTCATCCTTTAATTTAGAATCGACCCAATCACCTGCAAAATGATTATAAACGGAGTTCCAGCAAACAGAGGTTGGGCGCATTGCCTACCTCAATCATTATTAGTTTGCTCCAGC
>CAYMLW010000604.1:0-1710 GCA_964391035.1 uncultured Gemmatimonadaceae bacterium
GGCGTCACGGACCCGGAACCGTTCTTCGTCGTGGAGCCAGCCGTCATGGCGGAGGTCAACGTCATCGAGTTCTTCCGGGTCGCGGCCGGCGTCACCTACCGGTACATCACGGGCGTCGACATGCCGGGGCTGGAGGCGGGGGACGTGGCGGGGCCGTCGCTTACGGTCCTGCTGGAGTTCGGCCGCTTCTGAGTCCGTCGATCTCGACGATCCCCAGGGGCTCCCGGTCTCGCCAGGCGCCCCGGGTGAAGTCCGGGACATCGACCACGCGGCGCCCCGCGATGGACGCCTCGCTCAGCGCCGAGACCGCGGACCAGGCCGCGCCGTCGTAGACGTCCATGTCCATGGGCAGCCCCTCGCGCAGGCACTGGATGAGGCGGTAGTCCTCGATGTAGTCCATCCCGCCGTGGCCGGCGCCCCGGGACCGCTCCTCGAGGGCGCGCCAGACCGGGTGCTCCCACTCCGCGAGGAAATCGGCGAGGTCGTCCCACCGGTGGGCCTCGCTGATGCCTTCGATGTGGAGCTTCTGCTCCGGGTACTTCCGGGCCAGCCCCCGGGTGCCCTGGATCAGGATCTTCCGGCTGTAGGGGCGCGGACCGTTGGTGTCGTGGACCACCTGGATCGTCTCGCCATTGGCGGTCCGGATCAGGGTGTTGACCACGTCGCCGAGGGCGTAGTCGCGGGTGGCGGCGTCGCTGTCGGGGCCGATGTGCTCGGCGGCCCAGAGGTTCAGCCCCCGTGACCTGGTGGCCACGCTGACGAGGTGGTCGAAGCGGTTGCCCCGGTTGATGTTCATCCACTGGGCGACGGGGCCGAGCCCGTGGGTCGGGTAGAGGTCGCCGTTGCGGGCGATGGAGTGGTCGACCCGCCAGCGGTTCTCGTAGAAGTCGGTGAGCTTGAGCTCCCGCAGGTCGTGGAGGTAGCCGCACTCGGCATGGAGCAGCTCTCCGAAGAGGCCGGCCCGGACCATGTTCAGGATCATCATCTCGGTCCGGTCGTAGCAGCAGTTTTCCATCATGACGCAGTGGCGGCGCGTCCGCTCGGCCGTCTCGACCAACGCCCACAGCTCGTCCAGCGTGACGGCCATGGGCACCTCCGTGGCGGCGTGCTTCCCGTTCTCCATGGCCTCGAGGCAGACCGGCGCGTGCCACCGCCAGGGCGTGGCGGTGAACACCAGGTCGAGGTCCTCCTCCCCGATCATGCGCCGGTAGTCCTCCGGACCCCGGTCATACGACGCCGGCTCCGGCCGGCCGTCCTCCACGACCCACCCGCTCACGCGCTCGACCTTCTCCGACACGATGTCGCAGAGCGCCGAGATCTCGACGCCGGGGATGCGGAGGAAGTTGCGGACGTGGGCCGAGCCCTGGTGGCCGATCCCGACGAACCCGATGCGGACCGTGTCGATCGGCGGCGCGGCGAAGAGGGTGGCCGCTGGCGCGGCCGTCGTGTTGGTCGTGGTCGTCGTGGTCGGAGTCGGGGCGGACTGGCAGCCGAGGGCGAAGGCGGCGCCGGTGGCTGCGGTGGTCTTCAGGAAGCGGCGGCGGTCGAGGGAGTCGGACATGGCGCGGCTCGGGCGGTTCGGGTGCGTTCGGTCGGCGGTTCCCGGGAAGGTACGCCGGAGTGGAAGGAGAATCGAGGACCGGGGAACGAGGATCGGGGGTCGGAGCCGACGGGTCTTACGGCCGGGGCGGGTCCGTCGGCAGGGGGTGG
>CAYMLW010000605.1:0-1659 GCA_964391035.1 uncultured Gemmatimonadaceae bacterium
CATGGACCAGGTCATCGACGAGATGATGATCGCCATCTTCTCGAACGGGCACTGTTTGCTGATCGGGGTGCCGGGGCTCGCGAAGACGCTGCTGGTCAGCTCGCTCGCCGAGACGATGTCGATGTCCTTCCGGCGGATTCAGTTCACGCCGGACCTGATGCCTTCCGACATCACCGGGACGGAGGTCCTCCAGGACGACCCCGAGACCGGCCAGCGGAAGTTCATGTTCCTCAAAGGTCCGGTCTTCGCGAACATCATCCTGGCCGACGAGATCAACCGTACGCCTCCGAAGACGCAGGCCGCCATGCTGGAGTCGATGCAGGAGCACAAGGTGTCCATGGGGGGCGAGGATTTTCCGCTGCCCGATCCGTTCTTCGTGCTGGCTACGCAGAATCCGATCGAGCAGGAAGGCACGTACCCGCTGCCCGAAGCGCAGCTCGACCGGTTCCTGTTCAACATCATGGTGGAATACCCCAGCATGACCGAGGAGGTGGAGATCGCCCGGCGCGTCACCTCTGCAGAGGACTGGTCGCTCCAGGAGGTCCTCAATCGCGAGGACATCCTGAGCATTCAGAAGATCGTCAGGCGGATTCCGGTGGCCGAGCACATGTACGAGTACGCCGCCACTCTGGCGCGGGCGACCCGTCCGAACGGGCCCGAAGCCCCGCAGTTCGTCCGCGACTGGGTCTCCTGGGGCGCCGGCCCCCGAGCCACGCTGTTCATGATCCTGGCCGGCAAGGCTCGGGCGGCACTGCGCGGCCGCTTCTACGTGGCCGTCGAAGACATCCAGGCCGTGGCGCCGCCGGTGTTGCGGCATCGGATTATTCCGAACTTCGTGGCACAGTCCGAAGGCAAGACCACGGACGATATCATCCGCGAACTGCTCCAGACGGTACCGGCCGACGGGAAGTTGTATGAAGCAACAGGCGCTACAGCCTAACCTCCGTTATCTCGATCCGGAGACGCTGCAGAAGATCGGCTCGCTGGAGCTTGTCGCCCGCGAGGTGGTCGAGGGCCTGCGCGTGGGCGCACACCGCAGCCCGCTGCGCGGCTTCAGCACGGACTTCGCCCATCACCGCCAGTACGTGCCGGGCGATCCCCTCCGCCACCTGGATTGGCGTGTCTACGCCCGCACCGAGCGGTACTACACGAAGCTCTACGAGGCCGAGACCTGCTACGAGGCCCATCTGCTCCTCGACGCCAGCGCCTCGATGAACTACGGCTCCGGCTCCGTGAGCAAGTTGGAGTATGGGAAGTACCTGGCGGCGTCACTGGCGTACCTGATCCTCAAGCAGCGGGACTCGGTCGGCTTGGCGGTCTTCGATTCCGCGCTGCGGAGCTACGATCCGCCGAGAAGCGCGATGGGAATTCTCGGGCTGCTCGATCAGCGACTCGCGGAGGTCGCCGGGGAGCCGCGGACCGACATCGCCGCCCAGTTGCACGAGATGGCCCGGCGAATCGACCGCCGGGGCGTCGTCGTGCTGTTCTCGGACCTGCTGGAAGACGAAGAGGGCTTTCTCCGCGGCCTGGACCATCTCCGATTCCGCGGCCACAACGTGATCGTCTTCCATCTGATGGACCCCTACGAAATGACGTTCCCGTTTCGAGGGACCTGGCGGTTCCGCGGCCTTGAAGGCGAGACGGAGTTCACGACCCAGC
>CAYMLW010000606.1:0-1640 GCA_964391035.1 uncultured Gemmatimonadaceae bacterium
AGCTACGAGGTGCAGCCCACCCGCGAGGGGCAGGTGCTCGACTATGACAAGCTGACCATGAAGATCGAGACCGACGGGGCGATCACGCCGGAGGATGCCGTGGCCTATGCCGCGCGGATCATCCAGGACCAGCTGTCGATCTTCGTCAACTTTGACGAGCCGGAATCGGCGGGCCGCCAGGACGACGACGACGGGCTCGAATTCAACCCGCTGCTGCTCAAGAAGGTGGACGAACTTGAACTCAGCGTGCGCTCGGCCAACTGCCTCAAGAACGACAACATCGTCTATATCGGCGATCTCATCCAGAAGACCGAGGCCGAGATGCTGCGCACGCCGAACTTCGGCCGCAAGTCGCTCAACGAGATCAAGGAAGTGCTCTCGGGCATGGGCCTGCATCTCGGCATGGATGTCGAGGACTGGCCGCCGGACGATATCGAGGACCTCGCCAAGAAGTTCGAGGACGCCTTCTGAGACATGGGGACGGAAACTTGAAAAGTTTCCGTTCCGATTTCTTTTGAAGAAATCGGTTTCCCCGACGACCCGGGCAATCCCGCCCCAAGGAGAGCGGCTGACACGCATCAGACCGCCGGACAAAGCAAAAACGCTTAGGAGATAGAAAATGCGTCACGCCAGAGGATACCGCCGCCTGAACCGCACCCACGAGCACCGCAAGGCGCTGTGGGCGAACATGGCCGGCTCGCTCATCGAACATGAGCAGATCAAGACCACCCTGCCCAAGGCCAAGGACCTGCGCCGGGTCGTGGAAAAGCTCGTCACGCTCGGAAAGCGCGGCGATCTGCACGCCCGCCGCCAGGCCGCGGCGCAGCTCAAGCAGGAGGCCCATGTCGCCAAGCTGTTCGACGTGATCGGGCCACGCTACAAGGATCGGCAGGGCGGATATGTCCGCGTGCTCAAGGCCGGATTCCGCTACGGTGACATGGCGCCGATGGCGATCATCGAGTTCGTCGAGCGCGACCCTGACGCCAAGGGCGCGGCCGACCGCGCCCGCGTCGCCGCCGAGGAGGCCGAGGAGGAATAAGCCCCTCCGACCGGACGAGACACACAAGCCCCCGCCCGCGCCGGCGGGGGCTTCTCGTCTGCGGGATTCAGGCATTTGAACCACGAAGGCTGGGCAGGAGCCTTGCATTGCGGCCGCCGCCCCGCCTATCTCGTGGCATGTTGCATCACATCGCAAAGGCCGCACCGCCAGTGTTCCGCCTGATCTGCCTCGCCCTGTGCCTCGTCGCTGCCCCTGTCGCGGCGCAGATGCGCGTGCCCCAAAGTCAGGCCGAGATCGCCACCGGCTTCGTCCCCGTCGTGCGCGAGGCCGCGCCCGCGGTGGTCAACATCTATGCCAGCCGCGTTCTCGAAAGCCGACGCAGCCCGTTCATGGGCGACCCGTTCTTCGAGCGCTTCTTCCGTGAATTCGGCCCGTCGCGCCCGCGCGTGCAGAACTCGCTCGGCTCCGGCGTGATCCTGTCCCCGGACGGCATCGTGGTGTCGAATTACCACGTTGTCGGCGAGGCCACGGATATCCGCGTGGTGCTCAACGACCGGCGCGAATACGAAGCCCGCGTCCTGCTGGGCGACGAGGAATCGGACGTGGCCATTCTCCAGGTCGAGGACGCGCCCGCGCTGCC
>CAYMLW010000607.1:0-1634 GCA_964391035.1 uncultured Gemmatimonadaceae bacterium
ATATTATTTTAACTGCCACGATTGTCAAGTCATCGAGGCGCTCGTGCAGGCCGGGGCCTGGCTCGAGCGGGCCTCGACCGACTTCGCCCACAGCATGGTCGTGCTGGAGGAGATTCGCAACGTCCGCTACGGGGCGTTTTTCCGTCCGGGGACGAGCATGCGGGTCGAGGTCGAGCTGCCGTCGTACGGCCGGCTCATGGCGACGCGCGATACCGGTGTGCTCGGGCGGCTCCTCGCCCGGGTGGCGAGTGGAGAGCTGACCATGCGTATGGGGGACGTGCTGTTGAAGCGGCGGCAGTAGCTGAAGGCTGAGATCTGAGATCTGATATCTGAGATCTGAGATCTGAGATCTGAGAGCTGAGATCTGAGTCGAGGGGGCGAGGGGCGAGGGGCGAGGGGCGAGGGCAAGTGACAGGAGAGAGTCATGGAACGGATCTGGACGCAGCACTACGACGATGGGGTCCCGGTCGAGCTGACCGTCGAGGAGAAGACGGTGATCGACTACCTGGATGACGCGGTGAGCCGATGGGCCGACCGGCCGGCGGTCACGCTGAAGGGCAAGACGCTGACGTACGCGGAGCTGGGCGACCAGGTGGACCGCTTCGCGACGGGGCTGGCCGGGCTGGGCGTCGGCAGGGACAGCCGGGTGGCGCTCTGGATGCCGAACGTGCCCCAGATGATCATCGCGTACTTCGCCACCCTCCGGCTCGGCGCGCAGGTGGTCAACACGAATCCGCTCTACGTCGAGCGGGAGCTGGAGCACCAGTTCAACGACGCGGGCGTCTCCGTGGTCGTGACGCTGGACTTCCTGTGGTGGAACAAGTTGCGGGGGATGATGGACCGGGTCGACGTGGAGCACGTGGTCGTCACGTCGATCCCGGATTACCTGCCGTTCCCCCTCAACTGGCTGGCGCCGCTCAAGCTGAAGAAGACGGGGCAGTACGTGAAGGTCCCGCGGGAGGACGGGGTCCACTTCTTCAAGGACATGATCGAGGGCAATGCCGCCTCTCCGGGGATCGAGCGGACGATGGACGACCTGGCGGTACTCCAGTACACGGGGGGAACCACGGGCGTCTCGAAGGGCGCCATGCTGACGCACCGGAACCTCTCGGCCAACGTGCAGCAGGGCCTCCACTGGTTCACCCGGGCGCAGCCGGGCGAGGAGGTCTTCCTGGCGTGCCTGCCCTACTTCCACGTCTTCGGGATGACCATCTCGATGCTCATCCCGGTCGCCCTGGGCGCCCAGATCGTGCTCGCGCCGAACCCGCGGGACATCCCGGACCTGGTGAAGAGCATCACCAAGTACAAGGTCACCATGTTCCCGGCGGTGCCGGCGCTCTTCGGCGGGATCAACACCTACCCGGGCATCGAGAAGATCGACATATCGAGCGTCAAGTACTGCCTGTCCGGCTCCGCCCCGCTCCCGGTCGACGTGCTGGAGCGATTCGAGGAGCTGACGGGCAGCAAGATAACCGAGGGGTTCGGCCTGACCGAGACCTCGCCGCTGACCCACGCCAACCCGCTCCACGGGCTGCGGAAGGTCGGGTCGGTGGGCGTCCCGGTGCCGGGCACGGACATGAAGGTGGTGGACGTGGACACGGGCGAGGAGGAGCGTGCGCTGGGGGAGGAGGGCG
>CAYMLW010000608.1:0-1632 GCA_964391035.1 uncultured Gemmatimonadaceae bacterium
AGTTATCCACATTTCCACAAAAAGAAAGAAAAAAGAAGCAAAAAAGAAAGAAAAATTACTATAACGACTACACCTTATTTTTCTCACTTAATGGTCTTGACAATGGGGTCCACTTTATATCATTCAATTCAATCTTTTCTTGAAACGAGTTAAAACGAACTTAATGTTTTAGATTGTAAAAAAAGTTATTAACGCAGCTTTTATGCATTCACATTTTTAAATTAGATACCGATATTTTTAGAATTCTACACCCCCCGAAACAACGCCGCGACCGGAACGAGCCGGGCATCCTCTATACTGTCGAACGCTTCGCCGGTATAAAAAAGAAAGCATTTTACCGGGCGCTTCATCTGCCTGCTGAAATCAGCCAAATTGCGCACATCGCGCGGGGAAGGGTTAGCCGTGGCTTTAATCTCGATGGCATAGATTGCATCGTTTAATTCAAATACCAGATCGATTTCCCGGCCGGCGGCGCTCTTATAATAATAAAAACGGTCGGTTTTTATGTATCCCAGTTTACGTCTTTTCTCCAGTTCGGCAATAACAAAATTTTCCAGTAGTTGCCCATCGCTCATATTGATATTCAGACTGTGAATAATCCCGTTATCGGCAAAATAGGTCTTGTTCGCCTTCAGGAAACGCTTTGCCGGTCCGTACTGGTAACCATATAAGCGAAAGGTGAGCTGCGACTGGTATAAAACGTTGAGGTATTTTTTAGCCGTGGGAAAGCTCAGGCCGGATTCTCTGGCAAAATTGGAGACCTCGAGGTGTGAGCCGATACTTCTGGCCAGATGATACAGAATGGCCAGCAGACCTTCTATATTCTCGATATTGGAAAGCTGTATCAGGTCGCGGACAAAATAAGTATCCCGGTAATTTATCAGCAGTTCATGCTTTTCTGAATTATTATCCTGCATTAATACTTCGGGAAACTGACCGTAGGTTAATGCCGCATTAAGCAGTCTTTTAGCCTTTTTCAACTGAACGGGATTTGGCTGCTCTCTGAAAACAGCCGTTTGAGGCATTCCAAAATTTTCTCCGAAGCACGCCGTTGGTAAGTAATAAAAATTGATCCGTCCGGCTAACGTATCGGCGGAACGATCAAGTAAACCTATTGAACTCGATCCGGTCATTATAAACCGGGCATTGAGCTGGTCGATGGCATATTTAACGGCCATGGTAAGCTTGGGCGCGCGTTGAATTTCATCGATTATGGCAAAATTTCCGATATGTTCGATAAGTCCTTTCGGATCGCTATTTGCCCAGTTCAGATAATCAAAGTCATCCAGCGTGATATATGGAATATCCGGATAATTTGTTTTCAGAAGCGTCGTCTTACCGGCGCGGCGCGGACCAAGGATCAGACAACTTTTCTTATTATCGATTGATAGCCATCTTTTAAACATAGTTTAAATATAACATGGATATTTTAAAAGTCAAGTTTAAAAATATCCATGTAAATATTGTGCACACCTTTTATTTTTCAAAACATTTTAATGATAATCAACCACCAAATGGTTGAATTTCAACCATTAGACAGAAACTTTGAAAGTCGGGCCTAATAATATCCATGCAAATTTATAAGACCATCACTCCGGCCATCCAATATTCCATTAATCCACAATTCCATCA
>CAYMLW010000609.1:0-1628 GCA_964391035.1 uncultured Gemmatimonadaceae bacterium
TCAGGCTCTGACGGGCTTCGGTTTTCTTGATGGCTTTGTGGATGGTTGTGCCCTCAAAGCCTGTGGCGATGACCGTGATCCGCAGGTTTTCACCCATGTTCTCATCGATCACTGCCCCGAAGATCAGGTTGACGTCGGGGTGGGCTGTCTCTTTAATGATTGCAGCGGCCTGGTTGACTTCAAAGAGCTTCAGGCTTTCGCCGCCGGTCACATTGAAGAGGATGCCGCGGGCGCCGTCAATGGTGACGTCCAGAAGTTGATTCGAAATCGCCTGTTCAGCAGCCTTCACAGCCCGTTCTTCGCCGCTGGCCTGCCCGACGGCCATCAATGCCGCACCGCCTTCCGACATGATCGTGCGGACATCAGCAAAGTCCAGGTTGATCAGACCGGGGATGGTGATCAATTCAGAAATACCCTGGATGCCCTGCCTGAGGACGTCGTCTGCGACCTTAAAAGCATCCTGCAGGCCAGAACGCTTGTCCACGATCTGTAGCAGTCGGTCGTTCGGGATGATGATCAGCGTGTCAGCGTGCTCTTTTAAGTTCGACGCGCCTTCTTCGGCGGATTTTGCTCGGTGGGTGCCTTCAAAGGTGAAAGGGCGGGTGACCACGCCAATGGTCAGCGCGCCAATTTCCTTGGCAATTTGGGCGACGATCGATGCGGCGCCGGTGCCCGTGCCGCCGCCCAGGCCTGCGGTCACAAAGACCATGTCGCTGCCTTTCAGCACTTCATATAATTCTTCAGCGGACTCTTCCGCTGCCATGCGGCCAATGCGCGGATCGCCGCCCGCGCCCAACCCGCGTGTGGATTTGTCACCGATCCGCACTCGGATCTTGGCTTTTGAGAATTGCAGGGCCTGGGCGTCTGTGTTTACAGCGATGAATTCGATGCCAGACAGACCTTCATCGATCATTCTGTTGACAGCGTTGCACCCGCCGCCCCCGATTCCCACAACTTTTATTCTTGCAAATGATTCTGGTTGCAGATTCTTGTCCATCATTAACTCCTCTACTTGATGACTCGTGTATTGATTTGATGCTAAAAGCTCAGGGCAGTAAGCGCCTGAGTAGATCCTTAAGTTGTTCGGTCCAGCTCTTCATCTGTTTGGGACCATGGCGTTCGATATATTGGTCTGTTTCGCTCATCAGCAAAGCCCATACCAGGAGGCCAACGCTGGTTGAATATGCCGGCGAATCCAGTTGGTCCGTCAGGCCGACCAGGTTTTGAGGTTTTGCGATCCGGCAGGGGAGGCCCATCACCTGGGAAGCGAGCTGGCGGTTGCCGGAGATCAGGCTGGATCCCCCGGTCAGGACCACACCAGCGGGAAGCATCCCGTCATACCCTGAACGGCGAATTTCCCGTAGGACCAGGTCAAAGATTTCCGCCATCCGGGCTTCGATGATATGTGCCAGATCCACCCGGTCAATGCGGGAGGGTTGATCCTCGCCGAAACTGCGGATGGTGAACTGTTCTTCGGGGTTGACCGCTGATTGGAGGGCATGCCCGAATTTAAGCTTGACCTCTTCTGCCTGGGTGATGGGCAGGCGCAGTCCGTGGGCGATATCGGAGGTGACATGGTTGCCGCCGACGGCAAGGACCATGGTGTGCCAGACATCGCCATCGATGTA
>CAYMLW010000610.1:0-1622 GCA_964391035.1 uncultured Gemmatimonadaceae bacterium
GGGGCTCCGACGGCGTCGTCGGGTGGCCGTGCACAACGACCCGGCGGTGGTGGAGGTGCTCCGGGCGCTGAACGTCGGGGTGGTGGGACTGGCCAACAACCATACCTTCGACTATGGGGCACCGATCGGATCGACGGTGAGCAGCCTCGCGGAGGCGGGCATCGCGTCGTTCGGGGCCGGGGCCGACCTGCGGGAGGCCGCGGCCCCGTACCGGTTCGTCGTCGACGGGACGCGGGGACGGCTGTTCGCGTTCGGGTGGGAGATGATCGGCTGTCGCAAGGCCACGACCCGGCGAGCGGGGGTGAACCCGCTCCGGCCGGCGCACGTGCTGGAGACGGCTCGGCGCGCCCGTCGCGAGGAACCCGACGCCCTCATCGTCTTCCTCATGCACTGGAACTACGAGCTGGAGCTGTACCCGCAGCCGGCGCACCGGCAGCTGGCCCACGACCTAGTGGCCGCGGGCGTCGACGCGGTCATCGGCGGGCACCCGCACGTGGCGGAAGGGGTCGAGATGGTCGACGGCAGGCCGATCTGCTACAGCCTCGGCAACTGCCTCTTCCCGCACCGGGAGCTGGATGGCTTCCGGGTGTCCTACCCGGCCGTGGCCCGGCGGCAGCTGGCGGTGGAGCTGGATGTCGACGGCCGGGACGTCCGGTCGGTCCGGCTCCACTGGCACGACTTCGACCCGGCCCGGGATCGGCTCGAGCGGGAGGCCATCGAGGAGCCCCGATGGACGGGCCCGGGACCGGAGCCTCTGGCCGAAGCCCCGATCGCGGCCGGGCTGACGCCTTTCGCCGGCCTCGGGCCGGCCGAGTACGTGGAGTGGTTCCGGAACCACCGCACGCGGACGCGGGGGTTGCCGCTCTACGCCGACTACCGGGCGCGGACGAACGTCGCCCGCGATGCCTGGCTCCGACTGCGCCGGGTGGGCGGGGAGGTGCTCGCCCGGCTCGGGCTGAAGAGGGAGCAGCGAGGGGGCGGCGACTGATGTGCGGCGTGCTCGGGATCGTGGCCGGTCGTGAGACGCCGCCGTCGTCGCTCCGGGCCCGGGTCCGGCGGATGGGCCTCTGGCAGTTCCACCGGGGTCCCGACGGCTGGGGCGAGTGGGTGGGCGAGGGCGTGGCGCTGGGCCACAACCGCCTGGCGATCCTCGACATCGAGGGCGGCGCCCAGCCCATGGCCACGCCCGATGGCGCCGTCCGTGTGACCTTCAACGGCGAGATCTACAACTTCCGGGAGCTGAGGCGGGAGCTGGCGGGCCGTGGATGCGCCTTCCAGTCGGACCACTCGGATACGGAGGTGATCGTCCACGGCTACGCGGAATGGGGTCCGGCCGTCCTGGAGCGCCTCGAGGGGATGTTCGGACTGGCGATCTGGGACGAGCGGCGGCGTCGGCTGCTCCTGGCCCGGGACCGGGCGGGGATCAAGCCGCTCTACTACGCGCCCACCGGTGATGGCCTGGTCTTCGCCAGCGAGCCCAAGGCGATCCTCGCCAGCGGGCTGGTCGAGCCGCGACTGCGCACCGAGGGCCTCCCGGACTACTTCATGTTCCGGGCGCCCGTCCACCCCCACACGCTGGTTGAGGGACTGCGGAAGCTGGGGCCGGGGGAGCGGCTGGTGTA
>CAYMLW010000611.1:0-1616 GCA_964391035.1 uncultured Gemmatimonadaceae bacterium
ACCGGATCGTGGTGCTGACCCAGTACAAGAGCCACAGCCTGGACGTGCACCTGGCCAAGACGTGGCGGATGTCGCCGATCCTGGGCAACTACGTCATCTCGGTGCCCGCCCAGATGCGGGAGGGCCCCCGCTGGTTCGCCGGCTCCGCCGACGCCATCTACCAGAACCTGAACCTCCTGGGCGACGAGGACCCGGACTACGTCATCGTGGTGGGCGCCGACCACATCTACCGGATGGATCCTCGCCAGATGGTCGAGGCCCACATCGCCGGCGGCGCGGGGGTGACGGTGGCCGGGATCCGGGTCCCCATCGGGCAGGCCCACCAGTTCGGCGTGATCGAGACGGCCACCGATGGCCGGACCATCGCGGAGTTCCGGGAGAAGCCCCGTGACCCGAAGCCGCTCCCCGACGCCCCGGACCAGGTCTACGCGTCCATGGGCAACTACGTCTTCACCCGAGCCACCCTCGAGGCGGCGGTCACCGAGGATGCGGCGGACGGGGACTCGAAGCACGACATCGGCGGCGACATCATCCCGAAGCTGGTGGCCAACGGCGAGGCCCGGGTATACGACTTCACGGAGAACGACGTGCCCGGCGCCACGCCCCGGGACCGGGCGTACTGGCGGGACGTGGGGACGCTGGACTCCTACTACGAGGCCACCATGGACCTGGTCTCCGTGGATCCCGTGTTCAACCTCTACAACATGGAGTGGCCGATCCTCACGGCCGATGAGCCCATGCCGCCGGCCAAGTTCGTGTTCGCCGAGGAGGGCCGGACCGGCCACGCGGTGGACTCCATGGTTTCGTCCGGCGTGATCGTCTCAGGCGGCGAGGTCCGCCGGTCGGTGCTCTCGCCGGGCGTGCGGATCCACTCCCGGGCCCGGGTCGAGGGCTCCGTCCTCCTCCACAACGTGGACGTGGGTCGGGGCGCCGTGGTCCGCAACGCCATCATCGACAAGAACGTGCGCGTGCCCGACGGGTACCGGATCGGCGTCGACCCCGAGGCCGACCGGGGGCGGTTCCACGTGACCGAGGGCGGTGTCGTGGTCATCGGCAAGGGCGACGTGATCGAGCCGTAGGCGGGCGCTGCCCCGGCTCCGGGAACGCTACGGCACGCAGTTCAGGACCCGGAGCTGACCGCCCTCGGAATACTCCAGCATATCCCGGTCGCACGTCGCGAGCTGCCCTCCGAGATGTCGCGCGCTCGCCATGAGAACTCGATCGGCGGGATCGCCATGCGGCGCCCCGGGAAGGCGGGTGCTTTCAATCACGATCCCGGGGCTCAGGGGCAGGAGGCGGACGCCGGGAACGTGCAGCGCCGCGTGGACCCAGTCATCCACGGGGCGGGAGAGGCTGATCCGACCCTTCGCTTCCAGCATGGCCACCTCCCACACCGAGATGGCGCTGACCCGAACGGCCCCGCCCCTGGCCGCCCTCTCGATGGCCTCGATCGCCGGAGCCGAAAGCGACGCCCGGTCCCCTTCGACCATCCAGATCCAGACATGCGTGTCCAGGACCGTGACCAGGTCGGATCGTTCAGGCATCGGCGTCCCAGGCCTCGTTCACCGGAGCGATGATGTGGCCGTGGACCGTCACGGTTCCGGCCAGGCTACCGA
>CAYMLW010000612.1:0-1605 GCA_964391035.1 uncultured Gemmatimonadaceae bacterium
GGGGAATGCGGATCGACGAGGTCCGGCTGCTGGAGAAGCGAGGCGGTCGGTCCGGCGATTGGTCCGTGCCCACCGGGGAGGACGAATGAGCCAGCCAGAGTCCAGACCGCCATCGCGAACGCAGCTCCTGCGGGAGCTGGCCCGTCAGAACGAAAGCCGTGACTGGGTCGTGTCCGACCGGAAGGGCCGACGGCGCGAGAAGGAGAGCGGGTGGAGTCTGCTGCGTCGGTGGGAGTCACAGCGGCGAGGGCGCTTCCGCCGCGGCGTCGCCACCGCCCTGCAGCGCTACCGGGATCCGGTGCGCATCACGATGGTGGCCTTGATCGCCTTCATTGCGGGGGCCCAGCTCGCCGCGCGACCCGAGGGCGCCCGTCTGGCGGCACTCGAAGCGCAGGTCGACAGGGGCCACGTCGCCCTCCAGGCCCGGCAGGGGGAGCTCGCGCTGGTCCGGCTCGAGATGAACCGGATCCAGGAGATCATGGGCTATTCCCGTCGCTACTCGATCCCGGCCGACCTCGCCGCGTCCATCAACGACATCGCGCTCTCCGAGGGCATCGCGCCCGAGCTGGCCTTCCGTCTGGTGAAGATCGAGAGCGGGTTCTATCGCATGGCCATCAGCCCCAAGGGCGCCGTAGGGCTCGCCCAGCTGATGCCATCCACCGCCTACGAGCTGGACCCGATGATCAAGTACGATGATCTCTTCGACCGCGAGACCAATCTGCGACTCGGGTTCCGCTACCTGCGCTGGCTCATGAACCGCTACGACGGCGACCTGCGCCTCGCGCTCCTGGCCTACAACCGGGGCCTCGGGACTGTCGACTCGATCCGGAAGGCCGGTGGCGATCCCGCCAACGGCTACGCCACCGCTGTGCTGGGGGCCATCGGCGGACTCGACCGCTAGGGCGCCCGCCGCCGGCCGAGCCGGGGCCGGCCGGACGTCAGTCGTTCGTGTGCAGGAAGTTGCCGAGCGTGCGGTTGAGTGCGCTGAGGGTGGCGAGGGCGGCGGCCTTGAAGAGGTCGTCGTTGACGATGACGGCCCCTACCAGATGCTTCCGCGACCCGTCGTTGCCGGACAGCGAGGCCACCATGAGCTCCGAGTCGAAGGCCCGGAACGACTTCACCCCCACCACCCGGAGCCCCAGGTCCACGTCCGTAAGACGTTCCAACCCGTCCACGACGGCGGCAGCGGTGGTGTTGAGCTCGATGGCCGGCGACCTCTCGCAGGACGCGGTGCCCCGGTAGATCACGGCGCCCCACTCGAGGTCGACGTCGATCCGGGTGCGGCGGTGGTCTTCCGTGCGCTCCACGCCCATGAACCGGACCCTGCGCCGCGGCTCCCGAACGGGCCCGGTGGCCATGTTCAGGTCCAGGGCTTCGGCCTCGGGGCCGAGATCGGACAGGGCCCTCCGGATGGCGATCTGGAGCGGGCCGCGATCGTGCTCCGGTTCGCAGGCCACCCAGAGCTCGCCCGCCTCTCGGTCCACGCCCACCCGGTCCACGCCGTCGATGGCCCGAACAGCCCGCACCACGACGTCTCTCAACTCGGCATCAACGCGTCGGGTCATGGCGTGTCCTCAGTAGCGTAGGAGGCCCCCGACGCCGCCG
>CAYMLW010000613.1:0-1601 GCA_964391035.1 uncultured Gemmatimonadaceae bacterium
GCCAGCGCGAACTCGTACCAGCTCGCCTCGCCCCGGTTCACCATGTGGTACAGTCCACCCGCTGGCGAGGCCCCCACGAGCGCAAGGAGTCCTGTCGCCAGGTCCGTCGTGGCCGTCGGCGAGACGACGACGTCGCGAACCATCCGCAGCGGCCCGCCGCCCTGCGCGGCCCGGAGCACCGTCTCCACGAAGTTGCCGGTGCGCCTGCCGGCCAGGCCGAACAACGCCGCCGTGCGGATCACCCAGGCTCCGGGATGCGCCCTTCGCACCAGCGTCTCGCCGACCAGCTTGGACGCGCCGTAGACGCCCAGGGGCGCAGGCGTGTCCGTCTCGGTGTACGGCTGGCGGGCCTGGCCGTCGAACACGTAGTCGGTGCTGACGTGGACGAGGGCGGCGCCCGCCGCCGCCGCGGCCGCGGCGAGCCGCTCGGGACCGTAGGCATTGACCCGGAACGCGGCCACGGCATCCCGCTCGGCACCGCCGGTATCGTTGTATGCCGCGCAGTTCGCCACCACGTCCGGCCGCCCGCCCAGGGACTCGAGGGTCTCCGGGCGGGCCAGGTCGAGCTCGTCGCGGCCCGGGGCGATGACGGTCGTATCCGGGCCCGCGAGGCGAACCAGATCGCTCCCGAGCTGTCCGGTGGCTCCCACGACCAGCAGTCTCATCGCCGCTCCGTGCCGTCGGCCCGGCGGCCCCATTCCGCCGCGAGCGTGGGCGGGCCCGCCGCTGCGGCCGGGGCTACCGTCAGAGCCGCCAGGCGTCCTCCACGTGCTCGAGCCGGGTGCCGGCCGGCCCACGCACCACGATCACGGCGTCGAATCGATACGACTCCCCTTCCCGGCCCCGCAAGGCGATCCAGCCACGGGCCGCCGTCGCGAGCTCCCTCCGCTTCCCTGCGGGGATGCTGGCCAGGGGCGAGACCAACCCGTCGGCGGCCCGGCTCTTCACCTCCACGAACACGACCAGACGGTCCCGTCCGACAACGAGGTCGATCTCCTTGTGGTGGAATCTCCAGTTCCGGGCCAGGACCCGCCAGCCCCGCCCCTGCAGGAAGCGGGCGGCGAGGTCCTCTCCCCTCTGCCCGAACCGGTGGGACTCGGCCATGCGTACCCCTCCTGGCGTGGGACCCTGGGCCACGATGGGTTCCAGTGTGGGGCACGGGAATGGCCGGATGGGTCAACCCGAGACGGGTGCCTCGAGCCGGCCGACCACGCGGCGGCCGATGGCGTCGGCGATGATCCGGACCTGCTCCATCAGCTCCACGAACTGCTCGGGATAGAGGGACTGGGCGCCGTCGGACAGCGCGTGGTCCGGGTCGGGGTGGACCTCGACCATCAGCCCGTCGGCGCCGGCGGCCACGGCCGCCCGGGCCATGGGTGCCACCTTGGAGCGGAGCCCGGTGCCGTGGCTGGGGTCGGCGATGATCGGCAGGTGGCTCAGCGACTTCACGACCGGGATCGCCGTCAGGTCCAGGAGGTTCCGGGTGTGGTCGTCGAAGCTCCGGACGCCGCGCTCGCACAGGATCACGTCCGGGTTGCCCTCGTTCACGATGTACTCGGCGGCCAGGAGCAGCTCCTTGATGGTGGCGGCCATGCCCCGCT
>CAYMLW010000614.1:0-1599 GCA_964391035.1 uncultured Gemmatimonadaceae bacterium
CGCCAGCGTTGCCGACCGGAGCGCGCTCTCGATCATCGCCTCGATCATCACCGTCCGGGCGTCCGCCGGCTCCGGCTTGCGGGCGTTCTCATCCATCATCTCGGTCAGGAGCTGCTGGTCGAGACTGCCCCAGTTGACCCCGATCCGGACCGGCTTGTCGTGCTCCACCGCCACCCGGACGATCCGCTGGAAATGCTCGTCGCGACGCTTCGCCCCCACATTGCCCGGGTTGATCCGGTACTTCGCCAGAGACTCCGCCATCGCCGGGTGGTCGGGGAGCAGCAGGTGGCCGTTGTAGTGGAAGTCGCCCACGATCGGGACCTCGACCCCGACGTCCCGGAGCCGCGCGACGATCTCCGGTACGGCCGCCGCCGCCCCATCGTTGTTCACCGTCACCCGGACGATCTCGCTCCCGGCCCCGTGCAGCAGCGCCACCTGCTCCGCCGTGGATGCGGCATCCGCCGTGTCCGTGTTCGTCATGGACTGCACCACGATGGGATGGCCGCTCCCCACCGTCACGCCACCCACGTCCACCGTGACCGTTTCCCTGCGCTGGATCGAGGTCGTCCCGCTCATGTGCCCGTTGTGTATTGTACTCGAGTCGTCCGGGCCCGGACCGCCGCCAACGCTCGTACCCCGACCCCGGCATCGGGTTCGGGCAGCCCCCTCGCCCCTTGCCCCTGCCACACGCTACCCGCCCCTACACCCCTCGCAGCTCCACCGCCCTGGCGACCCGCTCGATGGCCACCATGAAGGCGGCGGTGCGGAGCGACGCGCGGTGTTCGGTCGCGGTCCGGCGAACGGTGTCGTAGGCCCTGCGCATGATCGTCACCAGCTCCTCGTCGACCTTCTCGGCGGTCCACCGGAACTGCTGGAGATTCTGGACCCACTCGAAGTACGACACGGTCACGCCGCCCGCATTCGCGAGGATGTCGGGCACCACGGGGATGCCGCGCTCCTCGAGCACGGCGTCGGCGGCGGGAGTGGTCGGCGCATTGGCGCCCTCGACGATCAACGAGGCGCGGACGTGGCGGGCGTTCCAGCGATGGATCATGCCCCCCAGGGCGGCGGGCACCAGGATGTCCACCTCGAGCTCGAGTAGCTCCTCGTTGGTGATCCTCGCCGGGCCCTCCACGGCCACCACGCTGTCGCCGCCATCGACGGTCCGGGACACCCGGGCGACATCGAGGCCGTCCGGGTCGTGGATCCCGCCCTCGACATCGCTGACGGCCACGACCCGCCCCCCCATGTCGGCGAGGTAGCGGGCGGTCCAGCCGCCCACGTTGCCGAACCCCTGGATCGCGACGGTAGCCCCGTCCACGTCCAGCCCGTGGTCCGCCGCCGCCCGCTCGGCGATCACCGCCACGCCCCGCCCGGTGGCCGAGGCCCGGCCCGGGGACCCGCCCACCTCGAGCGGCTTCCCCGTCACGACCGCGGGGGTGAAGCCCCGGAACTTCGCGTACTCGTCGACGATCCAGGCCATCACCTGGGCGTCGGTGTTCACGTCGGGTGCCGGGATGTCCTCGTTGGGTCCGATGAACTGGTGGATCCGTTCGACGAATGTACGGGTGATCCGTTCGACATCCGGCTTCTCGAGGG
>CAYMLW010000615.1:0-1599 GCA_964391035.1 uncultured Gemmatimonadaceae bacterium
GCAACGACCCGTCTCGCGATCGCTTCCGACCCTCGCCCTCATCCTGTTCGGCGCCATGACCGCCGCCGAGGCCGCGGCGCAGGACCTCCACCCGTCGCGGCGCCCCAGCCCCATCGGGATCGCCGCGACCCACATGGGCGACACGTACGTGAAGGTGACCTACGGCCGGCCGTACGTGCGCGGCCGGGTCATCTTCGCCGAGCCCAATGACACTTCGCCGCCCCTGGTCCCCTACGGCCGGATCTGGCGGACGGGCGCGAACGAGGCGACGGAGCTCACGACCACCGGCCCGCTCCGGGTGGCCGGCGAGCGGCTCGACGCCGGCACGTACGCCATCTTCACCGAGCCCGGCCCCGACCGCTGGACCTTCCACTTCAGTCCGCAGCTCGGGCTCGACGGGACCGGACGCCTGTCGGACGACGGACGGTTCACACCCGACGTCTACGACCCGGACCGGGACGCGCTGGTGGTGGAGGTGGCCGCGTCGACGTTCGATGAGCCGGTCCACCAGCTCACCCTCGACTTCGAGACCCACGCCACCGGCGCCGACCTCGTGCTCCGCTGGGAGACGACGGAGGTCCGGCTACCGCTCACGGTGCCGTAACGGGAGGCGCGTGTCGTGCCCGCCCACGGGAGCCGCCGCATGACCAGACCGATCCTCGCCGCACTCGCTCCGATCCTGGTCCTGGGCCTCGCCGCCTGCACCGCGACCTCCGGGCCGCTCCAGGGCCGGACCATCGTCGTCGATGCCGGCCACGGCGGGACCGCCGCCACCGACAGCTTCCGGGTCGGCCCCACGGGCGAGCGGGAGGAGTGGATCGACCTGCGGGTCGCGAAGCTGCTGCGGACGCTGCTCGAGGCCCGCGGGGCCCGGGTCGTGCTGACCCGGGAGGAGGACGTGGCGGTCGGGCTCAAGGCACGGGCCGACCTGGCCCGGGAGGTGGACGCGGATGTCTTCGTCTCGATCCACCACAACGCCACGGCGGACCCGGCGGTCAACTTCCCCATCGTCTACTACCACGGCTACGCGTCCCGGAACCGGGCCAGCGTGCGGCTGGGGCGGATCGTGGCGAATCGGCTGGCCCGGAAGCTGTTCGACGACGAGGTCGAGCCGACCGTGGTCTCGGACCGCGTCATCTTCCCCGGCTCGGGCACCGCCGTGCTGCGCCACTCCTACGGCATCCCCGGCGTCATCGGCGAGGCGAGCTTCTTCACCAACCCGGCGGAGGAGGAGCGGCTGCGGGAGCCGGCCCACAACCGGCGGGAGGCGGAGGCGTACGTCGAGGCCCTCGTGGAGTTCTTCTCCGCGCCGATCCCGCCGGTGCTCCCGGAGGAAGGCATCGAGCCACTGCCCCCGTTCGAGGCGGCGCAGGAGGCCGAGCGGATGAGCGACGTCGCCCTCCACTGGCGCGACGACTACCTCGAGGCCCGACGCCTGATGGACCCGCCGGACCGGGACCTCGATCGGGCCCTCGCGCTCCTCACCCGCTCCGTCCGCAGCTTCCCCGACTCCCCCGTGGCCCGGGAGGCCCACCTGCTGCGGGCCCGGATCCTCGACGCCCGGGGCCGCACCGACGAGGCCGCGGAAACTCGCCGCCG
>CAYMLW010000616.1:0-1595 GCA_964391035.1 uncultured Gemmatimonadaceae bacterium
GCCGGAAGACGCCCCGGGCCAGCGCCTGTCCCCGAGCGTCCACGCCCGCCTGGCCGGCAAAGGCGAGCACAACCACGAGGGCGAGTCCAGCGGCCCCGGCGAGGATCCAGGCGACCGCCCGGAGCTCGGCGGCCGGGTGGCCATCGTCGCGGTTGCCCCTAGCGGTCCCGGGGCCGGCGGCTCCCGTCTGGACGGCCGACCGGAGCGCGGCGAGGCGTTCGAGGGCGAGGGCCGCCATGATGGCCAGGGAGGTCGATACCAGGAAGAACGCGATGGAAGGGGCCCGGAACCTGCTCGTCCCCGGCAGGGCCGCGTAGTAGAGCCGGTATAGCGGGGTGTACCCCCCGAACGAGATACTGAGGGCGATGAGGGCCAGAAGCGCGAAGAACCACCACCGGGGGTCCCGCCGGGCCACCCACGCGCCGACCAGGGTCAGCAGGATGACGATGGCGCCGACGTACTCCGTGTGGAGCTTGAACGGGTTGTCGCCCCGGTAGTGCTCGAGAACCCCGGCGGCTTCGGGGAGGGCCAGCCCGGAGATCTCCGCCGGCGGCATCGACCAGCTCGTGGCATACTCGTAGCCCCGGCCGGGGCCGCCCCGCGGGGAGGCGTCCACGTAGTCGAGGAACGGAAGGAAATTGACCGCGGCCATGCCGAAGGCCAGGGCCACGGCGGCGAGCCCGAGGGCGGTCCGCGTCGCCAGCGCGCCGCCGCTCAGACGTTTCCGCTGGCGGGCCAGCAGGAAGGCTGCCCAGGCCGCGCCGGCCAGGAGCAGGTAGTAGTTGCTCTGGATCTGGAAGGACAGGAGCGACGTCCCGAGCACGCCGGCCATGCCGCCGAAAAATACCCAGCGCCCCGTCCGGACGCCCCGGTGCAGAAAGAAGAGGAACAGGGGCGCGAAGGTCGCCACGATGATCCGGCCGTCGTGCCCCGCCAGGACGAACGACATGGTCAGGCCGGTGAACTGGAAGGCGAGGCCCGCTGCGAAGGCCACCCAGCGCCGGGCACCCAGCTCCCGGCTCAGCCAGTACATCCCGACGCCTGCGATCGTGAACTGGATCACGTACATCGAGGGGAAGATCCGGGAGGTCGGAAAGACCAGGTCGGCCAGGAACCGGAACGGGTAGAACGCGCTGCCCGGATTCGCGAAGAGCGGTAGTCCGCCGTACAGGTACGGCACCCACTTCGGCAAGGCGCCCGCCGCGAATCGCTCGGAGATGAAGTCGTGGGCGAAATACGCGCCGGCCAGGTAGTCACTGCCGTAGATGTGGCGTCCCACCGCGAAGGCGGGCAGGAAGTACACGACAGCGAGGCCGAGGTAGATCGCGGCGGCCGTCCACCCGCCCGGCCATCGGAACCCTCGGGCGCTGTCCGTCGAAGGGTCGGCCGCTTTCTCTCGATCGGTCATCGGGGCACCACATGGAAGGCAAGGGAGCCGTTGGGCACGGCGTAGATCTCTCGCTCACGGGCCAGCTCGTGCAGCCAGCGGGTGACGCCGTCCTGCTCGAGCCGACCGTAGTCGTGCCAGGCTATGACGCCGCCGGGCCGGACGCATGACAGGGCGTTTTGCGTGTCCGACCGGACGTACGCGTAGG
>CAYMLW010000617.1:0-1581 GCA_964391035.1 uncultured Gemmatimonadaceae bacterium
GTGGCTCACCTTGGCGGCCGTGAAGAGCATGGCGGACGCGTTCGGGCACGCCGCCACGCACGCGCCGCAGCCGATGCACGTGGCGGCGTCGAACGCCATCTCGGCGTTGTCCTTCGGCACCGGGATCGCATTGGCGTCGGGCGCCGAGCCGGTCCGGATGGAGATGTAGCCGCCGGCCTGGATGATCCGGTCGAGCGCCGACCGGTCCACAATCAGATCCTTGATCACCGGGAAGCCGTCGGCCCGCCACGGCTCGATCCAGACTTCATCGCCGTCCTCGAAGGCCCGCATGTGGAGCTGACACGCGGTCGTCTCCTTCCACGGTCCGTGGGCGATGCCATTGATCATCATCCCGCACGTCCCGCAGATCCCCTCGCGGCAGTCGTGGTCGAAGGCCACCGGGTCCTTCCCCTCCCGGATCAGCTCCTCGTTCAGCACGTCGAGCATCTCCAGGAACGACATGGCGGCGGAGACGTCATCGAGCTCATAGCGCTCGAACCGCCCCTTCGCCGTGCGGGATGGCTGGCGCCAGATATGTAGTGTCAGTCGCATTCCGATCCCCCCCTCACTTGTACGACCGCTGCGAGGGCGTGACGTACTCGAACTCCAGCGGCTCTTTGTGGAGCCGTGGCGGTTTGCCCACGCCGTCGTACTCCCAGACCGAGACGTAGGAGTACTCCTCGTCGTCGCGCTTGGCTTCCCCCTCCTCGGTGGTGTGCTCGACCCGATAGTGGGCCCCGCACGACTCGTCCCGATCCAGCGCGTCGTGGGCCATGACCTCCCCGAACTCGAGGAAATCGGCCACGCGGCCAGCCTTCTCCAACGACTGGTTCAGCGTCTCGGCGCTACCAGGCACCCGGACCTCGCGCCAGAACCGCTCCCGGAGCTCCGGGATCTTCTGGAGCGCCTCGCGGAGGCCTTCCTCGCTGCGGGCCATGCCCACGTGGTCCCACATGAGCTGCCCGAGCTCCCGGTGAAAGTCGTCGACCGTACGCTCGCCGTCGACCGCCAGCAGCCGGCCCGTCTTCTCCTTCACCGACTCCACGGCCTCCTTCACCGCCGGGTGGTCCTCGCCGCCGTCGGCGTGGCCGGCCCGGGCCAGGAAGTCGCTGACCGTGGCGGGCAGGACGAAGTAGCCGTCGGCGAGGCCCTGCATGAGGGCACTCGCCCCGAGCCGGTTCGCCCCGTGGTCGCTGAAGTTGGCCTCCCCGCCCACGAACAGGCCGGGGATGGTGCTCTCCAGGTTGTAGTCGACCCAGAGCCCGCCCATCGTGTAGTGGGGCGCCGGGTAGATCCGCATCGGCACCTGGTACGGGTTCTCTCCCGTGATCTTCTCGTACATCTCGAAGAGGTTGCCGTACCGGGGCTCGATCGTGTCCGCGCCCAGCCGGTCGATGGCGTCCCGGAAGTCCAGGTAGACGCCGTTCTTCATCTCCCCGACGCCCCGGCCCTCGTCGACCGCCTCCTTGGCCCGTCGGGACGCGATGTCCCGGGGCGTGAGATTGCCGAAGCTCGGATAGAGCCGTTCCAGGTAATAGTCCCGGTCCTCCTCGGGGATCTGGCCCGCGGCCCGATCGTCCT
>CAYMLW010000618.1:0-1580 GCA_964391035.1 uncultured Gemmatimonadaceae bacterium
TGCATCCCGCCTCGCGGCGTTGCTCGGGGTCGCCATAGCGCTGCTATGCCTCCCCACTCGCGCCTACCGAGGCGAGCGCTTCCGCGTTCTCGGTGTATACGGGACTTCGGCATCGGAACACTAGCTCTCTCCGTTGAATACCCGGGCGACCTTCCCGCGTGCCACCTCGAGGCGGGTGTCATTGGCCGTCTTGATGGTGATGCGGTCCTCTTTCAGGTGGATCACGGTGCCGATGATGCCACCCTCCGTCATCACCTCGTTCCCCTTCTCGAGCGACTGCACCATCTGCTTGTGCTTCTCCTGGGCCTTCTTCTGGGGCCGGATCAGCAGGAAGTAGAAGATGGCGATGATCGCCGTCCACATGATGATCATGGGCATGAGCGACGTCTGCCCGCCCTCGGGCGATGCCGCGATGGCCAGTAACGCGATGCTCGCAGTCAAGTCGACCTCTCCTTCGTTTCGGCCCGTGCCGCGCGATAGCGGTCGAGCCAGTCTTCGCTCCAGGACATGAATGTACCGTCCCCGATCCGTTCGCGCGCCACCCCGGCGAGGCGGACCAGGAAGCGGATGTTGTGCACGCTCAACAGCCTCAGCCCGAGGACCTCGCCGGCCACGAACAGGTGCCGGATGTAGGCCCGGCTGTAGCCGCGGCAGGTCGTGCAGTCACAGTCGAGATCCAGGGGCCCGTCGTCCAGCTTGTAACGTGCCGCCTTGATGTTGACCTGGCCGTCGGCCTCGACCCAGGCGGTGCCGTTCCGGCCGTTCCGGGTCGGGGCTACGCAGTCGAACAGGTCGTAGCCGCGGCGGATCGACTCCAGCAGGTCGTCCGGGTAGCCGACACCCATGAGATAGCGCGGCAGCGCCCGGGGCAACGCCGGCGCCAGCTCCTCGAGGATCTCCATCATCACCGGCTTCGGCTCGCCGACGCTGAGCCCGCCGATGGCCAGCCCGTCCCAGTCCCCGAGCTCCGCCACCCGCCGGGCCGCGTCCCGCCGCAGGTCGACGAAGGTGGCCCCCTGGAGGATCGGGAAGAGCGTCTGGTCGGAAGCGGTGCCGTCGTCACACAGCTCGTCATGGCGACGACGACTCCGCTCCAGCCAGCGCAGCGTCCGCTCGTGCGCCGACTCCGCCAGCCCCCGGTCCGCCTGCCCCGGCGGGCACTCGTCGAAGGCCATGGCCACGTCCGCGCCCAGCCTCGCCTGGACCTCCATCACCCGCTCCGGCGTGAACAGGTGTCGGGAACCGTCGATATGGCTCTGGAACACCACGCCGTCCTCACGGACCTCGTTGATGTCCGCCAGGCTGAAGACCTGGTAGCCGCCCGAGTCCGTCAGGATCGGACCCTCCCAGCGCATGAACCGGTGAAGCCCGCCCAGCTCCCGGACGACGTCGTGACCCGGACGCAGGAAGAGATGGTACGTGTTCGCCAGGATCATCTCCGCGCCGGCGTCCCGAACCTCCGTCGGCGTCAGCGTCTTGACGGTGGCCTGGGTGCCGACCGGCATGAACGCAGGCGTGCGGACGGTGCCGTGCGGGAGGCGGAAGGTCTTGGGCGCGGGCATCGGGAAGGGCCCCTGGTT
>CAYMLW010000619.1:0-1573 GCA_964391035.1 uncultured Gemmatimonadaceae bacterium
ATCGCGTTCGGCGGCGTGGTGGTATGGGCCAGTTACGTCCTCATGGCGCGGCACCTGGGCCTGTTCCGGATCGAGACCCGGACTGCGCCCCCGCCGGAACGCGAGCACACACGCCACCACAGCTGAGCAGGGCACGAGAGCCGCGCCGCCGTCGGATGGTCGCGGGACCCTGTACGCCCATTCGTTTCCCCCGCAACGCACCATCATGATCCTCGTCAGTCCCACCGCATTCAAGGGCACGCTCAGCGCCACGGCCGTGGCCCATGCCATGGTCGGCGGCGCCCGGGCCGTGACCGACGACGCGATCGAGGTCCGGCCCCTCTCCGACGGCGGCAACGGGCTCCTGGACGCCCTCGAGGCGGCTGGCGGGGGCAAGGGGCGGGGCGCGCGGGTGCCCGGACCGCTCGGCACCTCCGTGACCGCCCGCTATCTCGTCCAGGACGGCCGGGTCGTGGTGGAGACGGCGGAGGCGTGTGGACTGCACCTGGTGCCCCGGCCGCTGAGGGATCCGCTGCGCACGGACACACGCGGCGTGGGCGAGCTGCTGCTGCAAGCGGGCGCCATGGCCGGCCCGGACGATCGTCTGGTCGTGGGGCTCGGCGGGTCCGCCACGGTGGACGCGGGGGCCGGCCTCGTCACCGCCCTCGGCTGGGAGCTCCTGGACGACGACGGGGACCCCATCCCCCCGGGGGGAGGCGGACTCTCCCGACTGAGCCGGATCGTCCCGCCGGAGGAGCCGCCGGCCCTGCCCCCGCTCCTGGTCCTGGCGGATGTCGGGAACCCGCTTCTCGGGCGACAGGGCGCGGCGCCCGTCTTCGCGCCGCAGAAGGGGGCCGACCGGGAAACGGTGCAGCGGCTGGAGCGGGGCCTCGAGCAGTGGGCCCGGGTCGTCCAGGACGAGCTCGGCCGGGACGTGGCCGATCTCCCGGGGGGCGGCGCGGCGGGCGGGCTGGGCGCGGCGTTCGCGGCGTTCCTGGACGCGCCGCCCCACCGGGGCGCGGACTGGGTCCTGGACCTCGTGGGCTTCGACGCGCTGCTCGAGTCCGCTGATGTGGTCGTGACGGGCGAGGGGCAGTGGGACGCCCAGTCGCCGATGGGCAAGGCCACGGGGGAGGTGGTCCGTCGAGCCCGGAAGGCGGGCGTGCCGGTGCTGCTGGTGGCGGGCCGTTCGGAGGGCGACCCGCCGGAGGGCGTGACCCTGTTGACCGGTCCGACCGGGGAGCTGGACGAGGACGGGATCGCACGGGCCGTCTCGGAGTCCCTCGGCGGGTTGCTGGCCCGGCACCGCCGCCCATAGTTTCAGCCGCCTCATGACCAATACGAACAACGATCTGATGGACAAGCTCGTCTCGCTGTGCAAGCGGCGGGGCTACGTGTTCCAGTCCTCCGAGATCTACGGCGGGACCGGCTCGGTGTGGGACTACGGCCCCCTGGGCGTGGAGCTGAAGAACAATATCAAGGCGCTCTGGTGGCGCTCGATGGTCCACGAGCGGGACGACATCGAGGGGCTGGACGCGGCGATCCTGATGAACCCCGAGGTCTGGGTGGCCAGCGGCCACGTGGAGGGGTTCAC
>CAYMLW010000620.1:0-1560 GCA_964391035.1 uncultured Gemmatimonadaceae bacterium
GGGATAGCCCCACCGGACCCGTCACGGTCCGCGCCGCCAGCCGCCAGCCGCCAGCCGTCAGCCGCCAGCCGTCAGCCGCCAGCCGTCAGCCGCCAGCCGTCAGCCCAACAACCCGTCCCCGCGCTCCAGCCGGTCCTGGACTTCCGCGTCGGGCCAGGCGGCGAGGCGAGCGAGCTGGTCGGGGTCGACGACCACTCGCTGCTCCAGTGTGAACAGGCGCAGCACCCGCGCCGTGTGGTACAGCGCGTCGGCCACCCGCGGGAGCCCGATCATGCCGGCGCGTCCCCCGGGTCCGAGCCGGATCACCTCACCCACGCGGCGCTGGACGAGCAGGTCGAGCTGGAACATGCCCGGCTTGGTGGGATAGTCGAGGAACACCGAGCCCGCCGACAGACCGAGCTCCGCCGCGATCCGCTCCTCGACGCGTCGCTTCATGGAGCCGTCGCTCCCGAGCCAGGCGCCTTCCTCTCCCGCCACCTCCGCCGCCACCACCTCGGCGGCCCGCTTCGGCAATCGCCTCCGCTGGAGCGCATCGACCATCCGGGCAACCGTGGCCGCACCCTCGACGGCCCGCTCCTCCGCACGCTCCGCCAGCAGGAACAGCAGCGCCTCGTCCGTCTTCCCGACGAGTTCGTCCGCCTCGATCAGGCCCGTGCCCAGCGCGTCGAAGACGATCCGCTTGTAGAGCACGGTCCCCGCGCGCACCGCGTGATGCCAGTAAACGTTGCGGAACATCTGGTACTTCGAGAACAGCAGCGACTCCAGCGCCGCCACGCCCTTCTCGTGCACGCCGACCTCCCGGGGCCCGCCCTCCGGTGGCTCCAGCACCATCAGCCCGTTCAGCAGGCGGTCCACATCCACTTCGCCGTACGGCACACCGCAGAATCGGGCGTCCCGCTTGAGGTACTCGACCTTGTCCAGGTCCAGGCTCCCGCTGACCAGCCCCTGGAGCGGCGACGCGCTCCGCCCCCGGATCAGCGCCTCCACCCGGGCCGGGCCGTCCCGAGCCACTCCCTCCAGTGACCGCCCCACATCCGGATCCCGGAGGAACCGCCCGGTCAGCGACTCGTGGTGACCGGGGATCATCGGCTCATCGAGCTCCTCCAGCGCATGCGAGAACGGGTAGTGGCCTACATCGTGGAGGAGCCCGGCGAGCGGGACGAGGCGGCGCTCCTCCGGGTCCACGCCCTCGAGTTGGCCACGCTCCGCCAGTCCCTCGATCGCCCGCTGGATGAGGTGATGCACGCCCAGGGCATGGTCGAACCGGGAATGGTGGGCCCCGGGATAGACGAGGTGGGCCAGCCCGAGCTGTCGGATGTAGCGGAGTCGCTGGAACGCCGCCGAGTCCACCACCCCCCGGGCCGCCGGCCCCAGCTCGATCGTGCCCCACAACGGGTCCCGGACCACGACCACCCCTCGCCCCCCCTCCCCCGCCCCGCTGCCATTCCTGCCGGATGGGGGTGGAGCGTTCGTCGCGTCAGCCGACATCATCGGGTTGGGCTCGAGTCATCGCAATGCGACCTTTCCGGCCGGAACGCGCGCCGCCGCGGAGCCCCCGGT
>CAYMLW010000621.1:0-1545 GCA_964391035.1 uncultured Gemmatimonadaceae bacterium
AAGTCCGCCATCGGCCCGGACGACCTCGTCCAGCACCTCCGTCTCGCACTCGCCGAGGGCGACCGGCAAGCGCCCGCCCAGGGTGGACGGGAATGAGCCCGCGCCCGAACGTCCCGTCCCCGGAATCCGCGGTCGAGCGCCGGCAATCGGCGCTGCTGCGGCTGAGCACGGGCATCGCAGCGGCGCGGGACGAGGCGGAAATCTGCCAGAGCGTGGTGGACGGGCTCCGGGACGACGCACTGGGCTACAACTTCGTCGGCGTGTTCCTGCTGGATCCGGCAACGGGAGAGCGGGTGCTCCGTGCGAGCGTGGGCTGGAGCGACATCCCGCAGGGGATGCGGCTCCCGGCCCACAGCGGCATCTCGGGCCGTGCCATCCGGGACCGGAATCTCTGCTTCACGCCGCGGGTGGCGGAGGACCCGGAGTACGTCCCGGGGCTGGGAACGGGCTCGGAGGTGGATGTGCCCATCCTGGACGGCGACGATCCCATCGGCGTGCTCGTGGTGGAGAGCGCGGTTCCCGAGGCGTTCGGCCCGGCGGACTTCGAGATCCTGACGGCCGCCGCCCAGCACGCGGGCGTCGGGATCGGGCGGAGCCGGCTCCTGGCCGCTGAGCGGCGCCGGGCGGACGAGCAGACCGCGCTCCTCGCCACCATCGCCGACCTGTCCGCCGAGCTCGAGCTCTCGCCGCTGCTCGACGCCGTGCTGGAGCGATCGGTGGAGCTGCTGGGGGCCGCGGGCGGAGAGCTGGCCACGTACGACGAGGACGCCGCCGAGCTGGTCATCGTCTCGAACTACAACATGGAAGAGAGCTCGATCGGGACCAGGCTGGCCTACGGCGAGGGCGCCATGGGGCACGTGGTCGAGACCGGCGAGATGATGAACATCCCGGACTACCGGACGTGGAACGGCCGCTCGGACCAGTACACGGAGATCGATGCACGGGCCGCGCTGGTCGTGCCGCTGCGGATCGGGGGCCGGCCGGTCGGCTCGATCAATGTCTGGCACGAGGACGAGACACTGGCCTTCTCCAACGCCGACCTCCGGCTGCTCAACCTGTTCGGCCAGCAGGCGGCCATCGCCATCGAGAACGCCCGGCTCTACGACAGCGCGCTCCGGGAGCGGGAGTACTTCGGCTCGGTCATGCGCAACAGCCCCGTCGCCATCGTCACGCTGGACCTGGACGAGAACATCGTGGCGGCGAACCCGGCGTTCGAGAAGCTCTTCGGCTACAGGCTCGAAGAGGTGATCGGCGGCAACCTGGACGAGCTGATCACGACGGCAGCGCAACGGGCGGAAGCGGTAAGGTACACGAGGGAGGCGCGGCGGCAGGTCACCCGGGGCGTGGCCGAGCGTACCCGCAAGGACGGGAGCACGGTCGAGGTCGAGCTGCTGGCCGTGCGGGTCGAGGCGGGGGGCGAGCCCGTCGGGATGATGGCGCTCTACCACGACGTCTCCGAGCTGCTGCAGGCGCGCCGGGAAGCCGAGGAGGCGAACGCGGCGAAGAGCCAGTTCCTGGCGAACATGAGCCACGAGCTGCGGACGC
>CAYMLW010000622.1:0-1539 GCA_964391035.1 uncultured Gemmatimonadaceae bacterium
TGCCCCCGGACCCGGTCGAACGTGGTGAAGCCCTCCAGTTCGAGGGCGTCGACCCGGCCCCGTGGGTCGACCCTGAACGTGACGAAGTCGTGGCCATAGCCCGCCCACCGCCAGTCCCCGCGGAAGGTGTCGTGGTGCCAGTGCTCCAGATCCGCGATGTGGTCGTACGAGTAGCGAAGCACGAGCCCGTCGCCCTCCAGCTCGACCCGGACCTCGCCGTACAGACTGTCGGTGTACGTGCCGGCGAACGCCTCGAGGTCGAGTGACGGACGGGTCCCCGGGATGCGGCCCTCGGCCTCCTCCTCCGCCCGCTCGTCCGAGCGCTCGGCGCCCCGCCGGTCGAGCTCCAGGTACAGCGCGCTCCAGTCCTTCTCCGGCAGCCCGAGCAGCGCGTCGAAGACCCGGTACATGAGCGCCGTCTGCAGCTCGCTCGACGTCAGATTCGCGATGGCGACGAACCCGATCCCCTCCTCCGGGATCAGTCCGACCTGCGTCCGCATGTAATTCAGCGATCCGGTGTGCTGGACGATCTTCCGGCCGTTGTAGTCCTCGAGCCGCCAGCCCAGCCCGTACGCCCGGAAGTGATTCGACGGGATCATCCGCTGCCGGACACTGTCGATCCCGATGACCACCTGCGGCTCGTGCATCTCCGCGATGGTGGCGGAGTCCAGGAGGCGCCGGCCCTCGTACACGCCGTGCTCGAGGTGCAGCCGCACCCACTGGGCCATCTCGTGGGCACTGGAGAAGACCGAACCGGCCGGGCCCAGGGCGTCGTACTCACGGTGGGGCGCGGCCACGACCTGCCCGCCCTCCCAGGTATGCGACGCCGCTACGTTCTCCCGCTCCCGGACCACCGACATCCGCGGCGTGGTCCGCTCCATACCCAGGGGCTCGAAGAGGCGCTGTTCCAGGAATGTGGCCCAGGGCATCCCGGCCGCGGTCGCGAGCACTTCCCCGGCCACCATGTACATGATGTTGTTGTAGCCGTAGCCGTACCGGAACCCGCGGGCCTGGGACAGGAACCGGGCCCGGCGCACGATCTCGTCACGGTCGAAGGGCGCGGCGTACCAGACGTTGTCGTTCCTAGAGACACCGGTCCGGTGGGTGAGCAGGTCCCGGATCGTGATGCCGTGGCTCACGTACGGGTCCGCGAGCTCGAATGCCGGCAGGTGCTCGGCGACCCGGTCGTCCCAGTCGAGCTCGCCCTCGTCCACCAGCATGCCCAGGCCGGCCACGGTCATGGCCTTCGTGGTCGACGCGATGGCGAACAGCGTGTGCTCATCGACGGGGGCGCCGGACCCGATCGCCCGTTCCCCGAACCCGGCCTCGAAGATGACCGAGTCGTTCCGGATCACGGCCACGGCCAGCCCCGGCACGTTCCACGCCGGGCGCACCTCCTCGATGTACGCCTCGAGGCCGGCCAGCTCCGGCGGCGCGGACTCGACCGCCCCCACCTGGGCGCCGACGAGGTCGGGAAGGAGGAGGGCGAGCAGGACGAAGGCGCCGTTCAGGATCCGTCGTCGGCCGAGGCGTTCTGAT
>CAYMLW010000623.1:0-1536 GCA_964391035.1 uncultured Gemmatimonadaceae bacterium
GCGCCGCTCCCCGAAGGTCCGGGTGCTCTTCCATGCTTAATGCAAGAGTATTGGGGCTAGCGGCCGAGCGGATCCCTCCGAAGGCGCTGGAGGCGGTGCGTCTGGCGGCGGAGGAGCTCAAGGCGGCGCGGGGGCTGCGTCGTCGGGGCGTGCGCGAGGCGGCGCTGACGAGCTTCGCGGCGGTGGACTCGCTGCTGGTCCAGGCCACCGAGATCGCGCCGGGCTGGGTCGAGCCGCGGGCGCGACGGGCGGAGGTGGCGCTGGCGATGGCGTGGCTGTACGTGTTGCCACCTCACCAGGATCTCGGGCAGGCTCACAGGACCCTCCTGCGGGGTCTCGATCACGCCGAGGCTGCCGTCTCGCTGAGCCCCGGTGCCCGCGCACTGGAGGTGCAGGGGATCTTGCTGCACAGGGCGGGGTTGACCACGCAGGATCCGGAGTCGAAAGCGTCGTATTTCGCCGCGGCGGAGCGGGGCCTGGAGCGTGCGGTACGGCTGGACGCGGATGTACCGGGGGCGTGGGACGTGCTGAGCGTGCTGGCGGAGCAGCGGGGCGAGCACGCGCTGGCTTATCAGCGCGCGCGGAAGGCGTACGCCACGGACCACGCGCTGACGGTGTCGATGGACATCCTGGTCCGGTTGTTCACGAACGCGCTGGAGTTGGGGGACGACGAGAGCGCCGCGCGTTGGTGCCAGGAAGCGCGCGATCAGAATCCGGACCACTGGATCGGGCCGTACTGCGACCTCTCCCGGCTGGCGTGGATGGGGCCGTGGGCCGGCGAGGCCGGGGAAGCGCTGGTCCAGGAGGGGATCGCGAAGGCACCGGACGGCGCGCAGGGTCGCGTGCTGGCGGCCCGGTTCCGTCTTCTCCAGGCGGTGGTGCTGGCCCGGTCGGGTGAGGGAGACCGGGCCCGGTCGATCCTCGGGTCGGCGAATGTGGCCGAGGCCGGACAGAGCCTGGAGGTCTTGGACCTGATGGCCTGGACGCGGGTGGCCCTCGGCGAGACGGGGCGGGCCCGCCAGCTGCTGTTGGCGGCGGCCGAGATCAACGCGTCCGCCGCCCGGCGCTTCCTGAACAGCCGCCGCTACACGGACCTGGCGCCCTATGCCGTGGTCCGGGCCGACGAGTAGCGACGGGTTCGTATCAGTCGAGGGGCCAGGGCGAGGCATCCAGGGCAGCGGCCAGCGCCCGGAAGGCCCGGGCCCGGTGGCTGATCTCGTTCTTCCGGCCGGCGGGGACCTCGGCGAAGCGGGCGCCCAGGGCCGGGACGTGGAAGAGGGGATCGTAGCCGAACCCGTTGTGGCCCCGGCGATCCCGGGCGATCCTCCCTTTGACGGTCCCCATGGCGGCGAGGCTGCGGCCGTCGGGCCAGGCGACGACGGCGCAGCAGACGTACCGCGCCCCCCTGCCCTCGTCGGCCACGTCGGCCAGTCGTTCGAGGAGGAGGTCGTTGTTCGCGTCGTCGAGCTCGGCGCCCTCGAGGTCGTCGCGGCCGGAGAAGCGCTTGGTGTGGACGCCGGGCTCGCCGTCGAGGGC
>CAYMLW010000624.1:0-1531 GCA_964391035.1 uncultured Gemmatimonadaceae bacterium
GGCTCCGGGGTATCCAGGCCCTCGCCGGCCACTCCGAGACGACGGACGTGACGAACGACGTGAACGGGGGTCCTCCTGGATCGGCATCTCCACCGCGGCGGGGAAGGCCCACTTCTGGGACCTCGTGGGGGCGAGGCCGGGGCCCAAGGTCCTCGCGGTCGACGGCGAGCTCGCCATGACGGAGGGCCACGCCCAGGAGCTGAAGACTGCGGCCATCGCCCAGCGGGTTGGGAAGCGGCTCCGCATCCTGCTCTCGATGAACAACGCCGGGATCGACGACGAGCTCGTCGGCGGCGTGGTGCACCGGGAGTACGAGGGCTACGACCTCGCCCGGCAGTGGGCGAGCTACGGCTGGAACGTCCTCTCCATCGAGGACGGGAACGACCTCGACCTGGTGACGGCGGCCCTTTTGGTGATGGAGGAGTGGCCGGAGGAGGACCGCCGGCCCATGATCCTCGTGGGGCCCACGCAGAAGGGCTGGTGGCCGGCGGCGTCCGAAGGGCCGGGTCCCGGGCTTCGGGGAGCCGCTCACCGGCGCCGAGAGCCACCCTTACGCCCTCAAGATGAACGGGCCGCACTTCGTCGCGCTCGCGGCGACGTTCGAGAGGCGCTTCGGCGTCGAGTTTCCGGGGATCCGGGAAGGGAGGCCGGCCACGGAGGCGGACCGTCTGATCGAGCTCGCGACGAACGTCGGCGTCGCCCTCTCGCCGCTCGAGACCCGGCCGGGGCTCAGGGCCTTCATCGCCGACCGGATCCTCGAGACCGCGGAGAGCCTCCCGAAGCGCCCCGCCTTCGTCTTCGAGGGGGACCGGGCCCGTTCCGGGACGAGCGCCTCCGGGTGGAGAACCTGCCCCGAGAGACGGTCCGCGCGACCGTCGTGGACCCGCGGAGCGAGGAGTCGCGGACGAAGGAGGTCCGGCTCTTCGCCGAGCCCGGAGAGGATCTCGGAGCCCGGCGGGCGATCCGGGAGATCGTGGATGAACCATGTCTGCGGAGGGCGCTTCCTGACGGCCGCCGCCGACCTCTCCAAGTCGATCAACGAGGGATAGGGGATTCTAACTCGGCTCCTCCGGTACCCGGCAGGCGAACCGTCCCCCTCGCGCCTCTCGCCGCCCGAATCCCCCTCCCTGCACCCTCCCTCATCCCCGTTGTCCCTGTCGAACGGCCCTCGGACGAAGCCATCTCGCGATTCGGTATGCGAACGGGAGTCTCCGGGAGTCTCTGCCGCCGGTCCGGGCGGACCCCGGGCGACCTGCTCCGGAAAGCCGGTCAGGGAGAGCGCCTCCCGAACTCCTCAGGCCCCGGAGCGGGCCGTTCACGATCCTTCGGAATGACCGTTCACATTCCTTCGGACTGGGCGTTCACGTTGGAGCGGACTGGGGGTTCACATCCCTCGGAATGCGCAGAAGTGAAGGACTGCGGGCCAATGGCATCAACTTAAGGCCTTCTTCCTTCCCCGCCTTCCGGATGGCCCCCATCTTGGGCCAGGCTTGTAGGAGACCCGCGGGTGGGAACGTCCCGGCCGGGGTTT
>CAYMLW010000625.1:0-1518 GCA_964391035.1 uncultured Gemmatimonadaceae bacterium
CAGCCTGTGCGATCGCTTCGGAAGCCGAGGCTACCGAAAGGATATGCGAGAACATCGGCCCGGCGCCCGGGCTGACATACGCGCTGGTGACCGCCATGACCGTCCTGATCATCGCCTGCCCGTGCGCGCTGGGGCTGGCCACGCCCATGTCCATCATGGTCGGCGTGGGCAAGGCCGCAGAGCAGGGCGTCCTGATCCGCAACGGGACGGCGCTCCAGACCGCCCGGACCCTCGACGCCGTGGTGCTGGACAAGACGGGCACCATCACCAAGGGCCAGCCCGAGCTCACCGATGTGGTGGCCGCACCCGGATTCCGGGAGGACGATGTCCTGCGCTACGCCGCCTCGGCGGAACGCGGCTCGGAGCACCCGCTGGGCGAAGCCATTGTCGAGGGCGCCCGGGCTCGGGGCCTCGGGCTCTCGGATGCCACGGCGTTCGAGGCCATTGCAGGGCACGGGATCGCCACCGTCGTCGACGGTGTGGACGTGACGCTGGGCAACCGGAAGCTCATGAAGGATCGGGGCTGGCCGGTGGGCTCCCTGGACCGCACGGTCCGTGAGCTCTCGGACGCGGGCAAGACACCCATGTACGTGGCCATCGACGGCGCCGTGGCCGGCGTGATCGCCGTGGTCGACCGGGCCAAGGACGATTCGGTGGCCGCCATCCGTCGGCTCCACGATCTCGGCCTCGAGGTCATCATGATCACCGGCGACAACGAGCGGACGGCCCGCGCGATCGCCATGGACGTCTCCAGGGCCACGTTCCGCAACATCAAGCAGAACCTGTTCGGCGCGTTCGCCTACAACACCGCCGGCATCCCGGTGGCGGCCGGGGTCCTCTACCCTGCGTTCGGCCTGCTGCTCTCGCCCATCCTGGCGGGCGCGGCCATGGCCTTCAGCTCCGTCACCGTGGTCACCAACGCAAACCGACTCCGGCTGTATCAGCCGAAGGGGGCATGAATGAGCACCGACGTGATTCTGGTCGACATCGCCGCACTGCTGACCACCGGTTGGATCGCATGGTACTTCTGGCTCAGCGAGAGTCAGGCCTCGGTGGCCGCCGCGGTCGCCGGCGTCCAGGAGGCCGCCATCCCCGGGTGAAGGGCGGCTACGACCCCGACCGCATCGAGGTCCGGGCCGGTGAGCCCGTCCGGCTCAAGTTCCTCCGCCAGGAGACCGCCGCGTGCAGCGAGCGGGTCGAGTTCCCCGACTTCGGGATCTCCGAGCCGCTGCCCGAGGGCGAGGAGGTGGCCATCGAGTTGACGCCGGAGCCCGACGAGTACGAGTTCACCTGCCAGATGGGGATGCTCCGAGGGAAGCTGGTGGCGCGGGGAAACGGGAGGCAGGGCCCATGAGAGCCGCGGCAGCCTCTTCTACAGAAACAAGTTGACACATCTCGCGCACGAATGGGTGCCGTGGACACCGTTTCGAGGCTCTCTGTCAGTCGAAGACGTGTCCGCGGCACTAGTACTACTCTGTTAGATGTATCTGGCTTGGCATCCGGCGCTCATGTAGATTG
>CAYMLW010000626.1:0-1513 GCA_964391035.1 uncultured Gemmatimonadaceae bacterium
GCCGGACGCTGGACGCTGGCCCCCGGACGCTGGACGCTGGCCCCCGGACGCTGGACGCCGGACGCCTACCCCCGCCGCTCCAGCTCCTTCCAGCTCCGGGCCGCAATCGCCCGGATCAGCTCGGCCTCGCGCTCGTCCACCCCCGCCCTGCGCACGATGGCCCGCAGCGTCCGGAGCACGGCCTCCGGGTTCTTGCCGCCCCGGTAGAAGTTGATGGCCCGCAGGTGCCGGTCGACGTGCTCGAACACGTCGCCGATGTGGGCGGTGGTGGCCGGGGGCGCGTCGCGACGGGGCCTGGGCAGAGGCTTGTCGCTGCCGGGCCCGGCCAGCCAGAGCTCGTAGCAGACCAGGAGCGCCGCCTGGGCGAGGTTCAGCGAGGGGCGCTCGGGGTCGGTAGGGACGGTCCAGATCCGGTCGCAGCGGTCCAGCTGCTCGTTCGTCAGGCCGATGTCCTCCCGGCCGAATACCACGGCCACGGGCCCATGCCCGCCAGCCGCCAGCTTCAGGATCTCCCCGGCGCCGTCCCGGGGGTGCTCCCACTGGTGCCGCATGGCCCGGCGTCGTGCCGTGGTCCCGATGACCTCGACGGCGTCTTGGGTGGCCTCCTCGAGCGTGTCGAAGAACTCGGCCCTGTCCCGGACGATCCCGGAGCCATGGGCGATCCCCTCGATCCGGAACTCGTCCCACTCCGCGGGCTGGACGAGCCGGAGCCGCCGCAGCCCGGTGTTCATCATGGCGCGGATCGTGCCCGCGATATTCACGCGGTCCTGAGGTTCGTTCAGCACCACGACGGTGCTTTCCGCCAACAGCTCCCTGCCGTTCATGCTCCCTCGTTTCCCGAAAGATCACCGGATCCGGGCACGACAATGGCCCCGGGCGACCGGGCTGTCACCCACGCAACGGTTCGACCGTTGTATATTGTAGACGAACCAGTACCATACTGCAGGATGCCCCTACGACGATTCTATCTGCCGATTATCGCGCTCCTCGTCCTGGTCCAACCCGGGAGGGCGCAGGTCGACCTGGTGCGGATCGAGGGGCGGGTAGTCGACGAGCAGACGGGCGAGCCCGTACCCTCCGTGGACCTGGTCGTCCGGGCAGGCAATGACCGGTTCATTACGAACACGACCACCGATGACCGGGGCGGGTTCGAGCTCCAGCTCAGCCGCCTCGATGCCATCTCCATCTATGCCTCGCGCATCGGCTATGCCGACAACCAGACCCCGGTTCTCCACTTCGACGACCACGATTTCTTCCGCGTCGAGATCCGCCTCGACCCGGTAGCCGTCCTCCTCGCTCCCCTCGAGGTCCTCGCCCGCCGCAGGGGCGAGCGGAGCCCGGTCCTCGAGAACTTCGACAGGCGGGTGCACCTGGGCTCCGGGTACTATATCACCCGGGAAGAGATCGAGGCCCGCAAGCCATCACTCGTCACGGACCTCCTGGCTACCGTGCCCGGCGTACGGGTGGTCGGGAGCGGCGCCGGCAATCGCCGCAACATCGAGATCGCCCGAAC
>CAYMLW010000627.1:0-1501 GCA_964391035.1 uncultured Gemmatimonadaceae bacterium
CTGCTCGGCTTGGGCGGCCTCCCCCTCGAGCCGTGCCATGACCCACCCTGTCTGGGCTTGTTCCAGCTCGCGCTGGGCAGATTCTCTTCCGGAGAAGTAGGGCACGCTCGATCCAGGGGCCCCTGATGCGGTTTCCCTGAGGGCGCTCGCTGCCGATCTCAGGTCTGTGTCTGCTCTCTCCAGTCGCTTCGCTGCCTGATCGGCGCGCACCTTCGCCAGCGCGGCAGCGGAAAGTGCGCCGCCTCCACCTCCCACCCCGGTCCGAGCGCTGGCAAGTGTGTGGCTCAGTTGTGCGGCAAAGATGTCCTCTCTGCTCGTTCCCCCGCTTCCGGGTGGGGCCCCAGCGCCCTGTGTCTCCGGGGATCCCGCTTCCGGCCCGAGGCCGCCGGCAGGCCTGACGTCACCGAACCGTGCACGGAACCTCTCCACGAGGGAAGGGGTGCCGGCCACCGGCGGGGACTCGACTCCGGACACCCCGCCGTCCACCCCCGAAGAGGCAGCCTGGTGGGGGGGAGACACCGGCGACGACGGCTCCCGGCCGGGAGCCGAGAGCGGGTCCGAGTCCACCGATTGGAGAGTCGGGGCGACGGATACGGCCGGCCCCCCGCGCAGTCGGTACTCCTCGAGGGTCGGCTCGTCCACCCCGGCAAGCGACGGGCTCAGGGGCTCGCCCGGATAGAAGGGTGAAGGCATGCCTCCCGGCGTGTCCGAGAGGGTGTTCTCGGGGAAGAAGCCCCCCCGCATGGAGCCCGTCTCCTCCGTCGTGGGCCTCGCATGCGGCGGGGAGGCAACTCGATCCATCGGCCAGGGCCTGCCGTTCCGACCGGACGCCGTGGCCGCGGGCATCCTCGCATGGAGAAACGCGTCCGGAGCCCGAACCGGTTCTCCGCGTCCTCGATGGGGGGCCGAGTCCTCGCCGACCCGCGAGCGGTCGGCGACTCTCCTCTCGTCCTCCCCCACGGGCGTGGCGACGACGGCCGGGGGAGCCATGATCCGCCTCGCCGGAGCCGGCTCGAGCCCTTCCCTGAGCGCGCCTGCCGGCGAGATCGGGCCGGTGAAGCCCGCGCCAGGGACCGCAGCATCGTTCTTCGTCCCGTGGAGCGTTGCCGACACGGGCCCCGCGGCGGGGATCTGCGTGGAACCGGTCACGGGATAGGTCTGTGATCCGGGGGCTGTCGGCGCCCCTTCCTTGGCTCCTTCTGCCGTGAGCCGGCGCTGGGCCCACTCGATCCACTGCTTTTCGGGAGCAGCCTTCGGAACGCCTCGCGGTCGGAGGTTCTTGCCGATCTTCTCCGCGAGCTCCGCCGGCGCGCTTCTCGGGGCCCCCCGGGGTTCTCCTGTGCCCGAAAGCTGGTCGGCCTGCATCCTTGCGGCTTGACCCGAGAAGTCGGGGACCTCGCTGCTCTGCTTCTTCTCGAGCCTCTGCTGGATCTCAGGGTCTTTTTGGAGAGCCCACGCATGAATACGTGGCCTCCTCCAGGAACGTAGTGTTCCAGCGGCC